>JALVGO010000106.1 GCA_027029065.1 Sulfurovum sp.
GGTACATCCGGTCTTGGTCCGACAAAACTCATTTGCCCGAACAATACGTTAAAAAGCTGTGGCAGTTCATCGATCTTTGTTTTCCGGAAAAAGGCACCGCTTTTGGTAATACGGCGGTCTTGGCTTATCGTCACAGTACTTTTCACTCCCAAAACCGGTTTCATCGTCTTGATCTTCCACACATAAAACGGCTTGCCATGCTGCCCGATACGCTTTTGTACAAAAAGTCCGTTACTTCGGGTTTCTACAGAAGCCACTGCCCATGCAATGAATATCACAGGCAGTGTTACGACAATCCCAACGATGGCAAAGATTATGTCAAACAGACGTTTTTCTATGCGTTCCCTGCGTGTCAGCATCTATTTTTTCAATCGGTATATCTTACTGTATGGAGAAGAGACCACAAGCTCAAACAGATTTTTATCATATTTACCCATAATAAACATCTGCACATACATAGAGTTGAATGTATCGATATCCATGATCACAAATTGACCATAGCTCTTCATATAGATCACAATATAGGCTCCTGTAGGATGATACCGTTGTGCCTGAACTGAAGTTTCACCATTCTTTCTATTTTCGGTAATCATAAAATATCTTACTGGTACCCGTTGCTTTCCAAAAAGCAGTTCCCCTTTTTGAGTATCAAATCCAATGCCGTTTGAGAAGGCAAGCACACCATTGTTGTTTCGAATTGCCCTTGTTGGATAAAAAGCAAATTTTCGCTCAGGTTTGCCCGTTGTCAAATCAAGATTGCCAAAAACCGATACGGTAGGAAAGATATTGAGCATCCTGTAGGGCATATACAAATAGATATCTCTTGTTTTTTTTGGAAGCGGGTAAGTACCGTTTTCCAGTTTTGCTAACAGCTCATTGGGATCTGCCTGATCCTTCTCTCCGTTTTTAAACAGCGTATTCGTGATAATGGAATAGTTTGAATCAACATAGGTTTCTACAGCAACTCTTGCCAGATTGGCAGCAAGCTGAGGAGAGTCGGTCTGCATGATTTTTGAGACGATAAAGTTGTCATTATTGTGTTTTCCTCCATCAATCAACGTGGAAGTATCGGAGTAGTACCAGATAGGGTATCCGTAGTCCCACCATGCAATGGTATAGTCTTTCCCGGAAGCCATTTTGTCAAGCTTGACCAAATCTTCAACTTCTGCTTTGTTCAATACTGTCGGTACCTTGTAACCGATAATATGTGTAATATTTGGATAGATCATAGCAGCAGTTGCCACCGCCATCAATGCGTATTTGATACGCCTGTCTTTGAAAAAATCTCCAACAACATCAAAAAGATAGACTGCACTCAGAGCAGCGACCGGCACGGCATACACAGTAAAGCGCAGTCCTCCCCAGTGGGCAAAGATACCGATACCAATGAGAGGAAGCGCTAGAAGAAATGCCGGTTTCCGTATTACCAGCAGTATGTATCCGATAACGGAAATAATAAACCCTATTGCCGAACCGCTCATCCGCTGGGAGATACACGACTGCCCCGGTACCAGGAAAAACGGTATCTTCCCTGCTTCCCGAACCGTTTGGTTGACCGCATAGAAATGTAACCCTGTATCAGAGGTACCCGTCTCCACGTAGCTAAATACTTTAGCCCAGATAAGTCCAAACACATTGCCCATAAACAAAAAGAGTACAAAGAAGATACCGCTTGCGATTATTAATGTCTTGATATTCATCATGTCTCTTTTTTGCTGCAACCAACGGTATAGAGCCAATACCAAAATAATGCTCATAATATAATGATAAGGGGTGGGAATACCAAGTACCTGTAGTGGTATTAGTGACAGAAACACCAAAAGTAAGGAGGCATAGGTCATTTTTTCTGCATGATGAAACCAGACCATATATAGGGCATAAATAATCCCCATCGCATAGACAATCGCCTGCCCCTGTTCATACAGGAACGGATAGACTACAATGGCTACAGCCGCATGTAGTGCTGATCGGAGATTGAAGTCATGTGTACTTTTCATCAGGAAATAGAGAATAAACATGGGAGCCATAGCAGAGAACATATCGGTATCGTAATACCCTATCATCGTACGGTTATAGTAACTCCATGCAATACTGCCAAGCAGTGCGGCAAAAAATCCCCAAACGGTTTTACCGTACAGTCGCGCAATGAGTATGACAGGAACAACGACAAGACTTGAGATAACAGCTGGTAGATAGAGTATAATGGTTTCAAGAGCAAAAGGTGTTATTTTTGCCAACAGCGCTGTAAACGCTACCGTACCGTATGCCCACATATCGGGAATACGCGGATTGGCATCATGTACCCCCTGCAACACATGCTGCGCACCTGAGGCGAAAAAGTATCCGTCATTGGTATTGATCATCAACTGCCCGTTCCAAAAAAATTCAGGATGACCCGATGCCCAGTTTAGCCAAATCAACCGGATAGCAAAACTAAAAATATAGGCAATCAGCATCAATCCAAACAGTTGAGAAACAGAAACCTGCTTCATGTTATATTCATTTTTTTTCATCGTAACCTCTTATATAAAAATTGTTTCAATTTTGACGGTGCCATATTGACAAAAAACAGTGCAAAAGCATAAAAATAGTACCGTTTATTATATCTTAATGCATTTATAACCAAGATTCTATCTTGCAAGTCATACCATGCCTTCCTTAGACCGCCTCTTCTGCCAAAAAACGCTCTACCCACCCGCACACGTACCAAGACTTCCGAGATATTAGCAAACTGACACCCTGCAGCAAAGCCCTTCATCCACAACAATGTATCTTCATTTGTGGGGGATGTAACCGGATACAATCCGGCTTTTTGAAAAAACCGCTTGCGAAAACAGGCACTAACATGAGCTAGAGGTACCCTTTTTTTGAAAAAACGGAACATCTCTTCGTGATATAATGGATACTTCACAATTTTATGATACTCAATTTCCTCTCCAAACTCTTCGATAAAAGTTCCGCAAACATCAATATACTTGTTTTTCTCCATAAAATCTATCTGTTTTTTGAAACGCTCTTTGTTGCACACATCATCCGCATCCATTCGGAAAAGATATTCATATCCACGATCAAGCGCTTCCTCTATCAGTTCATTGAGTGATACCGCAAGCCCTTTGTTCTCCTCTCTTTTTGAGAGATAAACAATCTTCCTGTCTGCATACGCCTGTTGTAAAAACGCTTCCAGTCTGCTGTCTATATCTCCGTCTATTTTTATCAAAATATCCGCTTTCAAAGACTGTTCATACAGGCTTTCAAGGGCTTCTTGGACAAATTTCAGCTGATCGTTTTTATAGACCGACAATAACACGCAACTTCTCATATAATATCCCGTATCTTTCGTATCATCACAGCACTTTTGCCAAGCATATTGACTTTAAAACGGAAAAAGCTACTTTCAAAATAGCGTTTTCTAAGCGCCTTAATCTCCTTCAGCACCTCCTCAGGTGTTGCACTTTTGCCTGTTTTGAGCGAAACATATTTAGGATACACTATATATGCTGCCGCGACCAGTTCCTCCATAGAAAGGGTTCGCTTCCTCCGATCACATCTTTGCAGATCCTCTGTCAGCCCCCAACCTGCATAAAATGGCATACCGTACGTAAAGACCTTTTTTTTGCGAAGGAGTGCTTCCATTCCCGAAAGTGAGGTAATCGTATGTACTTCATTGGCAACATCGAAGCAGCTGTCCAAACTTGCATCTGTGACTATCAAATTACACAATGCATACAACTTCTTTTCATCGACACTTCCTTCTCGTATGCCGGAAACAACATCCGGATGCGGCTTGTACAAAATAAAGTCCTTTTTTGTCGCATGCTCTTTGACTGTTTGCAGCAGTTTCATCGAGTCAAAGCCGTATCCTCCTTTTCTTATCGACATGTCATCATCGACTTGACCTATCACCAGCTTAATATTTTTCTCCGGAACCGATATCTGTTTATCTGCCAAATGATTGTATTTTGAAATCCTGTTTTTCAAAAGAAGATCTGTAAGATTTTTGGCTCTTTCCAAAAGGGTATCATTAAACGTATTGTGATTCAATATGTGTTCCAGGTCACTCTCCTGTGTTGGATCAAAATAGATTCCTCTTGTGTCCATAACGATAGATGCCGGCTTGAAAAAAGAGGAACCAAGACTAAGTGAACGGATAAATCCATCTTCGACAAAATAGAGTGCTATCCTCTTTTTCTTACAATACTCTTTTATTTCCATATCCTCTTTTGCCGGATACATATATACCCTTGATGTCTCGTCCAATCCTTGAGCAATGGCTTCATGCAGCGTTGAAACGATGTATCGTCCTTTTTTTTCAAAAAACGGATCAAGCAGGTACAGCCCCCATTTGGAAAAACCGACAAAAAACTGCTTCATACCATTTCCTCAAAAATCTTTAGAAACATCTCTTCTCCTATCTCTGACTCCGGGTAGACGATGTTTGGCAAATACCCCATTATATATTTTCTAACCCTTTCTTTATCAAAATATTTATAATAGGCATCTCCAAAAACAACAACCTCTTTGTCAAAAATCTTCGCTTCAAGTCCGACTGTCGAATTGTTGATGACAACTTTATGTGCATTTTCAATCAACTCAAAAAAATCTCCACTCACCAAAAAAACATCCTGCTCTTGCAGAAAATGCCTGATGACTTCAATCTCTTTGGCATCTTCCTCACGCGGATGGGGTTTAATGTAAAGAGCGGCATGCTCCTTTCTGGCTATGGTCAACGCCTCCTGAATCACTGCCTCATTATTGTAATTGCTGTAAAGCTTTATTTGGGAGTCGTTTCCTACCTGCAGAGGCAGTAAAATATACTTTTTCGCCATATCTACCTCATCAAATGGTAGATGTACAAAGTTATTGGAGACTCTTTGCTGTACAAGCTTTAATGGATTTCTTCTATCCTCCCGTATAAGATCATATATCAGATAGCCCGCAAAATCGGTAAAAACGTAACTGGGTATTTTGCTTTTGAGTTTACCGCCTCTCTCCTTTTTTTTCTCTCTATAAGATGCCCGCCAATCAAGAAATGCCGTTTCATCATACACATACCCGTCTAAAATCTCCGGCTTTTTTAAAAGGATCGATTCTCCGGAAATACCACACGGATCGATAAATATCCTATTTTCTATATTGGATATTTCAAAATATCTTGTACGTATTCCTTTACTTTTGACATACTCACCTAAAGCCCTTTCTATCGTCGTCGTTCCGTTCCATATCCACATCATATCGATCTTCAACTCTTTTAGCTGTGCCCAGATATCGTTTGCAATCTGCACTGCCTCATCGAAAGTATGGTAGTTGTTTAAAACTGAAAGACTTTTTTGCAAAAAAGCATAGTCTTGACACTCTCGCTCTGCTCTGATATTGCGCAACAACAGAGTACGATCTTTGGGTAACACTCTATAAGCTGAAAGTTTATGGGTGACAAAACGGTATGTAATGTGATACTGTTCAAACAGAGGCATGAAACAGGAGAAAAATTTTGCTCTGTTAAGCGAATCGACATAAATTACTAAATGATCTGGAACCATTTTTCCATAACCTTCTCTGGAGTATAACGTGTAACACTCTCTTTTGATTTTTGAGCCATTTTTTGTAAATATTTGTGATCACCTGTCAGTACTTTCAGTTTTTTGACAAACATATCTACCTTTCCAAAAGGAATTAAAAAGCCGTCTTCTCCATCCCCTATCATCTCTTTTGGACCGGTCGGTACATCGAAGCTCACTATGGGTAAACCATAGTTTTTTGCCTCCAAAAGCACCATAGGAAAGCCCTCTTTTCGGGATGTAAGTATGAAAATACTCGCATTCAGATAGAACGCTTTCGGCTCAGGTATTTCCCCTTTGATATCAACATTATATCCTGTCAATTGTTCTTGTAATTCTTTTTGCATCTCTCCTTTGCCAACGATAACAAAATACCATGCTTTATTGTCAAATTTTTTTACAATATCAATAAGCAGGTCTACCCCTTTTACCCTCTCGAGACTTCCCACAAAAAGAATCTTTTTATGTACCAAAGAGGAGACATCCGGCGTATTTTCTATAAAATTTGGTATCACAACAACATTTTTCAAACCAAATGCTTCATAAAACTCTCGATCAATCTCTGTCAAAACAACCAGTTTATCCAGTCTTGGATAAAGACGTTTTTTTAAAAATTGCGTTATACCTCTTCTCTGAAAGGCGGTATGCTCACTTCCTATTAACCTATTACTGTTCTCCTGTAACGCCAGTACCGTTATAAAATTGATAACCGTTTCTATACTGATCACTGTCGCATTTTTTATATTTTGCTGTTTCAATTTTCTGTAAAACATATAGTACCACTGTATCAATTTTACTTTATTGGCAGAAAGGCTATGTACACTTTCAAGTTCAAGGTCGATGATATCCTTTTTTACCTCTTTATAATAACACTCATTTGCAACATTGAGGTGCCCCGTTACAATCTTTACACCATATCCACTCCGTTTAAATTCACAGTAAAGATTAATCGCTACACGGCTTAATCCTCCGACTTTTGATATATCATTGATGATAAGGTATATCAAACTCTCCCCTTATGCCCTGCGTAAACCCTTTTAACGGTGATAAACTTCTGTATTTTACACTTTGTAAAATCGCTATAGCAACCCTATGCAGCAAAGTTACCGTTTTGTATGTAGATATCTCCATCAAAAAATAGGTAAAATTTCTATTTACATAGAAAAGATACATATCTGATTTCGTATCCTTTTTTATTTTTTTGATAAACTCTGCTTGGTTTGTATATATGACATTTGTATATTTTGAAGCCATATAGCCATAATAAGCGTCATCTCCAGATAGAAAAAACTCCTTTTGGGGGTATCCTGCTTTTTTTACAATATCCCGAGAGATCAACATTCCTTCAAAACATCCATAATTGACCATACTAAAGCCTTTGTCTTTAAAGTTCTCTCGTTCACGGACAATCAGTCCGTATTTGTCACAAATGTATCCATTCCAGGGAAACAATTCTCCGTTTGTAAATTTTTTAATCGGATGAATACACCCCGAAAAGCTTCTGTATTGCAACATCTTTTCTAACGCATCAGATTTTGGTTCAACATCATCATCCATCAGCCAAAGCCACGCATACCCTTTTTCATAGGCTCTTTTCATCCCTTCATAAAATCCACCTGCACCACCGGTATTTCTATCCATTTTAACATAATGGAATGCTACGGTAGCCGTATTAGTCAAATTAGAAACAATACAGGTTTTTTCCCATGGTCTGTCTATATCTTGAGGCGGTAACGCTTTTATATACCCCTTTTCAAAAAGTATCTTTTCTGTTTTATCCGTAGATGCATTGTCTATTAAATAGATGGATGCAATTTCTTTTGTCTGCTTCAAAAGCCCTTCTAGACACTCCACCAATAACGCTTTACGGTTGTATGTTACCACAACAGCACACACTTTTTCTTGTTTATTCATACAGCTTTTCCTCAAAAACATCCAAAGCACGTTTAACGACATCATCCATATCGTAGTATCTGTATTCTGCAAGTCTACCTACAAAAATGACATTTGCAAACTGTTGAGCCTCTTTTTTGTACTTCTCATAAAGCTCATGGTTTTGTTGGGTAAACACCGGATAAAAAGGGAGGTCTCTTTTTGCAATATACGTTTTTGGATACTCTTTAAGGATTACTGTCGTATCTGTTGAAGCAGGGTGGATATGTTTAAACTCCGTTATCCTTGTAAAGTCGTAATCGTTTGGATAGTTAACAGTTGCCGTTTCCTGAAAGCTGGTCCTATTCATTATCTCAAATACCAAATCCAAGCTTCTGTATGGCAAAGGACCGAACTTAAAATCAAAAAGTGCATCTATCATTCCCGTGTAGACAACCTTTCCGTTAAAGACTTTATCATTGAGATAGACCTTTCCCTCACCAAAATCAAATCGCAGCAGCGTATTGCAATCGGTACCAAGCATAACCTCAATATTTGGATGATCCAGCATCTTTTCAAACACTTTGGTATACCCCTCTTTTGGCACAACCTGATATCTATCGGTAAAATATCTGTCATCTTTACTTATGCTTACCGGAACCCGGGCTGTTACTTCAGGAGCTATCTCCTCAGGACTGACCCCCCACTGTTTGGCGGTATAGTGTTTAAATATCTTCTCATACACAAAGTCAGAGAGAAATTTCAGATCCTTATCACTCTCTTTTCTTAACGTCAATATGGGAATCTTTTCACCATATCCGTATTTTGACAGCAGCTTCTTCTCTATTGTATTTGCCAAAGAAAAAGGAAAGAGTGCATACATTGTATTGAGATTGAAAGGGATTGGTACTTTTTGACCATCAACAAACGCAAGCACTTTATGGTGATATAACTCCCACTCGGTAAAACGGGAAAGATAGTCAAACACCGCTTTACTGTTCGTATGAAAAAGATGCGGACCATATCGATGAACCAGTACATCTGATGCTTTTTCATCATAACAGTTCCCGCCTATATGCTCCCGTTTCTCCACCACAAGCACCTTTTTACCAAGTACGTTTGCAGCCCTTTCAGCAATCACACTTCCTGCAAATCCGGCACCAACCACAATAAAATCAAACATACACATTTCCCTTTATAATATCTATCCCCGTTTTTTGCAGATAGAGCAACATCCCAACCGTTATACAAAACTCCACTCCCACAACAGAAACAGCCGATCCGACCTCTTCAAAAAGCGGTACCAAAACCAATGATAGCAAAATATTCAGTACGCTGCCGCTTATCAGTATGTTGCTAAAGGCTTTTTTCCTATCAAAATTCAGCATGGTTTGAATCCCAAAAATATTACTCAATGCAATAATAAACGGCAAAAACGCAATAATTCTCAATACTAAAATACTTCTCTCATACGCTACTCCCGCTATAAAATGAATGATCTGTGGCGCAAAAACAAAGAGCATCAAAGAGAGTAGAAAACTGACTCCTCCGACATAAATAGTCGTCTGTCTAAGGAAACGCATCCCTTCAGAAACATTCTCTTTAAGTTTTTTGGAAAGGTAAGGGTAGACTGTTTGCATTGTGGGGCTAAGAAGTCCCTGCACCGCCCCTTTTATCTTTTCGGCAATAGCATAGTAGCCCACTACCGTACTGTTTGTAAATATCCCAAGTATAAAGGTTGTGGAGACCGTATAGAGGCTGATCGCTATATTGGAGATAAAAATATGCCATCCATCAACCACATAATGTTTCAAAACTGATATGTTTTGTATTTTCAAACGGACATTGAAATCTTTTCCAATAATGTAAAATGCTATCAAACCGGCACTTATTTGCCCCAATGCATTAAACATCGGTACTTTCCAGTAATCACCTTCCCCGTCTATAAACACAAATATAGCGATGGTGAAAAAAAGTTTGGCTGTAATGTTTAGAAAAGTAATGTACTTCATCCGCTCCATTCCCTGAAAAAACCACTGAGGAAAGAGTACCTGTCCTATGACCATCCCAAATGTCAAAATATAGATCTCAAAATGCGCCCCAAACATTTCAAATTCAAAAAGCAAAACCAAAAGTAAAAAAAAAGACACACACATTAAAAAGAGTTTTATAAGAATCACACTGCTGAAAATTTCATTGAGTTTGACTGGGTTTGCCCTATGAATACTAACCTCTCGTGTAGCAGTCAGGTTGAACCCATAATCCGTGAGTATACTAAAATACGCCACAGTCGCACCCGCAAAAGCTAACAAGCCAAACTTCTCGACCCCCAATACCCTAACAAGGTAGGGGAATGTGATCAAAGGCAGCAGATAGTTCGCACCCTGCAATAGACTTAAAGAGAGAAAATTGGAAAATAATCTTTTTTTTTCTTTGCTATTTGTAAAGCTTTTTATTTTTTCTTTCAATACAATAACCCAATACTCTATTTACGTTTTCTTCTAAGCCACCAGTAGGTGATTGCCAGCCCGGCAAACAGTCCGCCGAGCACCTGCATCCATGCTGTCATAAGAATACTCTTGTTGACCAGGGTATGGTGCATCTTGTTATCCACGTTGATGCCGGCATATTTGGCAGTGTGCACCAGCAGTGAAACTGCAAGGTCTTCACTTGGCATCTCTTTGTGGCACGCAAGGCAGGTACCGCGGCGGTCGAGTTTGCTGCGTACCTCATCGGGCAATGCCTGGGAGAGCTTCCAGTGGTCACCAACCGTCTGTAGCTGTGTACCGTTGGCAAGCTGCCCTTCATCTCCATGTCCCCAAAGCCAGAGGCTCTTGTCACTCTTGAGGGCTATGGTATGGTATCCGCCCGGAGCGATCTGCTGCCAGTTTGCCACGGCACTGTTCTCCTGTACCGGTGTACAGTTGTTGGCAGCGGCACTTACCATGGAAACAGACAGCACACAGAAGAGAAGCAGACTTTTTTGGAACACAACCCAGCCTTTTGGCAAATTTGTTGATAATTATATCGAAAAACCTTATTCTGTCTATCCTTATGCTATAATTTTTGAAATTTGACAAGAATTGGAAGATTGAGAATGAAACAATCCATCATTTTACTTTTACTGATACTGGCAGTCTTTATCCACGCCAGAACAATTGATGCCATTGCTCTTATCGTCGAGGGTGAGCCTGTCACAACTGCCGAGATACAGGCTGTAGAGCAGCAGACAGGTGTCTCTCACAAAGAGGCTATAGATCTGCTCATTCAGGACAGGCTCCAAAAAGCGGCAATGAAGAACATCACCGTTGCTGAGGAAGAGATCGACAAAGAGGTTGACCGTATCGCGAAGCAAAACGGGATCAGTGTAAAGAAGATGCAGCAGATCCTGCAACAACAGGGAACCTCATGGAGCAAATACCGCAACACCATCAGAGATGCATTGAAAAAGCGAAAGTTTTTCCAGGAGAAGGTAGCCAAAAACCTCCCCTCTCCTACTGATGATGAACTGAGACTCTTTTATCAGAACCACAAAGAGTCTTTTGTCATCCCCTCAACCATCAAGGTAACAGAGTATGCCGCAAAAACAGAGTCTGCGCTCAAGAAGCTGATTGCAAAAGGTTCGGCAAAAGGGGTAACTGCCAAAACAATGACCAAACAGACAAAAGGGATGAACCCGGCACTGCTCTCCATGTTCATGCAAACACCCGAAGGGCAATTTACCGCTCCTATGAATGCGGGAGACAGATATATTGTCTATAAAATAGGCGCAAAGTCCGGACGGACACAGATGCCGTTCGAGGCTGCAAAGGGGGCAGTTGCCGCACGCTGGAGACAGCAGCAGCAGGAAAATGCCATCAAAGACTATTTTAAGAAGATGAAAACAGAAGCCAATATTCGCATATTGCGCAAATAAGAAACCAACATAGAAAAAGAGGATATATGGGTCTAAAATCAGATAACTGGATACGTGAAAAATCATTGAAGGAAGAGATGATCTCCCCATTTGTAGAGGGGCTGGTCGGAGAAGGGGTTGTCAGCTACGGACTGAGCTCCTACGGGTACGACATCCGTGTCAGCGACGAGTTCAAGATCTTTACCAACATCAATGCCGAAGTGGTCGACCCCAAAGATTTCAACGAAAACAATGTGGTCGATTTCAAAGGGGATGTCTGCATCGTACCGCCAAACTCCTTTGCACTGGCACGCACTGTTGAGTACTTCAAAATGCCCAAAGACACGCTTGCTATCTGTCTTGGCAAAAGCACCTATGCGCGCTGCGGTATCATCGTAAACGTGACACCGTTTGAACCCGGATTTGAAGGACACATCACCATCGAGATCTCCAACACCACACCCCTTCCGGCAAAGATCTATGCCAACGAAGGGATCGCCCAGGTACTCTTCTTGCAAGGGGATGAGCAGTGTGAAACCACCTACTCTGACCGCAAAGGAAAGTACCAGGCACAAACAGGCATTACCCTGCCGCGCATTTTGAAAAAAGAGGCTTAACACCTCCTCCCTTCCTGTAGAACACCTTCCCTTACTGCCTGTTATTATAGTCTAATTGGCGTGTAAAAAAGTGTCTCCTGCTTAGGGGTCATTCCACCTAACCGAGAAGGATATATGAACCGTTACTTACTGCATACTCGCAAGAGCTATTTATCTCGAATTTAAATCCTTTGAGGTTGTATCCTCCGATAAGTATAAAGGTCAGTCACCACCTTGAAAAAAGCATAACACTGATACCAAAAGTAACAAATAAGCCCTTGAGTTATTCCATGGATTTATCCTCTGGAATAATTGCCTTTTGGCTCCTTTTTGAATGTTGATTAGGACACTACAATCTCCGGCACACATTATCAACAAGTAACATTAAAACGCTTGCCTATTTCTTTACGAAGCCAAGGGCTTTGACGGCAGAGCATCAGCCGATCGGATTCGAAGCGATTTGGTGCAGGTTGATTTGCAGTATCGTTTCTAATCATGGTCAGGATTTAGGATTTAGTCCCCGCCCTTTTTCTCTGCTATTGATCACCCCCCC
>JALVGO010000107.1 GCA_027029065.1 Sulfurovum sp.
TTGATACAAGAAGTATGATTGAGATTATTGGTGAGAGAAAGATGGATAATGTGGCAAGAGGCGGGCATATTCCTACTGCAAAATTTATTGAATGGAAAAATATCACAGACTTTAAAAACAAAAGAAGCTTTCGTGATCTTAAAGAGCTTGAGAAGATGTTTAAGCGCTATGGTGTAACAAAAGATAAAAAGATCTATGCATACTGTCAAGTTGGCACTGGAAGAGGCTCAGATATTATTACAGCGCTTAAGCTTCTTGGATACCCACACGCAAAAGTCTATAGCGGTAGCTGGGATGAGTGGGGCAACGATATGAACTTACCTATTAGACGATAAGGAGAGGGTGCATGAATACGCAAAGAAGAGACTTTTTAAAGATTTCAAGTGCGACTGCTGCATTGGTAGCAAGTAGTGGAAGCCTATTTGCTAAAACAGATGTAATAAAAGTAGAAAATGGTAAGCACAACTACCCAAATACTACCTATACTGAGCAGATGTATCGCAATGAGTTTGGCTTTACGTATGGAAAGAAAGAGGAGCATGGTTATGCTTATCACTGCGTAAACTGTCAGGGTAACTGTGCTTGGGAGATTTGGGGAAATAATGGAGTGGTAACTAGGGAGAACCAGAGTGCAAGGTATCCTAGAATCAACCCAAAAATCCCAGATTTCAACCCAAGAGGATGTAACAAAGGTATTCAACACTCTCAAGTAATGTATGAAAAAGATAGGATCCTCTATCCTATGAAGAGAGTTGGCAAAAGAGGTGAGGGAAAATGGAAGAGAATCAGCTGGGATGAAGCGGCTGAGATTGTTGCACAAAAGATCTTTGATACGATGACTGATCCCAAAAAGGGACCGGGCCGCATCATGGTGCACGCTGGAACCGGCCTTTTGACAGAAGGTAGAAGGGGTGCACCTCTTAGATTCTCTACGCAACTTGGAGCATATAGGATCTATCCAGCTTCATACTTGGGAGATATGTTTACAGGTAGTGCCGTAGCTTATGGCGAAGGTAACGTAGGGTGCACCTATGATTTTATGTATCAGGTAGATACAGCGGTTATGTGGGGAGCAAATCCTAGTGTTTCTAGAATTCCAGATGCTCACTTTGTCTGGGAAGGTAAATATAACGGTGCAAAAATCATCGTTATTACGCCAGAATTTAACGCTTCTGCAAAATCGGCAGATCTTTGGATCCCAATTAAGCCTGGGACTGATCAATTCTTGGCGATGAGTGTTATGTATGAGATTATCAAGAATAAATGGTATAAACCTGGCTTTATGAAGATCTATACTGACTTGCCATTCTTGGTAAGGCTTGATAATAAAAAACTGCTGCGCCGTATCGATATAGAGG
>JALVGO010000108.1 GCA_027029065.1 Sulfurovum sp.
TGGTCTATCATAAGCATACTCACCATTGAGTGAATACATACCATAGCGATCTGTTTCACTTTTGAATGGTCGAATAAGCTGTGAATGGCAAGCATTACAGCTATCTTTGATATAGACTTGTCTTCCTGCCAGCTCCAAAAGGCTATAAGGCTTAGCTCCCACAACAGGGCGAGACTGCTGGGCGAAATCTGGAACGATTTCGATAAGCCCAGCAAAAGCGATTACTACAAACACACCCACAGCAAAGAAAAATGGGTTTCTCTCTAACCATCCAAACATTCACGCCTCCTTATGCTGCCATCGGTGAAGCGAACTGAGGTTCTTTCTCAATCGCTTTAGCCGCTGTCATAGTTTTATAGAAATTGTATGCCCACATAAATAGACCGATGAAGTAGAATAGTCCACCGATTCCTCTAAGCGTATAGTATGGATGCAATACTGTCACTGTATCGATAAATGAGTATGCAAGGTTACCATACTGATCCACCGCTCTCCACATCATACCTTGAGTGATACCTGCAATCCACATGCTTGAGAAGTAGAGCACGATACCTGTAGTTTGGAGCCAGAACTGCATTTCAAGAAGTTTTTTGCTATAGATTTCTCTTTTATAAAATCTTGGAGCCATATGCATAATAGCAGCAATAATCATAAATCCAACCCATCCAAGAGTTCCATCATGCACATGGCCTGGGATCCAGTCAGTAAAGTGTGCAAGAGCGTTTACTGATTTGATTGACTGAATTGGACCTTCAAGTGTACTTAACATATAGAATGTAGATGCAAGCACCATGAATTTGATAAGTGGGTTCTCTTTGAGTTGTCCCCATTCACCTTTCATTGTAAGAAGCATGTTAAGCGCACTACCCCAAGAAGGCAAAATAAGGATTACACTAAAGATTGAACCCATTGTTTGCATCCAGTCTGGCACAGTTGAATAGATAAGATGGTGTCCACCAGCCCAAAGATAAACAAACATCAATCCCCAAAATGATAGGAGTGAAAGCTTATATGAGTAAACTGGCTGACCAGACTCTTTAGGAAGATAGTAGTAAATCATCGCAATGATTGGCACGGTAAAAACAAATGCAACCGCATTGTGCCCAAACCACCACTGCACCATTGCATCGTTTGTTCCTGCATACATACTTACTGAGTGGAAAGGATCTCCCATACCAGTTACAAGGTATGTTGGCACTTCCATATTGTTAAAGAGATAGAGCATAGCAACACCAAGGAAAGTTGCAATGTAATACCACATAGAGATATAAAGGGTTTTCTCTCTTCTAATACCAATAAGTCCAAAAATTGAGATCCCCCAAAGCACCCAAATCACAACAACAAGAA
>JALVGO010000109.1 GCA_027029065.1 Sulfurovum sp.
GGAAGACTCACCTTCTGCTTGCAGTGTACACAGAGCTTTCTTGCCAGCCTCTGTGCAAGTACACCAAGCAGGGTAGAGGAGATCAGAAAGTTCTCCACACCCATGTCCATAAGCCGGCTTAGGGAGGAGGTGGCATCATTGGTATGCAGTGTAGAGAGCAGCAGGTGTCCCGTCAGTGCGGAACGCAATGCAATATCAGCCGTTTCGGAATCACGAATCTCACCGACCATGATAATATCCGGATCCTGTCTCAGTATAGAACGCAGTCCTGCCGAAAAGGTCAATCCGACTTTTTCGTTGACCTGAATTTGTGAAATGTTGTCGGCATTATACTCAACCGGATCCTCTACCGTAATAATATTCTTGTCCGGGGTTGCGATGTGCTGCAGACAGGCATGGAGCGTGGTCGATTTTCCCGAACCTGTCGGACCGGTCACAAGAATCATCCCGTGTGCATGGGTAAGCAGCTTGTAGAGCTGTTTGGTAATATCCTTCTGAAAACCAAGCGATTCGAGGGTCGGAATATGCTCACTCTGTGCCAAAATACGCATCACCACACGCTCACCATGGTAGGTTGGCAAAATAGAGACCCTTACATCCAGTGTTTTTCCAGAAATCGATATCTGGGTACGCCCGTCCTGCGGCACCCTCTTTTCCGAAATGTCGAGATTGGAGATAACCTTGATACGGTTGATCACCAATCCAATAATCATTTTGTCAAGATCAAGGTGTTTTTTCAATGCGCCGTCAATACGCAGCCGTACCTCCCCTTTACGTTCGCCACTCTCAATGTGAATATCACTCGCCTCTTTCTGCAGTGCCTGAAAAAAGAGAGAGTTTACCAGTTTAATGATAGGTGCCGACTCTTCACTGGAAAGAAGATCCTGAGAGTTGCGTATAAACTCAAGAAGATCCGACTCAACCTCAATCAGATCCTCTGTGGTTGTAGACATCTCCTCAAATTCTGAACCTGTCTGAATCTCAAGGAATTTGTTCCTCAAACGTTCAAAACTGTCACTGTCTGCCGTTGCGACAGCATAATCGAGATTGAGTTTGGCAAAATAATTCAGTGCATCTGCTATACTCTCTTTCTCTACGATGGCATACTTCCTTCCATCAACCAGCGCAAACAGCAGGTTATGTTTCAATGCAATCTTGTGATTGATTTCCTCCTCCCAAAGCGGTTCAAAATCGATATCCTGAAAGTGGGGAAATGATAACATCAGAACGCCCCTACCGGATCAGCTGTTTCTGATATTTTTTCTTTCTGTATAATCCTTCTGCTTGCAGGCTGGCTGCCTGAAGAGATACGTCTGCTCGCTTTATGCTTCTTCTTGCCTTCAAGGGTCTTGTAAATATATTCATTGTACTCCTGTTGCACCTCCTGCAGTTCATCAAGCATCTCTTTGAGTTTTTGCAGATCATCGCTTTTTCTGACGATATAGGGAGTAAGGTAGACAACCACATTGGTCTTCCTGCTAAGATCGGAGGTATGGGTAAAGAGTTTTCCGAGGATTGGTAAATCACCAAGCAGCGGGATTTTTGTGATCCCTTTGCCTCCCGCATTTTTGATCAGTCCGCCAAGGATGATCGTCTCTCCGTTATTGACGATCGCTGTGGTTTTGACATCCCGCTTGGTTGTGGTAGGACGGTCGGCACTTGGAGATTCATTATCGAGCACATCCTCAATCACCGTCTCTACTTCCAAGCTGACCTTATTGTTACTTGAGAGTCTTGGTTTGACCTTCAGTGTCAACCCGATATCTTCACGGCTGTAGCTGTTGATCACATTGGAATCTCCTGTGGTAGACTGCTGTGCCTGTGTCAAAATGGAACGGGTCTGCCCCACATAGATCTCCGCCTCTTTGTTGTTGGTACAAAGAATAGAAGGTTCACTCAAAATGTGTGCCGCACCATTACGTTTGAGCAGATCCAGCTGTGCACCAAGTGCAAAAACCTTGTTGGTCGGATCAAATTTAAAGGAAGGGTTGTTATTGGTAATAATATTTCCATTGGCATCGGTATAGGACTCTCCATTGTTCGTATTGAGAAATGCCAAAAGTGCCGGAGAGATCTGCAATGCATTGGCACCAAGATTCCCTGCCAGTGTGAAAAGCCCGTTACTGGTAATCGCACCACCGTTAAGACCATACTTCAGTCCCACCTGTTCGGCAAGGTTGGTATCGATCTCGACAATGCGGGCTTTGACATACACCTGCACTTTCGGAATATCGATCTTGCTGACTGTTTCACGTATGTTGCGTATCTGCTCCCCTGTTGCCAAAATGATCAACGCATTACGTTCCACATCGGAAACTACCATCGCTTTGCTTGGCGGCTTGCCTCCTTTTTTTCGCACCTGTGCAGCCATATTGTTCATCTGTGATACCAGTTTGCTCAATATCTTCTCCATCTCTTCAACGTTGGAGTTTTTCAGACGGATCACATACATCTTCTGCGTCTGATCATCCCCCTTGATATCAAGCTGCTTAATGTAGCGTATCATCCGTCTGTTATTTGCCTCCTTCCCTACTAAAATGATAGAGTTGGTCGCATCATCCTTAAAGATATCTACCTTCTCGCTCTCAATCGTCTGCGGGAAAAGTTTTTTTGCCATATTTTGGGCATTACTGTACACATCTTTGACACTGGAGTTTTTCAATCGAATCACTGTCGAGCGCTTGACTCCCTTTTTCTCAATGGCATTGATCAGTTTGGAGATCGACTGTAGTGTGCGCGGTGTTGAGGTGACTGCAAGTACATTGTTCTCTTTGAAAGAGATCACTTTATCGTTTCTGTGCAGTAGTGGTTTGATTTTGGCACGTATTACTGCAGCATTGGAGTTTTTCAATGGAAACATAACCGTTTTCATAGTCTCACCCCTAACATTGCTGCTAACATCCAGCCCCTCTCCAGCTGCGGTAGCACTTTTCGTTACTTTAAAAAAATCTCCTTGATCTATAATCGTAAGCCCTTTGCTTCCCAAAATAGAGTTTGCAAGCGGAATCAGCGAGGATTTTTTAATAGGCTCCTGAGAAACAAAGTTGATTTTGCCCTTCAAATCTGCATCTATCAAAATATTTTTATGCGTGACCTTGGAGATCATCTCAATAAAATTCTTGACACTGAGGTTTCTAAAGTTTACATTGACCCTCCCTTCTTCAGCATGAAGCATACCACCCCACAGCAGACTCACTACCAGCAACAGTTTAATCAATTTCATATTCTAACTCCATCTCTTTGTTTCCTCTCTGAATGGTCAGAGTGATATTGGAAATATCATCCATCTGTTTGTAAATATCAAACGCGGCACCGTAACTTGTCAACACCTGTCCGTTAACCGCTTTAAGGATATCTCCTCTTTTTAGTCCAAGTTTGGCAAACGGACTGCCGCGTTTGACAAATGTTACCTTGAACCCTTCAAGCCTATTGTCTTTTCTGTAGTCCTGTATACCGATATTCTTGTACACCTCATCAATATGGGTGGTATAGTGTGTCAGCAGATCCTTTTCGATGATACGTCTGCCACCGGCTTCTATAATCTCACCATCTCCGGACTTCTTCTCTGCATCCGGAGAAGAAACCTGCTCTACAACAGGGGTAATACTGCTTAAGGGACTGCTTTTCTTGGGATCGTAAAGTGTCAACCTGTAATCTTTCCCGTCTTTGGAAAAGAGTGCATAGTCATTTCCGGCATCCTCCAGAACATATCCGTTGATGGCCTCCCCTTTTCCAAGTACTTTCGTTTTTCCCTTATACTCTACCGTGACAACAACGCTTTGGGCATCCCGGTAGACTGCAAGCAGTTTAATATCCCGGATAGTAGCGGCATTTTTGGGTTTTGGTTTGGGTATAACTGCCGTGTCCTCTGCCACTTTTATGCGGTAGTAGAGCGGTTTTGAAGCACTTCGTTCCTGATGGTCAACACCCGCCTCTGAGAGCCATACAGTCTGGAGTATGAACCACAATAGTTTCAACAGCAGTAGTATCAGCAGGATACCAATAATACGGTTGATATAGTATGGTTTAAAAAGAGGTTTCATAGTACCACCCCTTTTTGTTTTTCTTGATCTCTCTTTGCAATATGCCGAGTTTTTCCGGATGGGTGACATCCAAATGTATTTTGTGCTTTTTCAAATCAATCATACCGGTTATTGTGCCAAAGCTCCCTTTTGCTGTTACCGAAGTCTCCAGAGGATGCAAAAGGGTATGAATGAACCACACTTTTTCTACCTTTGCCGGGACGTATCGGTGGAAACCTTTCTCCACCTCAATGTTTTCCGCTTTTATGCTTGTATAGAAAAGCAGCGTGTACATACGGATCTTTTGAACCCTCGCCACTTTGATCCCCTC
>JALVGO010000110.1 GCA_027029065.1 Sulfurovum sp.
TAGCTCTCTTTGGAATCAATATGCTGAATATCCATCCAGATATTGTGTGCCGTGTTGCGTGCCATCACTTCAGCAACATGCCCCTGCTTCGCACGCCACTCTGGTCCCATCAGGGAAGCAGAATCACCAATGGCATAGATACCCTCAAAACCTTCCACCTCGTTGTATTCATTGGTAACGACAAACCCTGCATCACTCAGAGGCAGTCCAGACGCTTTTAAAATACTGTGACCCGTTCCGGCAGAGATAAACATGGTAAGATCCGACTCCAGTTTTGTACCATCCTCAAAAAGTACGCCGTCTTCTACAAACCGGGTGATCTTCGATCCTACTTTTTTACGGATATCTGTCATACCGAACATCTTATCCATCATCACCAATGCTTTCTCTCCCATCTTCTGCCCCGGTTTTTCCATCGGAGCAAAAAATGTCAACTCAAATTTGTCACGGAGCCCTTTTTTCTTCAGATAGTCATGAACATTGAAAAGCACCTCAAAGGCAGGACCGCCGCGTACTGCAGAACTGTCTTTGGGGTTGCCGCCAAAACCGAAAGCAAGTTTTCCGCTCCCCTTCTGCACCAAAGCATCCAACCGCTCATACAGTGCTGTTGCCTCCTCAGGTTTTCCGCAGATAGAGAGGGTATGCTCCATACCCTCGTGCACGATCTTCTCCTGCCCCATCGCCACAACGATATAGTCATACCCTTCCAACACACGCCCACTTGCAAGTGTTACACGTTTTGCTTTCGGATCCAGTGCTGTTACCGGATCTACAATAACTTTGAAGCCATGTGCAAATGCCAGCTTGTCCAAAGGGACACTGACATCCTCCATCGTTGCATCACCGGTAGGTATCCAGATCGAGGTTGGGTAAATATAGAAAAAGTCCCGATCACTTACAAGTGTTACATTAAGGTCATGTTTTCTAAGGTAGATCGCCGCCTCAACACCGGCAAACCCGCCTCCAAGTACCAATACCTTTGCCATACAAACTCCTTTAGTATTTGACTATATCTGTTTTTACAGGCAACGCATCGCTGACACTGCCATGTGCCTGTGCCAAAGCGTACAGCGCACCTACCAAAAGTCCTGAAAGAATCACGATCCATACTGTCAACCGTTTCTGCACACCACCGGGAGCATTATAGTCCTCTATATGCTCCAGTGTCGGTTCTTCATATGTGTGCATCATACTATTTTCTCTTCAGAAGGTCTGCACGGGGATAGACAAATACCGTATGTCTCTCCACGGCAATTTTCTTTTTGTCATCAACAGCATACGCTTTGATCGTTACCGGGATAGGTACATCTTTTCGTGTACTGTCTGCCAG
>JALVGO010000111.1 GCA_027029065.1 Sulfurovum sp.
TGAATTACCTACGGGTAGTCCTGCAGATTTTTTCACGTACATATCGCCTCGTCTCGCTCTCTCAAAAATTCAGCTTATTCGTTGGGGGAGTAATAAAAATTAAAAGTTAAAAATTAAAAAATATAGAAAATTTCTGATTTGCTGTAGGTTTAAGGGTTGCGCCGAAGAAGCATACGCTAAAGCGCGCCCCTTGAAAATGCAGTGAAGCAGGAATTTATAAACCTTTTAGTTTGTCGTAGGTTTGGAGGTTGTTGCGCAGGAGCTTACTCTAAAGTAAGTGACTAAGCAAACTCCTCCAAAGATGCGGCAAAATAAAAGTGTTTATGCCATTTGTTTGGCTACTTCGGCTGCGAAGTCTTCCTCTTCCACTTCGATTCCCTCACCCACTTCAAGACGTGTAAATGTAGTGATCTTCGCTTTTCCGCCAGACTTTTCTTCGAAATACTCAGCAACTGTTTTGCTGTCATCCATAACGAATTTCTGGTCAAGCAGACACTGCTCCTGGTCGAGTGTTGTGTTGTCAGAGATAAATCTCTCAAGTTTACCAGGAAGGATTTTGTCCCAGATCTTTTCAGGTTTGCCTTCTGATTTGAGCTCCTCTTTGATCGCCTCTTCTGCCTCTGCGAGTACTTCGTCTGTCAGCTGTGCTCTGGAGATATACTGAGGAATGTTTTTCAGAGGCTTGCCAAGTCTCTCAAGCTCTTCATTCTCTTTTTTGATCGCTTCGATTCTACCTTTTGTCTCTTCTTCAACATACTGTGCATCGAAATCTTTGTAAGAGAGTGTTTTAGGTGCCATTGCGGCTGCGTGCATTGCGATCTCTCTGAGTACCGGTGTCATCTTTTCACAAGTCTCTGCATCATCACACTCTGCTGCGATGATAACACCGTTTTGTCCGTTAGAGTGTACATAACCGCTTACGGCAGTTTTGTCATCACCTTTGATGAGTGCTGCACGTCTTACAACAAGGTTTTCACCGATGATAGCGATGTTCTGTGCGAGGAATTCGCTAAACGGCTGTCCGTTGATCTCTGAAGTGTTGATCGCTTCTGCATCTTCAAGATCGTTTGCAAATGCATGCTCGATCACTTCGTTCATCAGGTTTTTGAATTTTTCGTTTTGTGCAACGAAGTCAGTCTGGGAGTTGATCTCTACGATCACCGCTTTTGGTCCTTCGACTTTGACACCGATAGCACCTTCAGCAGCTGTTTTGCTCGCTTTTTTCGCAGCCGCACCGATACCCTGGTCTCTGAGCCACTCGACCGCTTTGTCCATGTCACCGTCAGCAGCAGTGAGGGCTTTTTTACAGTCCATCATTCCCGCATCGGTCATTTCACGAAGTTTTTTGATATCTTTTGGTCCAAAGTTTGCCATAATTACGCCTCCGCCAGTTCTTTTGCGTGTGCTACAGTCTCTTTAAAGTCACCTTTAAAGCTGTATTTCTCTTCCATTACCTGAATCTGCTCATCAGTCATGCTTGCAACATCAGCGAATGTATAGAACCCTTCGCTGTTGAGTTTTTCTGCATAGACTTTGCCCACACCTTTGAGTTTTGTCAGGTCATCACCTTTTTTCTCTTCTGCCGGTGCCGCTTCCGCTTCAGGTACTGCTGCCGCTTCTTCTTTGGCTTCAGTAACAACCTCTTCAACTTCTGCAGATGTCGGTGCCTCTTCTACCTCTTCACCGTTTGCTTCAGCATATGCCGCTTTCCCTTCGATGATTGCATCTGCAATCTCTTTACAGAAAAGGTTGATAGAGCGGATCGCATCGTCGTTACCCGGGATTGGATAGTCGATAACATCAGGGTCACAGTTTGTATCGAGTGGTGCAACCACTTTCATACCGAGTCTTCTTGCCTCTTTTACTGCAATGTTCTCTTTTACTGCATCGATAACGAAAAGCATATCAGGCAGTTTTTTCATGTGTCTGAAACCTTCGAGGTAAGAGTTGAGTTTCTCTTTCTTTCTCTTGAGCATCAACGCTTCTTTTTTTGTCAGAAGGTCGATCTGTCCGTTCTCTTCCATCTGCTCGATGATTTCAAGTTTTCTGATAGATTTTTTCATGGTCGGGTAGTTTGTCAGCATACCGCCGAGCCATCTTGTCGCAACGTAAGGCATACCACATCTCTCTGCATGCTCTTTGACTGCCTGACGTGCCTGTTTTTTGGTTCCGACAAACAGTACTGTCTGCCCTTCAGCTGCTGCGTCTCTAACAACATTGTATGTATATTTGAAGTATCTGAGTGTTTTTTGAAGATCGATGATATAGATGTTCTTTCTTGCACCAAAAATGAATTTCTTCATTTTTGGATTCCATCTTCTTGTCTGGTGTCCGAAGTGAACGCCGCACTCCAGTAGGTCTTTCATTGTTACCATAATTTTCTCCTTGGTATAGTCATATATTCAATTAGAAGCACCATTGCTTCACAGTGGTTTGAGCCCTCTGTAGTCCTTAACGCACAATGCGCAACCGTTCAAGGAATAACTACATGTGTATTTTCCAACCCGTACAGAATTGGGAACGCGATTATACCGAAATGTTTTTTAAGATTATTTGAAACAGGAAGAACTATTTGTAGACATCTCCCCTACTGTCAACTTTGAGGATGCGAATGTACTCCTCTTCCATATGAAAGAGAACCCTGTATTTGGAGACACGCAACCTGTATATTGGCGGGATATCATTTCCCGAAAGCCTTTTGACATCACCCTCGGGCAGATTCTGTATAGCCTTGTAGAGTTTTTCCTGAAGCTTTCTGTCGTATTTTGCAAACTTTTTCTCGAATGTTTTCGAATAAGAAAATGTCATAGTCCAAACTTTTTCCTAAACGCTTCATCAGAACTAAAAGTATCGTTGGCAAGAATCTCCCGAACTGCTGCTTCGTCGTCGGCTTCAAGTAGAAGCTCGGACTGCGCTTTGCGTCTGCTGTCACTGTTAAGATACGCCTGCAGACTCTCCCGAACAAGCTGGGAGATCGATTTCTTTTCAATAAAACTCACCGCTCTTGCTTGCTCGTAGAGTGACTCATCTATGGTCAGATTCAACCGATGCATAAACACTCCTTTGTGTAGTGATGTATTGGTGTATTATACCATAAAAGCGTTACCATCTCTCCGGAACAGACACTATTTTATGCATTCTGAAGCTCGGCAAGTTTCTCTTTAACCGCCTCAACATGCCCTTTGACACGCACATTTTCCCATTTGGCAGCAACCTTGCCCTCAGGGTCAATGATGAAGGTGGAGCGTACCACGCCCATATATTCGCGTCCGTAGTTCTTTTTAAGCTGCCAAACCCCGAACAGCTGGCACACCTCTTTCTCCTCATCGGCAAGCAGTGTGATCTTCAGATCTTTCTTCTCGATGAAGTTGCGGTGCTTCTTGGGAGAGTCCGGGCTTACACCGAGTATAGTGGCATTCAACCCTTCAAAATCGGGCAGTGCCGCTGTAAAGTCACACGCTTCGGTCGTACACCCCGGGGTATTGTCTTTAGGGTAAAAATAAAGCACGATCCACCGTCCCTTGATATCTCTCAGACAGATCTCCTCCTCATCCTGATTTGGCAGACAAAAATCTGGTACCACATCACCAACATTCAACATAAAAACTCCTTTTTGTTTTACTTTTTAATTTTTACCTTTTAATTTATTCGGTAGTATATCAAAATGAATGAAAAAAATGTACCCGACAAAGCACAACTTCTCGAAGAGATCGAAAAACTGATCGCCTACGGCAGAGAGGAGCCGACCATCAACCCCGACCTGCTTGCCTACCTAAGCCTTGATGATCTTACAGGCATCAAGCGTAAACTCCTTGAGCGTGTCGGCACACTCTCAGATGAAGACAAAGCATGGCTGGAGCAGTTTAAAAAATATGATTAGTCATCCCAAAGCGCATGCATCATCGCTTTGATTGCAGGCATATAACTATCATCTTCTGATGCAACCGTTGCAAATCCTGGGGTTGCTTTCAGCCTGGCATAGAGCGTCGTTTCATCACTCCGTTCCAATGTTGGCGGTGTGTCAAGGTAGCACTGGGCAAGCAGCCACAGTAGAACAAAATCACTGCTGAGTCCATTGAGCCATCTGCTGCAAAAGATTTCAAAGTCCACCTCACCACTCTGTTCATATACATCAATGATCACATCGATCACCCTGTGAAGATGCACAAGCGGTACAGAGGGGAAGATAAGCCGTGCAGGCATGCTGCCATCGGTGTACTGACCGCCAAGAAAGATACGGGCAGCCTTTTGGGTAGTACCGTAGGCGTTGGTGCGCAGCCCCACGATCCCGATATCACAGTGGTGGTGTCTGCCGCAGCCTTTGAGACAGCCGCTGAACCCTACCTCTATCTGGTGTTTTGCAATGCGTTCAAGCGGCAGATATGCTGTGTCGTCCTTGATATCCCACAGTGAAAGCGCACAATATCGGCTGCCTGCACAGGCAGTCACCTGTGCCGTCGCAGGTACCGCAGCAAAAGGATTCTTTTCGCTTTTAAGCCCGACAAGATAGAGGTTCTGGTCTATCCCAAGACGCACTTCAAGCCCCTCCCTTTTGGCAAATGCAGCAACCAAAGCCAGCATCTGCGCATCCATGCTCCCGTAACGGCTTGGTACACAGCAGGCATAGCCGCCCTCTTTTAGCGGTATCACAGACGAAAAAGGCGCTTTGTCCGTTACTGTCTCTCCGGCAGAAGCCACTGCACATTGGCAGCGCTGAATGATCTTGCTGCGCACCGCATCCATCCCCACCTCTTCAATAAGATGGTAGAGTCTGGTACGTGCACGGCTTTGCCGCAGTCCGTCATGCCGGTACACTTCCGCTACCGCCAGAAACATCTTCGGCACATCTTCCGGGAGCACAAAAAGGTCTGTCGGCTGTGCTGTATGGGAGTTTTTACCGCCAAGATAGAGGTTAAACCCCCATTCTCCCTCTTTGTGTGCAAGGGCGAAGTAGAGATCGTTACCGTAAAAGTGGGTATGGGTTGCGGCTGTGGCACAGATGGCTGTATTGAACTTGCGTGGCAGCATCCCCATCCATTCAGGATTGTCAATCACCATCTGCTGCATCTTGACAATCAGCCCATAGACCTCCATGCGGCTGCTTTGGGCTACCCCATCCAGCGGATCGGTCACAATGGCCCGGAAGTTGTCTGTCAAAACCTGAAGGGTGCCTACGCCTGCCTCGTTAAGATTTTTCCAGACAGAAAGCACATTGTCTGCCGTAAGCCCATGCAGTTCCATTTGGGCACGTGCGGTCATGATGACCCTGGCACCATACTCTGCTGCTGTTTTGGCAATGTACTCCAGTCTGTCAACCGATATCCTGCCGCCATCGATGCGAAGGCGGAGCATAAAATGCTCCGGACGCAGTTTGCTGTTATAGATACCGTAGTTTTTCAGATAAAAACGGTCTGCTTCACTTAGATGTTCAAAATCAAGCTCTGCAAGTCTGTTTTGAAAATCATACGGACGGCATGTCTGTTTGAGCCGTTCTATCTTGTTAAGATTCATGGCTGCGTTATGTTATGCTCTCTCAAATCTTCGGATTTATCATACTCGACATTGTACCGCTTCAGGATCTCTTTTTGTTTCGCCATTGCCTCGTTGCGGTCAATGATCACTTTGACACCGTCATTGTCTTCGAGCAGATAATAAGGCGCTTTGTTCTCTTCCATAAGTTTAAAAAAAGCTTTGAAATTTTTGAACGGTTTTCCGTTGACTTTGTCGATCACCCACATGCCAAAGTTGTTGTCACCCCGGCTGATGTCTGATGCAAGTACTTTAAGCAGTACAACCACTTCCTCCTTCTCTTTCTCCTGCCATTTGCCTGCCAGACAGCTGAGTTTGAGACGGTTGCGTCCCGTAGATCTGATCAGGTTTCGTGTCAAAGGAGAAAATACATAACCGCCGTAGATAGCATAGGTCGGCATCTCATCATAGCGGGTAGTCTTGACCAGATACATGTCATCTCCAGTCTTGGTCAGCGGCACCTCCACCTGCATCGGTTTGCGGTCACGGATAATATCGAGTTTGACCTTTTCACCCATCTGGTGCATATCGACATAGTAGTAGAAGTCGGTGTACTCATGCCGTCTGAACTCGACCGTACCGTCATTTTCGATCCTGTGCCCGTCTATGGCGGTAATGATGTCTCCTACTTTCAAAATCCCCTCCGATGGTGAGTGGTACACCACTTTGTCTACCAGTTTCCCGGTGATATTGTCATCCAAACCATAGTAACGCCGCATTGCCGGGTTTTCCAGTTTCTGTGTACCCAGTCCAAGGTCTGCAAATCCGTCATAGTACCCGTCTTTCATATCGTCGATAAAGTGTTTGACCATACTCACAGGCACGAGATAGCCGATATTTTGTGACTTGCTGATCACCTGCATCACCACCCCTATGATCTTCCCTTCAGAGAGTGCGGGACCGCCGCTGTTACCGGGATTGACTGCCGCATCGACCTGAATGGCGAGGAAGCTCTCACCGCTGTGCACATAGGTGTTGTGCTCTATGCGTGACACCACCCCTATGGTGGCAGAGAGTGTACTCCCTCCCATCGGATAACCATAAACAACGATCTTCTGCTCTATCTTGGGAAGAGAGCCAAACACAAGCGGCTTTACCCCCTTGTAAAATGCTTTATCCTCAACTTTGAGCAGTGCAAGGTCTGCCTGATGGGAAACAGCATAGACTTTGGCAATGTAGCGCTTGCGCTCTCCGTAGCGCTGTACCTCCAAAAAGGCTTCATTGGCAACAACATGGGCATTGGTCAGGATGTACCCGCCCTCGATGATCGCACCCGAACCGGTCGAACTCCGCATAGAGGAGCTCCAGGGAGAGAGGTAGTTTGGTATCTTTGCTACAGTGTATATCTTGACGATCGCCTGTTTGGTCATGTCGTCACTCTCTGCTTTTCCAAGCAGCAGCAGGGTAGTTGCAAGTATCATGTAGAGATATTTCACGATCATCCTTTTTTCTCAAATTTGGCAACATACACTTCGGCATCGTACGCCTCGATGCCTCTCTTTTGTGCCTCCTGTGCCATCAGACCCGCATCGCTGTCTGAGAGCAGATGCTTCTGTACATCATAGCAGCGTGCCGTACAGACACCGCAGCTTGGACTGCGGTCTTTCCCGATAAAGAGCGTAATATCAGGATGGTTGTCAAAAAAAGCTTCGGCATAGGCGATGACCGGGTCGCTCAGATCTTTCCCATTCTCATTAGAGATCGCTCTGATACGCCCCTCCTGCTTGACAAGATCCATGGTCGGGCGCGGCGTACCAAAGGCAAAATCTTCCGGACAGAACGGGATGATCTCTTTAGCCTCAAGCAGGGAAAGCAGAAGATCATTGCGGTTATCGGTACCGTCGTATCGGCAGGATTCGCCCAACAGGCATGCAGAAACAGCGATCATTAGAAGACAAACAGCAGCAGATAGACCCAAATACCCGTCAGAGACGTCAACGCAATACCGATAAACGTTCTGACACCTGCACGACGGTGCGCCTCTGAACCCACACCGGGGAGTACTCCGCCACGCCTGCTCTCTTTGTAGGCGCGCAGCAGTGTACTGCTCCAGATCCCAAGTGTTACTACGGCAATAACAATATGTACTACCAGCACAGCAAAAAGGTAGTTGTGTGATACGTGGGTGTTTTGCACAAAGGCTTCATAGCCGCCTCCAAGACGTACACCATACTCAAAGTACCCTACAATAACAACTGAGACCACAAAGATAATCCCCTGCAGCGTACTGTGCAGGGTGTAGTCACCTCTTTTCGCAAAGGAGATGGCAATGCCCACCAGCAATGGCAGCAGTGCTACCACCAAAGTAACGAAATCCATAAAAAAAGGGGCTTTTGTTCCCAGAAATCCCGGTTGGAACATATAATCCATTTGCTGCTTCTCCTAACAGTGCTTTCTTTCATTCAGGAATCGGAGGCTTTAGCCCCGCCTAACGCTCTCTTGGGATATCACATTCAACGACGCTAAAGCTGTCAGTTCCTTGTTTCAGACCACTCTACCTAAAAAAGCTTAACAGATCACCACCGATTTGATCTCCGTGAACTCTTCAAGTGCCCATTTGGGGCCTTCACGTCCTACACCTGAAAGTTTCGCACCGCCGTAAGGCTGCACATCAAAACGCAAGGTCGGGATGTCGTTGATGACCACACCGCCACACTCGGCATCATCGATAAACTGCTGTGTCAGTCCAAGATCGTTGGTAAAGATGCTAAACTGCAGCCCGTACGGAGAGTCGTTCATCTTCCTGATGGCACTCTCATAGTCAGGCACACTCACAAGGCTCACAATGGGGGCGAAGACCTCTTCACAGACGATCTTCATCTCATCGGTTACATCCGCCATCACCGTGGGAGGGAAGATACCATCCACCTCATCGCCTCCGGCAATGACACGTGCCCCCTCGTTCTTGGCAGATGCCACCCAGCTTTTGGCACGGTGTTTGGACTCTTCATCAATCAGTGGCCCCATAAAGGTCTCTTCTTCATAGGGTGATCCGACTTTCAACTTCTTTGTCTCTTCAGCCATCAGTTCGGCAAACTGCTCGTAGACATCTTCGTTGACATAGATGCGCTGCAGCGAGATGCACACCTGCCCGGAGTTGTAAAATGCCCCGTAGGCACACCGCTTGGCTGCCAGTGAGAGATCGGCACTCTTGTCAATGTAGGTTGCCGCATTGCCGCCAAGCTCAAGTGAGACCTTTTTGATGCCCGCCTGCTTGGTGATGATATTGCCCACCGGTACCGAACCTGTAAAGGAGATGACACGCGGGATATCGCTGGTTACCAGTGCAGAGCCAACCTCTGCATCACCGTAAACAACACTCAGAGCGTCTTGCACCGCGTAAGGCGACTCCACAAAGAGCTGTGAGAGCATATAGGCACTCATCGGTGCTTCAGGTGTGGGCTTAAGCACCACTGCATTGCCCGCTCCCAGTGCCGGTGCGATCTTGTGGGCGACAAGGTTGAGCGGGAAGTTAAACGGGGTGATGGCAACCACCACTCCTACAGGCTCTCGGCGGAAAAAGGCTGTTGTCCTCTTGCCGCTTGGCATCAGGTCGGTCGGGATGGTCTCACCGTGAAGGTTGGCAAGCTCCATAGCAGTGATTTTAATGGTCTCTGCACAACGCTCCACTTCAATGCGCGCAAAGGCGATCGGTTTTGCCACCTCTTTGGCAAGCATCATAGCAAACGCTTCCTTTTCACTCTCAAGCTTCATGGCAACATCTTCAAGCCACTTGATACGCTGCGAGAGCGGGCTCTTTTTGGCTTCACGCGAAGCCATTTGTGCAATTTTCAGTGCCTTCTGGGCATCTTCGGCGCTGCATACCGGTGCAGTAGAGACCACTTTGCCATCATAAGGGCTTTTGCGCTCACTCTTCTCTGCTCTGCTCTCCTGTGTAGAACCAAAAAAGATCTTCGCTTCCGCCACTTCCGTTTTGCTGTCAAATATACCGAACATGGATAACCCTCCATTGGAATGTAATGCTAAGATTATAACCAAAAAGCGTTAGAGATTGAACCCAAATCTCGAAATAGGATTCTTACAATCTGTGCAATGCTCGTGTTTAGGAAGTCTGTATCGTATCTGAGGCGCACCCGAAGGTGCGGTGACTGATAGGATACAGACTTCATGAATACGATGATTGTACAGAGTGCTGAATTTCTATTGCGAGATTTGGGTTGAATGCATCAAACCCTTCATAGTGTGAAAACGATAAAAGATAGAGACTTTTGAGTAGATTTGGAGAAAGCGCTTTGAGTTCCTCAAAAACAGTGTTTTCGACCACCTCCTGAGGCATTGCCGCAACCACATCATCCAACACCTTCGGCAATGCTTCACATAGACGCTTGAAAGCATCCTTTTCTCCCGTCACCATAGCATAAAACTGATCCATTGATACCCTGCGTATAAACTCATGCTTGTGCGTAACGCCATCAAGTGAGATCTGCCATGGCATATTTTGGCTCTTTTTGGCGATGACCTCTACGAGCATACATCTGTTTTGCGCATCCTTAAGCAGCATAGACTGCATTTTCATATAGGTCTTTTGGGAAGATGCTGAGTTCATAGTGTTGTGCTTGTTTTTGATCTCCACATAGATCTTCTTTGCTTCATTGACAAGATCAAATCCCTGTTTGGGTACCTGCCACTGGGGGTCAATGTATTTAAAAATGTTTTGATGAAAGTAACCGATGTGGTTGGTATTGGACTTGTCCATCTGTCGAATGATCTCCGCTTCAATGATCTCTTCAACAGATTTCCCGTATACCTTGGCATCAAAGGTAAGCTTGATCGGATCGATCAGATTTTTGTTAAACCGTGCCAAATCGATCTTGAAGCGGTATTTCTCTACGGTCTGCTTGACATGATCAAACAGATCTGCATCAGCGATAAACCCAAGGTTATACGACTGCATCAACTTTTCCTGACGCTTCTATGGAGCGTATCTGATCAAGTGTCTTGACCAATGACCTGCCCAGTGCATACGCCAGATTGACAGGTACCGCATTGCCTATCTGCTTATACTGCTGCGATACAGAACCTTCAAACTCCCAATCATCAGGGAAGGTCTGGATACGGGCATACTCTCTGACAGTAAAAGGTCTGGTCTCTTCAGGGTGACACCGTTCGGTCTGCTTTTGTGCCGGAGAACATGTTAATGTCAAGCACGGCTCATCCCAAGCAATGCGGCGGGCAATGCCTGTTTTGCCTCCGCCAAGATAGAAGCTCTTCATCATATAGGACTTTTGCAGCTCCAGAGGAAGATCGCGCCAGTAGCCTCCGGGCGGGACAAGGTCAAGAACCTCCTTCTTTTTTTGTGGGTACTGCTGTCCGGCAGAAGGGGGGACATCACTTGCATACAGAGACCCTTTTTTCAGCGCATCTTTGAGTGTATATATCTTAGACTCAGGTTCAGGCCAAACAAAGCTCACATCCGGAGCATAATCCTCCCTGATACCTACAATAAAGAGTCTCTCACGTTTTTGGGGAACACGGTAATAAATCGCCTTGAGCACTTTGGGTTCAAGCACTTTGTAGCCCATCGCCCGAAACACCTCTACAATCGTCTGAAGCGTACGCCCTTTGTCGTGATTGAGCAACCCTTTGACATTTTCTGCCAAAAAGAGCTTGGGTCTGGTCTCTTTAAGAGCACGGGCAAACTCATAAAAGAGTGTTCCCCGCGTATCTTCAAGCCCACGCTTTTTGCCTGCATACGAAAATGCCTGACAGGGGAAACCGCCGGTGAGCAGATCAACCTTGCCTCGGTATGGCGTGAAATCTATCTTTGCCACATCCCCGTATATGACAGGCCATTGCGGGCGGTTTTTCTTGAGTGTTGCAGTAGCATAACGGTCAAAATCATTGAGAAGTATGTGTGAGATACCTGCCTTTTCCATCCCGATCGCCATACCGCCCGCTCCGGCAAAAAGCTCTATACTTTTATAGGAATAAGAGGGCTCTACAATAGTAGTAAAAGAGGATGACAATGCAATAGTAGATCCCGGTTCCCCCACACTTGCTCCTTTGTATTCTATATAAAACTAAGACATTATACACATTCAGAAGTTAGAAGCCAATTTTTATGTCAAATTGTTATATTTTATGTTTGAGAATCACACGAAGAATCATTCGGACAGTAACTTTTCTTCAAAACAAATTTGTAGACAATATCTTTGATCATCAGTATCAGGCACCATACCCAGAGGATATCGATGATGATATTGTCTTTGTACTCCAGTCCGAAACGCAGCAGCGGCCATCCGATGAGGATGATGTACTTCATATAGTAGAAAAAGAGGATGCCCGTACCGTAGAGCTCTTTGAGTATCTGTTTCACCTAAGCCTCGAAATTGGGTGTACCGTCAGGCATATGTTCCATATTCTCACGCTTGGCTTCCTGCTCGGCTTCGTAAGCGTTCATCTGCATCCGCACTTCGTTGATCTGCTCGGGGGTGACACCCTCATCGCTCGACCAGATCACCTCCACATCGGCACCATACTCTTTGCCCATTTCTTCGATCTTGTCGGCATACTCATAGATATCGAGTACCACAACCGGCTCCGCATCGGGTTTTTCCGTATCGACTAGTTCGATATACCAGCGCCCGATAGGACTTGTTTTGATAGTGGATTCAAAGATGACTGCCATGGCTAAAACCCTA
>JALVGO010000112.1 GCA_027029065.1 Sulfurovum sp.
GTTGTGCTGCTCTCATCTTTGGCAAAGGTAGCGGTAACTGTTTCACCGGTAGGGAGTGTCATGGTGGACTGGGTATCACCGTTTGAGAGCGTTACATCACTGCTTGTGGTGGTTTCTCCTTCGGGTAGTATGGTTGAGTAGAAGGTCTCGTCTCCTGTAACATCCCTTAGGAACCTGTAAGAGCCGCCAAGTCCGTCTATCTCTTCAACAATACGCCCGTTACTATTCCACACATGGCTGATGCGATTGCCATTGGGATCACGCATGGTATCCATCAGGGAGCCCTCGAAGTAGGTGAAGGTATATTTGGAATTGTCTTCATACCCTACTTCAACAAGGTCGCCGTTCTCATCAACACTGAGTGTCGTCACCTGCCCGTTTGGCGCGGTGATCCGGGTCGGGTAGCCTCTGCTATCGCGTGTGATTGTCGTGGTTTGCCCGAAGCGGTCGGTGATGGCAGACACTAAACTGTCATCATATCTGAATGATTCGATTACGATATGATCATATACAAATTCTGTAGTAATGTGTTTGTAGTCCCTAAAAAGATACTTCAGATCTCCTTCTGAAAAACTCGCATTTCCGGCATTTTCAATGATCGATCCAGCCGGTAATGATAAGAATGTCAAGCTTTTGTTGAAGGTTATTTCGTAAGGACCGCCTTCTCTGTAGCCCATATTATGGTTTTTTCCGGAAAGCGCGTCTTGCATAGAAAGACTAAAATTGCTTACCGCCAAAAGATAGACGCCCTCTTCTAGATTGAGGTTTAGATATGAGTCATACCGGTGCACCGATCCGTCGCCAAATGTGTTGCCCGAATCATCATTTGATGCTATATATTTCCAATTGTCCTCGCTCTCTTTTTTAAAAAGATAGATATACAAATCAACAGGATTTGACTTTCCATCATTATCGATATCGATTTGCCTATTATCTCCAGTGTACTCAGTTAATGTATCTATCTCAAGGTTGCCACCCTCAAACTCAAATATCCAGTGATCTACCGTATTGTAATCGGGATGCGTATTGATGAGTTTGCGTTTGATTTTATTTTTTGTAAATCGCGTTTGACTTTTGAGAAAGCGACCGTTGCCTTTTTGTACCCCTCCCATACTTGGATTGTGCACATTTGATAAACTCCATCCATTTGCTATATGCGCATTATCATAGGTGGCGGATTCTACCGTAAGCTTGATCTTTTTAGTGGTCGTAAAATCAATTGTATCCCTACCTCTTATAGCCATTGCAGAACTCCCGGCTCTTGCCCAAGCTCTACTGAAATCACTGCTTGCACGGTAATAGACCGTTGGATAGGCGTATGTCACATCGAGTGAGGCAAGAATCTCTCCGGAGAGATTCTTGCCCAGTATATCCTTGCCGTCCCACGCAAAAACAAGATGATTCCTTTTACCTATCTCCAGTGTTCGTACAAACACCTTCCCCGCAACTTCAAGTGTGGCTACCGCACGCTCTACGGAGGGAGGCGCATCGGTTGTATCCACTTCTGTCTCGATAGTATAGAGGTATCCGTCTGCCCTTTTAGAGGTATAATGCAGTGTGATATTGGTACCCGCTATCGGAATATCTTCATGAAAAACTCTCGATTTTTCAGTGACATAGGAGCTTATATTCGCTTGACAATCGCCCAAAGGTGCATCATCGGTGTCTATATCCGGCTTATCGGGCTTTTTGCTGTCTTTTGGCGGACCGTAGGGCCAGTTGTGATCCCAAGGGGTAAAGTGCATCATCTCCGCACGCCAGTAGGTATTGCCTGCTGCATAGGCGGGATTGTCTGCAATACCTGCCACTTCATCACTGACATCACCGTTATCGTTGAGATCATCAGGTTGGTCATCTCCAGTACTGTCGAGCGCATCAACCTGACCATCTCCGTCCGTATCGAGAAGCTTGACTACCACACCATTGTCAGAGGCTCTCCACACACCGGCACTTCTGTCATAGTAGCCTACAGGGACGATCTCCCCCGCATCAAAGCCCAGAAAGTTATCCACATACATCACGACGGGAGCATCGAAGGTAATATTTTCATCATCGCTTACACCGTCCACACTCAGATCAGAACAGTAGGTATAGGCTGAGAGTGTCGGAAGATCAGAGGGCATGGAGTCTGGGGTTTTAAACTCTGTCGCCCGTACGGTGATATGTGTCAGCTCTCTTGTACTGCCATCCGGTGCGGTCACCGTCGCTCTGCTTATGCCATTAAAGACAAGCGTCGTACTGCGTTTGCCTCTTTGGTCTGTTACCGGTGTAGAGGTATGTATTTGCGGTACATTGCTGTTTAGGTCAATGGGTGTGCTTTTTGTATCTACCGGCAGCATCGTTACTGTTTTGGTGCGTACCCACGCCTGTATGGGCGCCTGAATATGCCGGTCTATGGTGGTGTAGCCTGCTTTGGTGTAGCGCATGGTAAGCTGCAGACCGCCCTCGGCCGGTATGATGTAGGTACCGTTACTGTCTGTCTGTACAGAGCCGTACTCATCGTGTTGAAAGATAGATACATTTACTCCCTCAAGCGGGTTTCCATCCTCGGTAAGTATCTGTCCGGTGATCATACAGAAACGGTCGGCATCATACGCTGTCTTGGTGGCATTGGGAGGGATAAGATCGAGGTAGGTATTGCCAAAGTGTGTAGGGTTGAAGTTGGTAGTATTGAGCTCTTTTGTTACCTTTACATTTGCATTAAGTGCATGGCTACCTGAGCGGACATGCAAGGTGGTACTGCCCTCTGCCAGCCCCTCTATGACACCGAAGGGGTCTACAGAGGCTATTTGCTCATTCTCGATGCTAAAGACAGCATCATCAACACTGCGGCTTGATCCGTCACTGTAGGTGCCTGTGACATGCACAGGCAAAGTGGTGTTGACTCTCAGTCGTACAGGGGTGGGAGAAAGGTGCATACTTTGAAGGGTCACGGGCTCTTTGACCTCTATGGAGAGGCTGTTGGAGCGCACTGTTTCGAGGTTGGCTTCGACCGTTGCAGTGCCGCTGTGGAGTGCTTTGAGTGTGCCGTTGGTATCGATACGGAGTATTGTCTCATCGGAGATGTGCCAGGTAACAGCCTGAGTAACATCTTTTTCCGTATCGTCATTATAACGGGCAGTTGCCGCAAGATGTACCGTGTCATTCACATCCGGCGTGAGGGTATCTGCCTCTATAGAGAGGGAGGTAAGCACTGCTTTGACATCAACGGTGATACGCACTTGGCTCGCTTGCCCATCATCATCGGTAACGATAAGGGTAATATGGTGCAGATCGGTTGTCTCAAAACGGTATGCAAAGGAGACTTGGTCTGAGAGGGTTGTGTTGGTATCGCTCTCAATCCAGCGATAGCTTACGATCTCTCCATCGCTGTCATACGAAGCATTCGCATCAAATCTCACAGATTCCCCGTAAGGGATGGTTTGGGCGCTTGCATGGGCTATGGCTACCGGAGGTGCATTGCCAGCAGGGGGATACACAACCACAGTGACCGTATCTGCACTTTTCCATGGGGAGAGATATCCGCCTCTTTCTGTAGTAACAAGCTGGAAAACAAGCGTTTCATCCTCTTCAACCAACGGGGCTGCAAAATGGGCGTTTGCGCTATGGGAATCTTCCAGATTCACCCGCTTGCCCAAGAGCTGATGCCAACGGTACCGTTTGATCTCTCCGTGAAAGTCCGGCGTACTGCCGTTTGCATCAAGGATGACCGTAGTACCGGAGACAACCTCCTGGTCTCTTCCTGCATCGGCACAGCCGGCAACAAACCACACCAATACCGCTGCAAGCAGGATATATCGTATTTTACCTCTATGATTTTTCCATTGTTTTTGCATATCTCTTCCCCTCTCTCAACTTTTTATTATATCCAAAGTCTAACCAAAAAATGGGGGGAGGTGTCAAGGGGTTATAAAGAAAAGTTAAAAATATGGAGAATGAAAGATATTGAGAAAATATTCAAAAATCATTTTTTTGGGTTGGACTGCGGTGCAAAAATACCCCTTATACCAGCTCCACCCCTCTCTCGCCGGCAACAAGCTCTCCGATGACATAGCCGTCGGTATTGGCAAGTACGCTATCGACATCTTCAGGTTCGACGACCCAGACCATCCCGACACCCATGTTAAAGGCTCTGTACATCTCTGCCTCATCGACATACTGGCTCATGAACTCGAAGATAGGCAGGACTCGGATATCCTCTTTTTTCACCACTGCTCTGATGCCCTCGGGAAGGACTCTTGGCAGATTCTCGACGATCCCGCCCCCTGTGATGTGGGCAAGGGCTTTGATG
>JALVGO010000113.1:0-1180 GCA_027029065.1 Sulfurovum sp.
CGCTCAACGCTCAACGCTCAACGCTCAACGCTCAACGCTCAACGCTCAACGCTCAACGCTCAACGCTCAACGCTCAACGCTCCTTTCTTAAACTGATACATCATAATCGAAGCCGCAATCGCCACATTGAAACTCTTGATCTCCGGCTCCATCTCTATGGTAACGACTTCATCACAAAGTGCTAATACATCTTCGGCAATACCGAGCTGTTCATGTCCCATTAGCAGTACCCATTTTTCAGGCACTTTGACGTGTGAGAGTGGTGTGGAATCAGCTGTGACTTCTGCTGCGAAGATGCGGTAGCCGAGTGTTTTGAGGGTGTTGATGGTGGTTTTGATATCATCATAGCGGTGGTAGCGGAGTTTGCCTATGTGTCCCATGCTGATGCGTACGGCGCGTCTGGCGTAGGGGTGGGGTCCATGGGTTGGGAGGAGATAGCTGTTGACACCCAGTGCAGCAGCACTACGGGCGATGGCACCGACATTGTCGGAGTTGCTGATCTCATCGAGCATGATGATCTGGTCGCCAAGTGCATCAAGCGGGGTTTCGTTTGGACGAATGGCATGCATCATGACATTGTGGTGGAGACGATGCCCCACGACCTGCTCAAGAACAGCTTTGGGTGCCACATAGGCTACAGGGACATTGTAGTGTTGCAGCCATGCGGCGTTTTCATCAAAGTAGCGTTGTGTTGCAAAGATGCTTTTGATCTCTACGCCTGCTTCGATGAGCAGTTTTATCACTTTCGGGCTGTCGGCAACGAAGGAGCCGTCTTTGCTGAAAGCATTTTCCCTAAAGCTTTGGTATATATTGAGTTCGGGTATGTCAAGGGTCGTTACTTCTACTGTTTTCATAAGATGTATTGTACATAAAAAGTGCTCTCAAAGAGATAGAAAAGTTTTAAAAAAAATGTTAAAGTTGATTGACATAGACTAAACTTTTCTGATATAATACGTCTAAAATTAAAGTTACATTAAGAAGTTCTTTAGCTCCGGGGTATTTTATGACAACACTCCTGCACCTTGCAAACGGCATAGCCGCCCTTCGGGTTGGGTGCAAGGTTTGTCGCATTGTCATAAAATACTGTCTCTTGGAGTATTGATCTGATAAGAGGAAGAGGTTAAGCCATGTCAAAAAGTCTATATGAAACATTGGGCGTCAGTGAAAATGCGAGTGCTGA
>JALVGO010000113.1:1280-12022 GCA_027029065.1 Sulfurovum sp.
ATCAAGGTAGAAGTAGCCGATTCGCCAGAGTATGAGCGTAAAGGAAACGATCTTTACAAAACCTTTGATGTACCGCTCAAAGATGCCCTCTTCGGTGGCAAGGTGCAGGTGCAGACACCGGAGAAGGAGGTCTCCCTGAAGGTGCCCAAAAACACCAAGAATGGGCAGAAGTTCAGACTCAAAGGCAAAGGGGTACCTGACAGAAAAACAGCCCTCAAAGGCGACTTGTATCTGATCGCCAATATTGTACTTCCGGATGTCGATTCGCTCGATCCAGAGCTTAGAAAAATGTGTGAAGAAAAACTGTAAAAGGAGAGAGTAAGATGCACAGTTATGACGAACCTGTCTATCTGATTTCGGTTGTTGCTTCGATGTTGAACATCCATCCGCAGACACTGCGGCAGTATGAGCGCGAAGGGCTTGTTGAGCCCTCGCGTACACAGGGGCGTATGCGTCTTTACTCCCAACGTGATATCGACCGTATGAAACTGATCTTGCGTCTGACACGCCAGCTTGGGGTCAATCTTGCAGGTGTAGACATCGTACTGCAGCTTAAAGAGCAGATCGACCAGATGCAGCAGGAGATCGACCAGTTGCGTGAAGAGCTGAGCAAAGTGAACAGAAACGGCTCTGTACACAGCTCCAAAGCACTGGTGACCAAAAATGCGTATGATATTATTATCTTCGAAGAGTCCTAATACCGCTTTATCTTAATCTACATAATAGGCGCGTCCGTCACTGCCGATATAGTAGGTATGTCCGTACTGGTCACGGTAGTATTTTCGGCTTTTGTCTTGACTGTCTCCGATAGCTGCACCGGCAATCCCGCCAAGTGCTGCACCTATAACGGTTGATTTGGTATCGTGCCCGATCGCCTGTCCTACAAGTGCACCGCCACCGGCACCAAGAAGTGCCCCTTTTTCTGCACCTGTTTCTGCACATCCGCCAAAGAGGATCATCGCTGCAGCAGTGGAGACCAATGTCAATGTCTGAAAGCGTTTCATAAAAACTCCTTTAAAGTTATGTTTCTATTGTAACATAAATTCGTCAATGAAGTTTATTACTCCCCCAACGAATAAGCTGAATTTTTGATGCTGCAATTTCGTTCATAATCAAGGCAGATTTTTGAAGGACTCGCCGTAGCGAATTCGAAAAAATCTAACGCCGAGTATGGACGAAAGTGCAGCACCCTTCGGGGAGAGCGATACGAAACGATCTGCACGCAAAAAAAACTTTGAATTACCTACGGGTAGTCCTGCAGATTTTTTCACGTACATATCGCCTCGTCTCGCTCTCTCAAAAATTCAGCTTATTCGTTGGGGGAGTAATAACCATTCATCCAAGCAGCTTTGTCATCCTGCGGCATCTGCTCAAACTGTATCACTTTGATCGTTTCATCTGCTTCCACTTGGGCTACTGTTTCATCGAAGAGTGCGACGGCATTACTCTCTGCAATAGGTGTGAGCATACCCGAGCCGTATTTGTTGTTGCGTGTGACATGAAAGGTGCCGTTTTCCATTTTGCCAAGTACGATATTGGTACGCCCGGGTCGCATACCAAACGGCTGTATGTTTTTGGCATAGACAAAACTGTGATGCATCAGTCTGCACCCTTGCATTTTGCACAGGACAGGGACAGAGAGCAGCAGTGTGTTGAGCATCGCGGCAAGGGGGTTGCCAGGCATTGCCATGACAAAGGTACTGTCCATGAGCCCCATCATGGTAGGGTGTCCGGGTTTGACTCTGATACCGTGAAAGAGTACCTCCAGTCCGTTTTGTACAAATGCGTTCTGTGTAAAGTCGTGATCACCCATCGAGATACCACCTGTGGTGATCAGCACATCGTAATGCTTCCTGAGTCCGGTGATAAACGCCACAGTAGCCTGCGGATCATCCGGGATGGCTCCGGTATAGACAGCACTGAACCCATACTCTCCAAGCAGTGCCACAAGTGCTGAGGCATTGGTATTGTATATCTCATCTTCATTTGCATGCTCCCACGGCTCACGGATCTCATTGCCTGTAGAGAGTACGGCGATGCGAAGCAGTCTGTAGACTTTAACTGCGACGATCCCCTGTGCGCTGAGCAAGGCAATGTGTGCAGAAGAGAGGCGTGTACCTTTTTCAAAGAGGATATTGCCTACTTTTTGCTCCTCCCCCTTGACGCGGAAGGCATTGCCCTTTTTGATGTCGGCGGGAATTTCGACATGGGTCTCACTGACAAAGGGACACTTTTCGATGGGTACGATCGTATCGGCATCGGAGGGCACCTGTGCACCGGTCATGATTTTGTAGCACTCTCCCGGCTCGAGGATCGGTTTGGGAGCATCGCCCGCAAAGACAGATGCTTTGACAGCCAGACGGCTGCCGCGTTCCTCGTAGCGAAACGCAAAACCGTCCATTGCGGAGTTGTTGAAAGAGGGCAGGTTTTTGCGTACGACAATGTCTTCTGCGAGGATTCTGTTTCGCATGCTCTCTGTCATGACCACTTCTGTCTGTGAGACTGTGATGCATCGTAAAAGCGCAGTCTCCAGTGCTTCGGTAAAGGAGAGTGTATCGGAGTGTTTCATCTATTTGCCTTGTTGTGAATGTTTTGTTAATCTTACCAAATCTTTTCTTTTTTTGGGAAGCTTGATTATTACTCCCCCAACGAATAAGCTGAATTTTTGATGCTGCAATTTCGTTCATAATCAAGGCAGATTTTTGAAGGACTCGCCGTAGCGAATTCGAAAAAATCTAACGCCGAGTATGGACGAAAGTGCAGCACCCTTCGGGGAGAGCGATACGAAACGATCTGCACGCAAAAAAAACTTTGAATTACCTACGGGTAGTCCTGCAGATTTTTTCACGTACATATCGCCTCGTCTCGCTCTCTCAAAAATTCAGCTTATTCGTTGGGGGAGTAATAAAACTTGAAAATAATAGTATTGCACTCCTAAAATATTATGATATAATGGTATTCAAATACTATTTTATGGAGTGTGCTATGTTAGAGCCGTTTTTTCAACTCAGCCAAACCTACAGAATGAACTACAAGCAGGAGTATCTTCGCTATTTTCTCAAAGAGACCCCACTCTCTAACCGCTTTTCCATCATCTCCGGACAACGGGGTATAGGGAAAACAACAGCTATCATACAGTATATGCAGATGCACTATCCTGATCTTTACAGTACAAAAACACTCTACGTACAGGCAGACCATTTTTTACTGGGTACACATACACTCTATGAGATTGCCGATATGTTTGTCAAAATGGGTGGAGAACTGCTTTGTATCGATGAGATACATAAATATCCTCAGTGGTCAAAAGAGCTCAAAAGCATCCATGATACCTTCAAAGCGCTAAAGCTTCTCATTTCCGGAAGTTCTGCTCTTGAGATACATAAAGGCAGCCACGATCTAAGCAGGCGTGCACTGGTATATAAAATGAAAGGGGTGAGCTTTCGTGAATTTATAGAGATGAAACTTGGTATAGAGCTGGAACACTTTGGTTTGGATGAGATACTCTCGCAACATCAACCCATAGCACAGAACGTAGTCGATACCCTGACGGCACATCAGCAAAAAGTACTGCCGCTGTTTAAAGCATATCTGGAAGTAGGGTACTATCCTTACTATTTTGAGTACAATGATAAAACGCAGTTTTTGATGGCACTGGAGCAAAATATACACACAACTATTGAGAGTGATTTACTGGCTGTCTATCCGTCACTTACAGGTAACAGTGTCAAAAAGCTGAAGTCTCTGCTTAAAGTCATCTCTGCTTCAGTACCGTTTGTACCCGATATGAAAAAGCTTAAAGGCATCATAGGGGTAGGGGATGAGCGTACACTTAAAAACTACCTCAAGTATCTGGAAGATGCAGGGCTCATCAGGATGCTTATGAAAACATCAAAGGGGCTGGGAAGCATCGAAAAGCCTGAAAAAATATATATGGACAATACAGCACTGCTCTTTACAGCAAATGCGGATGTCGGAACAGTCAGAGAGACATTTTTTATGAATCAGCTTGGCAAGGATCATGAAGTTATCGCACCGAAAAAAGGCGATTTTCTCATTGATAGCACTTATGTCTTTGAGATAGGGGGTAAAAACAAATCTTTCAATCAGGTAAAAGAGGAGGCAAATGCCTATGTGGCATCGGATGATATTGAGATAGGGTTTGGCAACAAAATACCACTGTGGTTGTTTGGGTTTTTGTATTAGTGGGGAGAAGATGGGGAAGGCTACTCTCAGTATAGTGTTGCTAAAGTATTGGGTATATATTGTCAACGATCAATGGGTAAGGGGATCGTGGAAATACGAGACTCAAAGCCAACGGTAAGCATACAACTGTTGCGCAAGTAGCGGTGATGCGAAAGCTGCTCATCATTGCACATTCACTTTATAAGAGCGGGGAAATGTATAGGGAGAATGTAACAAGCAAAGCCACATTTAAAGAGTAAAAAAATATCGGTAGAATTGTTATGTTTTAGAGGATTTTAAGGTAGCGACTGACCCCTATGACTTTCTATGACTGACTCTTCCGTGAGTGCTTTTGCCTCTTTGGATTCGGCTTTCTCCCCGCTGACAGGCCAAATGAGAATGCCTATGAGTGTATAGACAGCAATGCCGAAGAGGGTCATGAATGCTTTGTCGATACCGTAGAGAAAGGCTTTGTCTACATCACCGTTTTGAAATACCAGCATCGCTGTAACACCGGTAAGCATAATAACAGTCATATCACCTCTGTAGGCACGTGCCATGTGAAAGATGAATGTGACAATCAGTGAGAGTGCCAGCAGGTAGAGAAAACGCTCCTGAGGGAAGAGGGCAATGAGTGTCATACCGATGACCGCACCGATAAGGGAGCCTATGACACGCAGCATACCGTCCATAACGGCATTCTCGAGTGAACCTACCGCTGCAATGAGCATCACGGTACTTGCAGCAATGGAGACATTGCTCCAGCCTTGCGAAAATCCGATAAGATAGACCAGTGTCAAACTCAGTGCTGCCTTGAGGGAAAATTTCATTTTTGGTCTCAAGCGGGGGATCGGCAATGACATTGCAGATGTGTTTGATGCCTGCGGTGCCGCTGCCGATAGGGTACCCGCTATGCTATACCTCTTTTTTTCCGTGTTGAAGTGCTGCCAAACGAAGACTGATGAGGCTTGAGACGATGATCGCCATATAGAAAACCCCGATCACCGCTTCCATGTAGGCAAAAAATTCTGCGATATGGTTTTTGGGAAGGATATCACCGTACCCGAGTGTGGTAAGTGTTACGAAACTGTAATATGCCATACGGGAGAAACCTGCCTGCCAGCTGTGTATCTCTATGCCGCTGAAGGCTGTCGGGTCAAAGAGAAGGATGATCATATAGATAACTGTCCAGATAAGTCCGAGCATCATGTAGAGTGTCAGTGAACCTATCAGTTTGTTGGCATCGATATCGCCCTTAAAAAGTACCTGTCTGAAGGCTTTTGCCACTATACCGATGAAAAAGACAAGCAAGGTTGCAAGTACCAAAAAAAGATAGACCTTCCCAGAAAAAAAGTGTTCGAGAATATTGAGAATGACAAAGAGCGGCAGCAGTATAAAGACAATACGTTTCCATGTGGTATCGGTGTGAAGCGTACGGATGCTTGTGATAAGCATGAGGACAATGATGAGGCTGAATGCCCCTTTGCTGAAAAGGTTGGAAAACTCTGCTACCACAGCGGCTGTCAGCAAAAAGAGCAGCAAAGATGCAAAAAAGTAGGCAAAGTTGTTTTTTCTGCTAAGCGGCTTCATGATATCTGTTTCGTTTCCTCTTCCTCTTTAACCTCTGCAATCCAGAGTTCGAAGGGAATGTCAACAGTGACCTTCTCAAGTCGGTTGGGCATAAGATGTTTCCTTTGGAGATAATGATTTTATTCTGATAATCATAAAATATAGATGGGTATAATTATAGCGAAAAAGCGTGATGTTTTATCTGTTCTATTATGGAAATGGGATATAATTAAGAAATATCAGTGAATAAGGAGAGTAGGAATGAAAATATTGAAATATGTAGGTGCAAAACCGAGAGTCTCTCAGCACGGGGTCAGCTTCGATCCCTCCAAACCGGACAGCTATACATTTTTGAGTGCGGCGGCAGAACTGCTTGAAACGCTTGACTTTAGCCCGGAGGAGGGCAAAGAGGTTTATCTGCATACAGTGCAGGAGCACGAGTACACCCCAAAAGCACTGATAGAGATACTGGAAAAGTATTGTAAAGATGTCAATGCGATCTTTGATGAGGGGCAGAAGCGTACGGCGGAACTCATTGCCGAGTATCGCAAAAAGGTTGAAGAGAACGGCAAACTGAGTGCTGATGAGCGTCAGGCATGGCTTGGCAACATTGATGTGATGCATGACTACTACCTCCAATATACAACCAATGAACGTGCCTACCGTTGTCTGCTGCAGGCACTCGCGGACAAGATCCATGCCAACCATATCGAAACGGTCAGTGTACCGCTTGGACGAAACTACGGACTGGTGCTTGGTGATCTTGTCGATATCCTGCGTGACCACAAACCGCCGTACGATGCAACCATGCGCATAGAAGAGCATAACGGTATAGGCTATGCGGTGCTCGATATGAACCGGGCAGTTCCAGTGGATATGTAGGCAGATGCAGATGCTTGATCGAACATGGGAGTTTTTGACCAACTTTACAGAGGTAGCACTGAGCCTGCTCTTTTTGGGTGTCGTGTTTTTGTTCATCTATGACCGCTATGTGCAGCGTGAACACCAGCTGCTGATCAACTATCCGGTCATCGGGCGGTTCCGCTATCTGTTTGAAGCACTTCGGGAGCCGCTTCGGCAGTATTTTGCGGAAGAGACCTTTTATGAGTCACGTGACAAGGTGGAGTGGGTCTATAAAGCTGCCAAAGACGTACCAAACTACCAGTCTTTTTCTGTGACACAGCCCTTTTCGGGATCACGGTTTGTGATCAAACATTCGACCAATGTCAAAAATGAAGATGAGGTCTCAGATGATATGTCGGTTGTTTTTGGTGAAAAACGTCCCATACCGTTTGTTGCCAAAACACCCATTGTCCGTTCGGCAATGAGTGACGGAGCGCTCAGCCCCGAAGCGGTACGTGCATTCAGTCTTGGGGCAAAACTCTCCGGCTTTACAGTCAATACAGGTGAGGGGAGTCTCACCTCCAACCACCTCTACACTCTTAGACCCGATCTCTCCGACGCAGGCTATCTTGAGATTGTCAAGAGTACACCAAAGGCGGAGTTTGTATTTAAATTTATGGACTTTTTCTTCAACCGAAACGCTGCGATTAAAGCCTACCGGAAGATACTCCTCAAAGACAATCCGACTCCCAACACCTACATCTACGACAGTGCAAGTCACATTCTGTTCCGTGTCAACTGGAATGCACCGCTGGATACATTTCCAAAAGAGGTACCGGAGTCTCTGCCCGATATTGTTTTCCAGATGAGTTCAGGACTCTATGGTGTGCGTGACAAAGCAGGTAACTTTGACGAAGAACGGTATGCCAAAGTGATGCGTTTTTGCCGTATGACCGAGATAAAGATCGCTCAGGGTGCCAAACAGACGGGCGGCAAGCTCTCTGGCAAGAAGGTTTCTGCAGATATCGCCTACTACCGTGGTGTGGAAGAAGGCAAAGACCTCTTCTCTCCCAACCGTTTCCCTTATGCGGACTCTCCTGAGCACCTGTTTGATTTTGTCGGCAGACTGCAGGAGATATCTCAAAAGCCTGTAGGATTGAAGATCGTTATCTCCGATGCAAATGCGGTTGAAGAGACGGTTGCCTATGCGGCAAAACGCAAAGCAGAGGGAAAACCGCTGCCTGACTTCATTAGTGTGGACAGTGGAGACGGCGGCAGTGCGACAGCACCATTGGAGATGATGGAGTCGGTGGGGCTGACAACCTACAATGCGCTCTATGTGCTTGACAGTGCACTGCGCAGACATGGGCTCAGGGATGACATCAAGATCATTGCCAGCGGAAAACTGCTTACCCCGGATGATGTGATCATTACCCTTTCGATGGGAGCGGATGCGGTTGGGATCGCCCGCGGTTTCATGATGAGCGGCGGATGTATCCGTGCACGTATGTGTTCGGGGTACGGTTCGCACCAGTGTCCGGTCGGGATGGCGACACAAGACCCCAAACTCAGAGCATCCTATTTGGTGACAAAAAAAGGGCATGAGATCGCGAACTACCACAAAAACCTGCTCAAAGGGATGCATACACTTCTTGCGATTATGGGGTTTGATGAGATCTCGAAACTGAGCAGAAAAAATCTGACATATGTCAACAAGAATGGGGAGACATATTTCGATGTTGACAGCTATTTTACCCAGAAATTTCATTTGAAATAGGGATTGGAGTGGTATGGAACATCTGATTGTAGCGTGCCATGAGTGTGATGAACTGGTAAAGGTGACCAACCCGCACAGAGAGGGGCGTTTCAAATGTCCCGAGTGCGGCAGTCTGCTTTTCAGACACAAAGAGGGGATGGTTGAAAAGATGTTTGCCCTCTCAATTGCAGCGGCGATTCTCTTTATTTTGACAAACTACTTTCCGTTTCTCTCCTTCCATGTTGCCGGCAATACCTCCCATGCCAACTTTGCCACAAGTACGATCTATCTTTTTCAAGCACACGATTGGCTTCTGGGGCTTGCTGTGCTGATGACAACAATAGTCGTTCCTTTGATGCGTATTGTGCTGATGCTTGCACTCTTTGGACCGCTTTATTTCGGGTATCTGCCGCGCTATACTATAACGGCACTCAAACTCCTTTCCCATTCGCTGCCCTGGGCAATGCTCGATGTCTTTTTGGTCGGGGTGTTTGTCTCTATGGTAAAACTTGTTAAAATGGGCACCATCATTCCGGGAACATCACTTTGGGCATTTATGACCATGGTGTTTGTCATGGCGGCGATGCAGGTGACCTTCAATGCCCATGCGGTTTGGGATATGGTCGATGCACGGCAAAAGAGGAGAGAAACAGCATGAGAGCGATTGAACAGGGATTGATAAGCTGTCATCTCTGCCACCAGCTTGTAACCTTGCCAAAAGAGCGGGGAGAAGGGGTACTGCACTGTCCGCGCTGTGGTGAACCGATGCACATACGTAAACCCGGAAGCATCCAGTACACGTGGGCACTGGTGATCGCCAGTATTATCTTCTATATTCCGGCAAACCTTCTTCCGATGATGGAGGTGCACACCTTTGCAGGAACACAGGCAGATACGATCTTAAGTGGGGTGCTCTACTTTCTGGAGACAGGCTCCTATCTGATTGCTGCGGTGATTTTCATTGCCAGTATTATTGTTCCGATCACGAAACTGGTTATTTTGATCTATCTGCTTATTTCGGTGCAGAGGGGCAGCGTCAAGAATAAACGCAGACGCAAGAAGCTCTATGTGCTGACCGAGATTATCGGAAAATGGTCGATGGTGGATGTCTATGTTGTTGCCATCATGATCGCGCTTGTACATTTTGGCGGACTGACGGAGATACGGGCAGGTGCAGGGGCAACCTATTTCCTTCTGGTGGTGGTCATCACCATGCTTGCAGCGATGCAGTTTGACCCCAAACTGATATGGGATATACAAATGGATGAGGAGAAGAGAAGCGATGCAGCAAACGCATAATGACAAGATGATCAAAGAGGCACTCTGGCAGGAGAAGAAAAAAGGGATATCGACGGTATGGATCGTACCTATTGTCGCACTGATTATAGGCGGATGGCTCTTTTTTCAGTCTTGGAGCCAAAAGGGACCAGAGATTGTGATCAACTTCAAATCTGCAGAGGGGATCGAAGCGGGTAAAACCGTGATCAAATATAAAGATGTAGTAGTAGGACATGTTGATAAAGTGACCTTCACCAAAGACCTTAAAAGTGTCGAAGTGGTAGCTGAACTGCAGAAAAACATGAAGCCTTTTTTGAGTGAAAATACCCGTTTCTGGGTGGTACAGGCACAGCTTGGGGTTGACCGTGTACAAGGACTTGATACACTGCTTTCGGGGGTCTATATTGTGATGGATCCGCAAAAAGGAGAGAAACGTGTTCGGGAGTTTCAGGGGCTTGAACAGATTCCTGTTGTCGATTCCGGAGAAAAGGGTCGTACATTCATTCTCAAAGCGGACAGTATCGGCTCTTTAAGTATCGGTTCACCTATCTACTATAAGAAACTCAAAGCGGGAAGTATTGCCTCCTACAAGCTTGACCCTGACGGCAAACAGGTAACGATTGAAGCGTTTATCAAATCACCGTTTGATCAACTGCTTAATGACAAAACGCGCTTCTTCAATGTAAGCGGTATCTCTTTGAGTATGAATGCCAACGGTGTAGACCTGCAAACAGAGTCACTGGTATCGGTATTGATGGGTGGTCTGGCATTTGAGAATTTTGTAATACATGGCATTGGAAAGCCGGTAAAAGAGAATCACACCTACAAACTCTATAAGGACAGAAAAACCGCAAAAGAGCAGCACTACAGCCGCGAGATTTTCTTTTGGGTCTATACCGACGATTCGGTACGCGGACTCTCTGAAGGGGCACCCGTTGAGTTCAAAGGTGTCAAGATCGGTGAAGTGGTATATTATTCGCTGGTAGGTAATGCCAATACAGCAGAGTTCCACATTCCGATCCTTATCAAGATCGAACCGGAGCGTTTTGATGTAATCGGTAACAGACACAATGGAGACAGTGCTAATATTCCGATCTTTGAAAAACTGGTA
>JALVGO010000114.1 GCA_027029065.1 Sulfurovum sp.
ATCAAATCTCGCCCCTGTATCAATGGTTTAAGCGGTTCTGTACGTACAGAGAGCTTCTGTGCCCTCTCAAGCAGCCACTCTCCGGCAGGGTAATCCCCCTTTTTCGCTTCAGGTGTTGTACGCCCCAAAAAGTCCGCTTTTGCCACCGCTACAAGTGCTTCAATGTTCACTTTGGTCGCCAAACGTCTGATCGCACCATCCTTTGCCCCCTGCGCATAAAACTGTGAGGGCTTGAGATGATGTTCGACCAATGGCAGAATGTTCTCGATAAAATCATGCTCATTGGTAAGACGATACAAAAAGTTTCGGGCAGGTTCAAGTCCTGCTGTTTCGTGGCGAAGCGCGCGAATGCGTGTATTCGAGTGAATAGTGAATAGTGAATAGTGAATAGTTTTGGTATGTGTTTCTGGTGAAACACTTTTATTGAGTTCTTGCCACTTTTCTACTTTGCCATCTTCGTATTCTATGGTGGTAGTAAGGGGTTTGCCAAAATCATGACAGAGTGCCGAAAACAGCAGTTTCAACTGCTGTTTCTCATCTTCCTCTTTCTCTTTTCCTTTTTCCCTTTTCCTTTTTAACTCTCTTGCCATTTCATCAACGACCATCATCGTATGCACCCATACATCCCCCTCCGGGTGCCACTTGGCATCCTGCGGTACGCTGATAAGTGCATGAAGCTCTGGGAAATAACGCTCTATGATCCCCCACTCACGCATCAGTTCCAGTCCTACCGATGGCTTGTCTGCTTTGAGCAGGAGTTTCTTCCACTCTTCATACACACGTTCTTTGGGAAGCTCGTCAAGCATCCCCTCAGCAACCATCTTTTTGCAAAGTGAAGCTGTCTCTTGGGCTACGGTAAATCCAAAACGTGCGGCAAACTGTACTGCACGGTAGACCCGCAGTGGATCTTCAACAAAGGTATTGGCATCGATATGACGCAAGCAGCTCTTTTTAATGTCATCTACACCACCGTATGGATCTATCAGCGAACACTTTTGCATTTCGTAGCCTATGGCGTTGATGGTGAAGTCTCTGCGTCTTGCCGCTGTTTTGAAATCAAGTGCACCGTCAACGGAAACATCAAACCCCTGATGCCCTTTGCCTGTTTTGCGTTCGGTTCTGGGAAAGGAGAAGTCAAACTCCCACGTTCCACTTTTAAGTTTGACCACCCCAAAGCTCTTCCCGACACTGTTGACACTGCCAAATGTACCAAGTACCGCTTCAAGCTCCTCTACCTTCTGCAGTCCGTACACTTCGATGTCATAGTCTTTTACCGGTATCCCAAGCAGCATATCCCGTACCGCACCTCCGACAACTACGGCATTGGCACCTTTTGCCTGCAGGGCATAGGAGATTTTCAGAAGGATTGGGGGTAGATACATGTCATACTCCGATATCACTGTCTATCTGTCTGTGTGCAGCCATGCTTCCAGATCCTCTCTTAGATGCGCAGCATTGCTGCTTCTAAGGTAGCAAATGCTTCCGTCTTTACAGACAAGGGCTGTCAATGGTTTCCAGAAACGCCATGCCGTACCAAAAGTTATTGTACCCTTTTTGCGTGCGTTCCATGGCACAACATCTATCGTTTCTATCTCGTACTTTTCAATGACCCCTATACGGTTTCCGGCAACGATCAGCCTCTCTTTGAGCACTGTCAAACGTGCATAGTAACGCCACAGGTACACATAGAGCACAAAGAACCAAACCAGATAGCCAAAAGCATCAAAAACGGTGAGTATATAGCTGTAGGGTACATCAACGGTCATCATCCAGTGCGAATCACCCATGACCCATTTGGAGAAGAGGTATTTGATCCACTCAAATGAGACAGACGCAATCAGCATGGTCAGCACAAATACCAAAAACCCGGTAAATCGACTGCTGAGCCTCCGCTGAAACAGAATATCACGCTGTGTATAGGCAATGCCTCTTCGGCGAAGCTGCCAACGTCCAAGGAACACATAGATCATGATGAACAGCAAAAGCGAGAGCAGTGAGAGCAGCGGCATCTCCATAGGGAAAAAGTAGTACTCCCTTTGCACATATTTGTAGCGGTTCTTGGGATGGAATGTTTCAGTGACCGTTTTTTGAAACACTTCCGGAGTGATCGACTTGAAAATGCTGTATGAGGTTTGGTCGGTGATGTTGTGCTCTTTGCGAAGATAGTCTGCCATATCAACCAGATCCATCAGCGTATCACTGTCGTGTTCTATGGCACTGTAGTAGCGTTTTTCATACTGCGCCATCGCTTTTTTGATGTGCTCGGGTGCCATTGCTTTTCTGTCTGCAGCTATCATCTTCTCCGCTTCTGCAATATTCTGCGAAAAGACATCGGCAAGTCCGTCAAAACCGATAAGCGCCGCACCGGCATGTTTGTCTGAAAAGCCGCTTTCATTCACACTGTAGGTTTTACCGTGCTTGTTGCGCAACTGCTGCTGCAACCGCTGTGCCAGCGAATAGGTATAGATGTTGAGGATCAGATACTTTTTATAGTCATCGAGCACATACTTTGCCCCAAGAGAGGCATAGTTATCCGGCGCACCTTCGTAAAAACGCAAATAGGGTTTTTCGTTGGATTTCGGTTTGTACTGCGGTTCAACAACTTTTTGTGTACCTGTTTTGGCAACCTTTCCAAAACTGTTTTCAATCGCCTGATGCATCTTTTGTGCATCGAAGTTTCCTACGATCATCAACTTCATATTGGCAGGGTAGTAGTAGGCTTTGTATCGTGCCATTACCTCATCGAGTGTGAAGCGTTTGTTGTTCTCCTGTGCATGGTAGCGGTTGGGCAGCTCTTTTGCTTTGGGCAGTCCGAACTGCTCAACATAAAAATCCTCCTGCGGCGGTGTAATAGACTCAAAAAAGTGCATCATGGCATAAAGAGGACGGTAGTACCACCGCGGCTCACCTATCTCGGTCTGTAGTGCTTTTCGCTCAATGTCAAGGTCTTCTTCTGTGACATTCTTGTCAAACAGCATTTGGGAAAATATCTTTGCTACCCAGTAGGATTTCTCAGCCGGTACAGTTGCCACATAGCCTGTCTCATACCGTCTTGTAAAGCCGTTAACACCACTGCCACCCTCCTCTCTGAGGTAGTCAAGGTAGTCATGGTGCGGTACACGCCGGTCACGGAAAACCAGATGCTCTACAAGGTGGGTAATGCCGTAATTGCTATCTGTTTCATTATCATACCCCACACCCACTGTCAGCCTAACACGTGTCTTCTCCGCTTTCGGGTCTGCCAACAGATAGACCTGCATACCATTGTCAAGTTTGAAGTATTTGACATTTTTGAACGGATCGTTTCCCTCTGCCGCCTGTAACGATAACGCGATATATACCCATACGATAAACAGCCACAATAGTTTTTTCATTCTTTTCCTTTTCTCATAAAAATATAGCATATATCAGCTTCCACCGCATCCACCGCCGCATCCACCGCCGCAAGAAGCGTCTCCTCCAAAAAAACTATCGGATGTACTGCTGCCACTGGCTCCAGAACATCCGGATGCACACCCAATATGTGTAGCACAATACCCACCGCATCCTGCACTGCTGTTGTTATTTGAAGTCAGCTTGCAATTTAGCGCATACTTAAAGCCATCCTTGATATCAAGCATGCTGTCTATAGCAAACAGCAACGGTAATTTCTCCGGATTTCTCGGATTGATACCCTCTTTTGCACATGCTAAACGCCATGCTCTTTTGATACCCTCTGTTGCCACTGTTTTTTGGGGCATTGCCTCTGTCGGTGTATGATGCAAGAATCTGCCAAACGCCTGTTGACAGAACTGTTCATAGGCTCGTGTAAACAGGATAAACTCATGCCACAATACATCAACAATCTCTGACGGCATTGCGACCATCTTCCCGTTGGCTTGGTTGCATATGTAAAAATAGTCTCTCATAGCATGTGCGACTTTCTGCATATCGCTATCACTTAAATAATCATGCTTTTTACGTACTCTCTCCAGTAGCATAGAGGGGAATTGATAGTTTTCAATAAAGTTCAATTGTCTCTTTTTTTTGTTTTTATGCCAAAAATAGGCAATTGTTAAGAGCAATATAATTGCAATGAGTAGTTGTGTCATACCCTACTCCTTTTACTCAACGCCTCTATCGCCCTCTTTGTCTCCATTTTCAGCATAAACGGGTGAGGATTGTTCGCACGGTTTCTGCCCTCGTAACTTACAGAAAAGTCCATCTTCTCTATCTCTTGCAGATAGGCTTCAAGCAAAGGCAGT
>JALVGO010000115.1 GCA_027029065.1 Sulfurovum sp.
GGTGTCGAAGTCCATCTCAAAGGCGACAACCTGATGCTTTTTGACAAGATACGGCTGATGATTACAGAGGTGAACATCCCCCAAGCGGTGATTATGGCGGAGTTAGTACAGAAACTAAGCAAAGAGGAAATGGATTTATAAAATATGGCAATTTGACATATTTTATACCATTTGAGTATTATTGATCCTATAATGACAAAAAACAAGAGGGTTAAACATGTCCAACATTCTTCAAGCACTCGTATGTATTGCTGAAAGTTACCAAACAAATATTATGACCATTACTGACGGTAACAATAGAATGAACAATATGGGCGAAGGTCTCGAAAACTACATCAAGTATGTATTTGCTGATGCACTACACGAAGAAAATGCAGCAATCCGAAAAGAAAAAATCAATCAAACATTCTCATATACGGGGAACAAGAACAACCCACCAGATATGATACTCAGAGGTGGAGATGCCATCGAAGTCAAAAAAATACAATCACCATCTACAAACCTACAACTCAATAGTTCACACCCTAAAGCCAAACTCCATTGTGATAATCCCAAAATAAATAAAGCATGCCGAGTATGTGAAGCATGGGAAGAAAAAGATCTCATCTACAGTATAGGCTATGTAAAAGAGAAAAAACTACTAAGTCTTTGGATGGTATACGGTGACTGTTATGCCGCAGAAGAGACTACCTACACAAAAGTAGAAAATAGAATCAAAGACACCCTAAGTCAAATAGATGATCACGAAGTTAATCAAGATACAAATGAACTTAGCGGTATCAAAAATGTAGATCCTCTGGGTATCACCTACCTTCGTATTAGGGGTATGTGGATTATAGAGAATCCAAACAAAGTTTATAACTATCTATATCAGACAGATCCCGAGGCACCATTTCAACTCATCGCATTAATGAGAACGGAAAAATATCTTTCATTTCCAAACGACGATCGACGATCCATTGAAACACATAAACTTCTTGTAGCAAAAGATGTTAAAATAGAAGATCCAAATAATCCGGCAAAACTATTGGATGCAAAATTGATCACATATAAGGTAACTTCATGAATATTATCTCTCTCTTCTCCGGTGCAGGCGGTCTTGATCTTGGTTTTGAAAAAGCCGGTTTTAAAACGATATGGGCAAACGAGTATGACAAAGAGATATGGGAGACCTACGAAAAAAATTTCCCTCATACCCAACTTGACAGACGAAGCATTACCCAAATCGAAGCGGAGGAAGTGCCTGATGCAATCGGCATAATCGGTGGACCACCATGCCAAAGCTGGAGTGAAGC
>JALVGO010000116.1 GCA_027029065.1 Sulfurovum sp.
TGCCCAAAGTTGATGCCTGCATCGAAGCACTTAGGGGTGGTGTAAAGAAGGCGCACATTATTGACGGCAGGGTAGAACACTCCCTGCTACTGGAGATCTTGACCAGTTCCGGTGTGGGTACCTGTATCGAACTGTGATTGGCTTTCTGCATGCATTGAAGGAGGGAAAATGCGGCATAGAATCTGGATATGGTGGCTGCTTTTGGCTACTGCAATGGCATCGGCAGGCGGTATTCGACCGCTGCCGGAACATATTCATGTAGACAAAGCCAAAGCGGCACTTGGCAAGCAACTCTTCTTCGATACTTCACTCTCAAGAGACAACACTATCTCCTGTGCTACCTGTCACGATCTGGCTTCCGGAGGGGATGACGGCTTGCGTTACTCTTTTGGTATAGGTGGTGCCAGAGGCAGGATCAATGCGCCTACAGTCTACAATGCCATATTTAATTTCAGGCAGTTTTGGGATGGTCGGGCTGCCGATCTGAAATCGCAGGTGTACGGCCCTATTGAGAATCCTATTGAAATGGGGGAAGACCTTGATCATCTTGTCAACAAACTAAAACGGAACAAGGCGTACCAAAACCGGTTTAAAAACCTGTATGAAGAGGGAATTACAAAAGAAAATATTGCAGATGTGATCGCTGAATACGAAAAGACTCTGATCACACCAAATGCACCGTTTGACCGCTACCTGAAAGGTGATAAAAATGCAATTTCGGATGAAGCCAGGAAAGGGTATCGGCTCTTCAAATCGAAAGGGTGTATTATCTGTCATAACGGTATCAATATCGGAGGAAATCTCTATAACAAGTTTGGTATTTACAGAGATGCCAACAGCAGCAGTTTTGGACGATACAATGTGACACACCGGGAAGAGGACAAATTTGTTTTCAAAGTCCCTTCACTTCGCAATGTTGCGTTGACAGCACCCTATATGCATGATGGACGTTTTGAATCGCTGCAGGATGCTGTGGCATTTATGACACAGTATCAGTTGGGACGCTATATGGAACCTGACGAGATCAGTGCAATCGTGACATTTTTGAAAAGTTTAACCGGCGAGTTACCGGAAACTTCAGCGGTGAAACCATGAAACAGTATGTAGACAGATGGCAAAAGAGGACAGACAGGTTCAGCCTTTTGCTGAGTTTCTTCTTCCTGCTCTTAGGTATTTTATTTCTCTATCTTGTTAAGATCGATAAAGAGATCACAAACTACAATGTTTATCATCATGAACTTGACAGAATGAGAATCCTCAATTACAAATTCGATACATTTTTCTTTCGTGCTTACCGTTATATCGACTATGATGAAACTGGAAGTTTGGAAAAAGAGTTCGAGCAAAGACTCAGTAAACTGAAAGAGAGAGATGTTGTCAGTGAATTTGGATCGAATGTACGGGAAAAGATTAACGGGATCAGTCAGGAATACGAGGAGAAAAAACGTATTTTGGAAGATTTTAAATCACTCAATGCACGTGTAACAAACTCTATCCATTTCCTCTATGATCTAAGACGTACGCTGGAGAAGAAACTGCTTCAGGATGTGTCAACAAAAATGCTGATTGACAATATCTTTTTCTCTATCAGCCAAATACTGATGGATATGCCGTATGATGCACAAAGGCTGAAGAAAGAACTGGATATGCTTGAAGCGTGCTGCCGTGAGGAGATGATGCTTGTCTATTTTCACCAGCACAGCAGACAGCTGCTTAAGGATGCAAATGGAATCAACCGTCTAAGAGAAGAGGTAGCATCAATACCGATTGCAGAGAGTATTGACGCGGTACTGGAAGAACTTTCCAGACAATACAATGCCAACAGAAGTACCCAAAAGATGATTGCGTTTGTACTGCTGCTGTTTGCATTTGTCATCTTGGCACTTCTGATAGTTTCTTATCGGCGTATTCGGAAAAGTACACGGGAGCTTCAGGCGTTCCGCTATGCAATAGAGAAGAGTGACAATACTATCATACTGACAAACCCCGAGAGGGAGATTGTGTATGTCAATGAAGCATTTGAAGAGAAATCGGGATATGCCAAAGAGGAGGTATTTGGGAAAAATCCGAATATCATGAAGTCAAATCTGCTTGACAAAACATTTTATGAAGAGATGAACCGAACACTTGATAGGGGAGAAATATGGCAGGGTGAACTGATAAATCGCAGAAAGGATGGACGGCTGCTGTATGAAAAGGCATCGATCATTCCTGTATTTATCGATGGTGAACTGGTGCAGTATCTTGCAGTCAAGCTGGATATTACCGAGTACAAGGAGCAGCAACTCAGACTGAAACAGGCGGCAGCAGTCTATAGGACGATTGGTGACGGAATTTTGGTAACGGACAAAGAGAAGCGTATTTTGTCAGTCAATCCGGCATTTGTCAAGATGTTTGGTTATACAGCAGAGGAACTTATAGGCAAAGAGCCTATGGTGATCAGGACACTGAAAGAGGATGCCTATTTTTATCGTCAAATGTGGGATCAGCTTCTTACCCAGGACCGGTGGTCCGGAAAGCTGCACAATAAGACAAAAGATGGAACTATCCTGCCTATCTGGCTTACCCTGACTATTGTCAGAGATGAACATGGGGAGATCGAGAATTTTATTGCGATCTATACAAACCTTCAGGAGATCATTGCAACACAGGAGAGGGCAGAGTATCTTGCCTACCATGATGCACTTACCGGTTTGCCAAACCGTGCCTATTTTGACCTTCGTATTGTCGATATTTTGGATTTAGCCGAGCGGATGCATGAAGAGGTCGCACTCCTCTTTATGGATCTTGACCGTTTCAAGGTGATTAACGATACGCTCGGACATTCGGTAGGTGACGGGATGCTGATTGAACTCTCAAAACGTATATCAGGCATATTGGAGAGGGAGATGCTCTTTGCCCGTATGGGTGGTGATGAGTTTGTGGTGATCGCAACATTAAAAGAGGGAAAAGAGGAGGCGGCACGAATTGCGGAGAAGATACTTGCTGTTGTAAGAGAACCAGTACATGTATATGACTACTACCTTAGCACGACAGCAAGTATCGGAATTGCACTCTTCCCAACTGACGGAAAAGAGAAACATGAGATTGTCAAATATGCAGACTCGGCGATGTATGCAGCCAAAGAGAAAGGCAAAGACAATTTTCAGTTTTACACCAGACAACTCTCTTTGGATGTACAACAGAGACTCAATATGGAACAGGAACTTTTACATTCTCTGGAAAGGAAAGAGCTTTATCTCTGTTACCAGCCGCAGTATCGGCTCTCAGACAGACGTATTACCGGTGTAGAGGCATTGGTGCGATGGAACAACCGTAATCTGAGTATGGTTTCACCGTCAGACTTTATTTCAATTGCGGAAGAGACAGGTTTTATTGTTAAAATCGGATATTTTATTTTTGAGGAAGCATGCCGGGCATTTGTCCGGTGGAAAGCTGCCGGATATATGGTCGATACAATTTCGGTCAATATTTCCAGTGTACAGTTTAGAGAGGAGTCTTTCCTGCCACATATCAAAAAGACCATTGCCAGAACGGGTATCGATCCATCTGCAATAGAGATTGAGATTACTGAGCGTTTTCTGATGGAGTATACAACTGAGAACATGACGATACTTGAAGATCTTCGTACCCTCGGATGCCGTATATCCATCGATGACTTCGGTACAGGCTACTCCTCCATGAGCTATTTGAAACAGCTGCCTCTTGATACGATCAAGATAGACCGTTCATTTATTATGGATCTTCCTGACAATGCACATGATGCCGTGGTATCCAGATCGATCATCGCCCTTTCCAAAAGCCTTGGGTATCAGGTGATTGCAGAGGGAATAGAAAATGAGGCTCAGGAACGATTCCTGAAGGCAAACCAGTGTGATATCGGACAGGGATACTACTTCTCAAAACCGCTTCCGGAAGAAGTACTGCTTGATTTTTTTGAAGAGCAGGGCATAAAAACAGAAAGATAACGTTATAATCATTTAGCATAATTTTTAAAGGAATGATATAATGATCTATAAAGTTTTAGGTGTGGCTGCCGGAGTGATACTGCTTACAGGAACAGTGTTTGCGAAGGATGTGACAGCGAAGAAAAGTGTCAAAAAAGAGGCATATACCGATGTCTGGCAGAAGATCTATGGCGGCAAAGAGGATGACATTGCCTACGGGATCGTTGCACTTGAGAATGGTGACAGTGCCATTGTGGGTACCTGTAAGTCGTACGGTG
>JALVGO010000117.1 GCA_027029065.1 Sulfurovum sp.
ATGAGATAGCGTTGCATGAAGTGCTTGGCTATACTGTCAAGTATCCACGCTGGATGGTAGCTTTTAAATTTCCAGCAGTTGAGAAGATGACAAGGATTATCGATATTGTTCCACAAGTTGGCAGAACCGGCGTCATTACACCAGTAGCGATTTTGGAGCCTGTAGAGATTGAGGGAGTAATTGTTGAGAGAGCCACGCTGCATAATTACAGCGAAATTGAGCGAAAAGATATAAGAATTGGCGATATGGTAATAGTTATTCGCAGTGGCGATGTGATTCCTGAAGTGACCAAAGTGCTGAAGCAGTATCGAACAGGCAAAGAGAAAAAGGTAGAGCGCCCAAGTAAGTGTCCTGTGTGTGGGCAGCCAGTATTAGATGAGGGAATTTTGATTAAATGCCAAAACCTTAGCTGCCCAGCGCGTGTGGTAAATGCTATTATCTACTTTGCTTCCAAACAGTGTCTTGATATTCCTGGACTTGGCGAAGCGACGGTGAAGCTTTTGTATGAGAAGGGGTTGGTAAGGGATGTGACAGATCTCTTTAAACTTACCAAAGAGGATCTTTTAAAGCTTCCAGGCTTTGCAGAAAAAAAAGCGCAAAATCTGATTCAAGCAATCCAGAGTGTAAAGGGAGTAGAGTGTTGGCGCTTTGTGAATGCTTTGGGTATTGAGCATATTGGTGAGGTGGCTAGTAAGAAGCTTTGTGAAAAATTTGGCCTTGAGTGGTATAAAGTGCCAAAAGAGAAGCTCTACGAAATTGAGGGCTTTGGTCCTGAAATGGTGCGATCTATTGAAGAGTTTGTAGAGGTAAATAGAGAAAAAATCGAAAAACTGATCGAACTCATCCAGCCAAGCGAACCTCAAAAAGAAGTAGTAGAGTCCTCACCGCTTGCTGGCAAGACGGTGGTGCTTACAGGTGAGATGAAGCTTTCTAGATCCAAAATCAAAGAGCTGCTTGAAAGAGCCGGAGCTCATGTAACAAATAGCGTCTCACACCATACCGATATAGTTTTTGTTGGCAAGCATCCTGGCAGTAAATATGAAAAAGCAAAAAAGCTGGGTATTGCGATTGAGCCAGAAGAGAAGTTGTGGGAGCTGTTAAAAGAGGCTGGCATTGAGGCTTGATCGCTATTTGGTAGAAAAAAAACTAGTCCAATCTCGCACAAAAGCGATTGCGCTGATAAAGGCAAAAAAAGTGCGGGTAGATGGTAAGGTTGTTGATAAGCCATCTTTTCATGTGGATGAGAGAGCCTCTATAGAGCTAGAGCATGATCCCTATGT
>JALVGO010000118.1 GCA_027029065.1 Sulfurovum sp.
TCATCTGAATCAATAAAGACACTGTCACCCATTTGTGCAATGGCATCAATATCCTGCACTGTTTCAATATTGACATACTCCCCAATACCATGCTGCTCTTTGAGTGCCACACCCGCACGGAAGTCATTGACAAGCAACTGTACCTCTACACCGTGCTGTTGCAGTTTTTTCATGACTGTCACCCCGCGTCGTGCACGTTCAAGACCGATTTTGTGTCCGGTATGTGCATAGTAGTAAACCATATTCTCTTTCCTTAGATTAAATTTGTTTATGCCGGAAGCATACTATGCTTTCCCTTTTTGCCTCATTTTGATATAGACATGCAGTATCTCCAGCGACGCGGGGGTCACCCCTGAGATTTCCGATGCCGCGAAGAGGGTCGGCGGGTTTGCCTTCTGCAGTTTTTCTACAATCTCATTGCTAAGCCCCTGCACTGTTGAAAAATCAAAATCTTCCGGAATTTTTATTTTGAGCATATCTTTCATTTGGGCAATCTGCTGTGCCTGCTTTTCGATATAGCGGTAGTACTTCGCCTCTATCAAAATCTGCTCCATCACCTCATCATCATACTTGTCAAACTCCGGCAGCAGCGTTGTCAGCTTTTCTCTGTCAAACTCCCCTCTTGCGATCACATCGATCCAGAGTGTTTTATCGTTGATTTTTTGCGCACCAATCTGCTCCAGTCTGGAGAGGAACTCTTTGGTCGGTGTGGCATAGTGCTCCTTGAGGAAAGTCAATGCCTCCTCTATCTGTGCCTCTTTGGCTTCTACCTTGGCAATGTGTGCTTCATCCATCAATCCAAGGCGTTTGGCATGATGCAGCAGGCGTCTGTCGGCATTGTCCTCACGCAGCAGCAGACGGTACTCTGCACGGGAGGTAAACATACGGTAAGGCTCTTTGGTTCCTTTGGTAACCAGATCATCAATAAGCACGCCAATGTAGGCTTCATCACGCCTAAGCACGAACGGCTCCTTACCTTTGACAGCAAGTGCTGCATTCACACCGGCAACCAGTCCCTGTGCTGCTGCCTCTTCATATCCGGTGGTACCGTTGACCTGTCCTGCCATGTAGAGATTTGGGATCTTCTTGGTCTCCAGTGTATGTTTGAGCTCTGTCGGATCGATGTAGTCATACTCGATCGCATAACCGTAACGGACAATTTTGGCATGCTCCATCCCCTTGACCGAACGCACCATCTCAAGCTGCACATCGATTGGAAGCGATGTACTCATACCATTGATGTAGTACTCTGTCTCATCCATCGTTTGGGGTTCAACAA
>JALVGO010000119.1 GCA_027029065.1 Sulfurovum sp.
GCGGACAAACCTTCTGGCAGACTCCTTTTTGGCACTTTCGGTGATCTTTTTTACTATTGTCGTTCCTTACATCTTCGATGCGGATGTCACTGCGGCACTCTGGTCTCTTGAAGCGACTGCGATCATCTGGGTATCGTTTCGCCAACAGCGACCGTTGGCACGTTACTTTGGTATGGTGATGCTACTCGTCGCCACAGCACTCTATCCTGAGAGTGTGCGGTATGACGGCATTACACTGGCGGAGTATGGGGCCTTCTCATCCTCATTGCGGCACTGATGACGACAGTCTATCTGTTTGAGCGTTACCGCAAAGAGAACACTTCGGGACTCTATGGCTTTGTCTAGCTCTGTTTGTTTCTGGCACTGGTGCTTTGGTTTGGTGCTACCCCTGCACAGTTGGCGTACTTCGGCAAAGATGCGTTGATGCTCACCCATCTCATCGGTATACTGATCCTGCTTGCTATAGCAAGGGTACTCAAGTGGCATCTGCTTGTTGTCACTCTGCAAGGCGCAATCCCCCTGGGCGTGCTTCTCTATTATGCTACTTTCAATACCCCCTGGCATCCGTTCGCGGGATATGGTTTTTGGACATTCGCTCTATTTGCAGGTATAGGCTATACATTACTTACGGTATATGGCAAGGCGTGGCTGTGGAGCAAACCGCTGCATCTTCTGCTTTTTTGGTTTGCCGTAAGTGTATTGACATTCGAGGTGCACTACTTTTTTGCTACGCATTATGAGAATGATCGGAGCCTACAGATGCTTTCGTGGGGTGTTGTGCCGCTTTTATCTGCCGTTGGACTGCTCTACGGCGTGCGCTTTTTTGAAAAACACAAAGCTCTCTATCTCGACCGGGGTGTGGGAGGTCTCTTCGGTTTTCTTGCATTGTGGCAGATTGCTGCCTTTGGTGTCGCCTATGGCAGGGGCTCTCTGCCGCTCTTCAACCCGCTTGACCTGATACAGCTTGCGGCACTGGGTACGATGCTCTACTGGATCAGACAGCAAAAAGTGAACTGGAACAAAGAGATGCGCTATCCCCTCTATGCTGTAGCCGCCTTTTTGGGCTGGATGCTTTTGACAGTACTCTTCGCCCGCTATGTGCATCATATACAGCAGGTACCGTATAGCCTGGAAGCATTATGACAAAACGGTTTTTTCCAGACAGGCATCTCCATCTTGTGGAGCCTCTTGGCGATCGCGGCGATGCTGCTTGCAAAACATTATGCCAGACGCATCCCCTGGATGGTCGGTTTTGGTCTGCTGATCGTGGTGGTACTCAAACTCTTTGTTGTCGAGTTGGCGCATTCGGGTACGATTGAGCGGATTGTATCGTTCATCGCGGTGGGGCTTCTGCTGTTGCTTATCGGCTACTTTGTGCCGCTGCCGCCGCGTAACCATGTGAATGAACAATAGTCTCTAAAAAATACGGAGATAGGATATATCACTCTTTGTGGAATGAGGGATTACACTCTCTTCGCCCTGCAAACCATCCGTTTTCATAGTCAGGGTCTGTTCTGAAAAGTTCGCTTGATTTGGTGTACTCTCCCTGAGCGGTTTTGCAGCCGTCCTGTTCGCCCTGTTGGTAGGAAGGACTTTTGACAAGCGGTGCAGAGCCGCCGCATCCGTTTATGGAAAACAGCGTACCGATGACAATAGCGCTATACAGAAAACGTTGCATATTTCACCCTTTTAAATCAAAAAATTTTAAATGAGTATAGCAAAAAAGAGATTTCTTAATGATAAATTGTAGATATTCTGAATATAATAAAGGATATCTTTGAGGGATAAGAAAACAAAATAGGTGTAGAGATGAAAGTATGGTATCTGATATTGTTTTGTCTGACAATGCTATTGCACGCGGGTGACCCTGCCAGCAAGGTGTTCCCGTTGAGCAAGAGCAGGTTTGCAGTAGTGGAAAACGGTAAAGAGAAGATTGTTGATCTGTCGGGACAGGACTATATTGTTGTCTCTTTGCGGGAAGAGGGGGCAGACGGGCTTGCCTATGCGATAGACAAAGACGGTGTTGTATGGTGGGCAGCGGTGATCTCATCCGGAGCCAAAGGACATGAGACCCCCTCTGGCATTTTTACAGTATGGAGAAAAGAGCGTTTCTACATGTCCAAGGCGCACCCTGATCCTAACGGGGTGAACAATATGGATTTCTCTTTGTGGTTTACCCACCAGGGGCATGCCATTCACATGGGCAATGATGATGCGATGTCCCATGGCTGTATCCATGTCGGGAAGAAAGGTGCTGCAACGATGTTCAACTGGGCACAGAAAGACAAGACAAAAGTTGTCATCACCAGAGAGCACTATCTTCCGTTTGTCTATTATGACCTGAAAAAGAGCGGCTACAAAGAGAATGCACAGACACCGGCACACGTGAAGGCCTATTTGCAGCACATGGTTCCAGTCAAACCAAATATGGAGAAATAGTACCAAATAGGTGCCTCTCATTTAAGTATAGGGTAAATTTTGATAAAATATTTAACATCTGAATATAATGTAAAAGGAACAGAATGATTTTTATCGATGATGTAATGGCAACAGAGGTAATGGACAGCAGAGGGAACCCGACTGTCCGTGCAACCGTAAGTCTGAGTGACGGTACCGTAGCAAGCGCGATCGTGCCAAGCGGAGCAAGTACAGGAAAGCGTGAAGCACTTGAACTGCGTGACGGCGGCGACCGCTATATGGGCAAAGGTGTACTCAAAGCGTGTGAAAATGTCAACGGTGTGATCAATGATGCATTGGTAGGACTCAGCCCTTTCAATCAGGCAGAGATCGATCTGACTATGAAAGAGCTTGACGGCACGAACAACTACGGCAACCTTGGTGCCAATGCGGTACTGGGTGTTTCTATGGCGGTAGCGCGTGCTGCGGCACAGTCACTCAAAATGCCGCTTTACCGTTACCTTGGCGGTGCCAATGCAGTGACCATGCCTGTGCCGATGCTCAACATTATCAACGGCGGCGAGCATGCGAACAACTCGGTTGATTTTCAGGAATACATGATCATGCCGGTCGGGTTTGACAGATTCTCTGAGGGGCTCAGAGCCTCTTCTGAGGTCTATCACCACCTTAAAAAGATCATTGATGGTATGGGTGAAAGTACAGCGGTTGGTGATGAAGGTGGTTTCGCACCGAACCTCAAATCCAATGAAGAACCGATTCAGGTGATCATGCAGGCGATTGAAGCAGCAGGCTACAAACCCGGAGAGCAGATTGCCATTGCACTCGATGTTGCCGCAAGTGAGCTGGTCAATGACGAAGGCAAATATGTGCTCAGTTCAGAGAACAGAGCACTCAGCAGTTCAGAGTTGATCGCCTACTATGCCGATATGGTCAGTAAGTATCCGATTGTTTCTATTGAAGACGGATTGAGCGAAGATGACTGGGAAGGCTGGAAAGAGCTTACAGAAGTGCTTGGTGACAAAGTACAGCTGGTCGGTGATGATCTTTTTGTTACCAACGTTGCTATCTTGGCGGAGGGGATTGATAAAGGCATTGCCAACTCTATCCTCATCAAGCCTAACCAGATCGGTACTGTCAGTGAGACGATGCAGACAGTCAGACTTGCTCAGCGCAGTGGATATACCTGTGTGATGAGCCACCGATCCGGAGAGAGTGAAGATACATTCATTGCAGATTTCGCTGTAGCACTTAACACCGGCGAGATCAAAACAGGTTCCACAGCAAGAAGTGACAGAATCGCCAAATACAACAGACTGCTTGAAATTGAAGCGGAGCTTGGTCAGTTTGAATATCTGGGTGCTTCGATCTTTCAAAAATAGAGGAGGCTTTGTTGGCTGATACGCAGGATGTCGTAACGCTTGCCGGTCTTTCTTTAAAGACCCTGCTTATCGCAACGATCGGTATTCTGCTGTTTGGTATTTATGTCGGCGTGCTTATTTATGGTGAGAATTCACTGACCGTACTGCAGCATCTGAAACAAAAAAAGGCTGATCTTTATCGGCAGGAGCATAGGCTGAAAACTGAAAACCAGAAGCTTCAGAAAGTGTATTTTGAGTTGAAACAATTAGAACCCAAGGAGTAGAAGATGAAACGATATATTTGGATGGCTGCACTTGTTGCGGCAACAGGAGCGAATGCTTCGGAAAACCCTTTTGAACTGAAAAAGAATTTTCAGGTGATTGAACAGGAACAGGATTCTCTACTCTCGGGACTCAAAAAGATTGCCGAACAACAGGAAGCTCTAGATGAAGCAGCAGAAGATGCGGAGATCGATGCGGAAGATGATGCACTTGATGAAGGTACTCAGCAAGAAGAGTCCTCTGCCCCCAAAGAGGCGGTAGATGAAGAGGAAGTTGAAGTCGTTAAGGTTGAAGGATCGGAAGCCGGTGACGATAAAGTAACAGAAAAACCCCAAGCTGAAGAGATGCCTTCGGATGAGAAAGCGACGGAAGTTATAGAGATAGAGAAGCTCAAGGCAGAGCAGGAAGCAGCAGTAAAAGCCAAAGCAGAAGCAAAGGCAAAAGCGGAAGCAGAGAAAAAACAGGCAGAAGCTGCCCGCAAAGCCGAAGAGGAACGCAAGGCACTTGCAAAAATAGAAGCGGAACGCAAAGCAGCAGAAAAACGTGCACAGGAAGCAGAACTGGCGCGTCTTCAGGCCGAGAAGGCTCGTATGGAAGCCGAAACGGCAAAATCAAAAGAGCCAGCACCTGTTTCCGGCGTAGATATCAATATCACACAAGAAGAGATTGAAGCGAAGAAGAAAGCTGATGCACTCATGCTTGAAGCGATCAAAGAGGTTGATCAGGAAGAGTGATGCTCCCGAACCTCTTTCCTCGCCTGTAAAACCTTGATCGTAACCATAACGATCAGGATCTCAAAAATACTTGCCAGAATCAATTGGTAGTAACTCAGCAAATCCAACAGTTTTGTTTCATACCCTATGGTTGCTACAGCGATAAGCAGTGTCAACGGCATAGAGAGAGAAAGCCCTGCAAGCAAAGCATCCATAGAACCACTTATCTTCTTTAGTGCGATTGCTGCAAGTACACGGGAGAGTATCATCAGGAAAGTAATCAGCAACGCACCGGAAACGACCCCGTTGACTGCCAGTGACTCTATATCGAACGATGCACCGACATGAATAAAGAACAGCGGTACCAAAAAACCAAACCCAAGACTTGACATTTTGGTCTCCAATGCTTTTTCGTGATGGAAGAAAGCCGATATGGCAACTCCGGCAATGAATGAACCCAGTGCCAGCTCCAAATCCAACGCAAGCATCACAGAGATCAAAATAAAAAAGAGTGCCATGGCAAGCCGTATATCCTGATCGGAGGTGTCAAATTTGGGAACCAGTGTACGCTTCAGCTCCGGGAACCACCAGAAAAGCAGATGCAGCAAACGGTACAGGATGTAGATAATGGTCATAAACAGAGCAAGATAGGTGATCTTCTCAAGCAGCTCAATGGTCAAACCTGTCGTGCTTGCGGCATCGTAGACAGTGAGTACTGCAATAGAAATGACCTCACCCAGAATACCGGCAATAAATGCCAGCTTGATCCACTGCTCCCCCTTGCCGTATGTCTTTGAAAGCGAGGCAAGCAGCCCGATGGATATGAGCGGCATAGAGATAATAATGATGGTATTCAACCCAAACAAAAGCCCCGATCCCACAGAGAAGAATGCCATCAAAAGAAGGAAGAGCATACTCCTTTTCAGGATAGTCGAAGAGCTGCGGGTCAGCTGCTTCAGGTCAACTTCCATTCCTGCAAGGAACATCAGGTAGAGGAAACCGACTTCGGCGATAAGATCAAAATACTGATTGTGCCCAATCATCCCGATATAGGCGAAGATCGAACCGAGAATGATCTCGACAGCCGGAATCGGCATGCGAAGAAATTTTGCTACAAACGGACTTCCCCATATCAGCAAAGAGAGTGTCAGGATGAGAGTAATGCTAGTGTGTATCACAGCTTACGGCTACCTCATAGCCAAGGGATTGGAGCATAGCTCTGTCTTTGTCCGGTGCCTCTCCGGATGTGGTCAGGTAGTTGCCGATCACGATGGCATTGGCGCCCGCCTGAAACATCTTTGCCTCCTCGCCGCTAAAGAGCAGCTCTCTGCCGCCTGCAACCATTAGCAGATGCTCATCACCAAGGAGTCTGCGTGCCTTTTTGATGATCTCTACCGCTTCATCCTGATTGATGTTGCGTGTCTTGATGGGCAGTGCCGGATTTGGGTGATAGAAGTTCAGTGGTACAGACTCGGGCTGGAGGGAGACAATGGCATCAAGCAGGGCATCTCTGTCCTCCTGCTGCTCTCCCATACCAAAGATACCACCGCTGCAGAGTGCCAAGCCGACTGATTTGACATTCTCGCAGGTTGTGTAGCGCTCCTGCCATCCGTGTGTCTGGCAGATATCCGGATAGTAACGCTCTGAGGTTTCGAGATTGTGGTTGTAGCTGTCGATGCCGTGCTGCTTAAGGTAAAGAAGCTGCTCTTTGGTTGCCGTGCCGTTACAGGCGATGAGGTTAAGCCCTTCCACTTCGGCTTTCACCGCCTCGGCTGCACGGGCGACAAAGTCTGTCTTTTTCTCATCGAGCCCCTTGCCCGCAGTTACCAGACAGTATCCCAGTGCCCCATTTGCCTTTGCCTGTTTCGCCTCTGCTACGATCTGATCGATCGCTTTGTAGCTGTAGCGTTCAATATCGGCATGGTAGCGTATGCTTTGGGTACAGAATTTGCAGTCCTCTTTGCAGGTACCGCTGAGGATGTTGTTGATGGCACAGAGAAATATCGGTCTCATCTATTTTACTTCTTCTTTGTGTTTGCATTTGAAACACTCATAGACCTCTTTACCTCTGAGTGTCTTGTGCCCCATCAGATAGCCGCACTCTGGACACTTTTTGTCTACCGGTTCAAAGTTGGCAATGAACTTGCACTTGGGGTAGTTGGTACAGCCGTAGAATTTGCCGCGTCTTCCCTCACGCTCCTGAAGCTTTCCGCCACACTCGGGGCAGGGGACTTTCAGCTCTTTTGGCGGTGTGAGTGACTTCGCATTCTTACATTTGGGATATGCCGAACAGGCAAGGAACTTACCGCGTCTTGAGTTCTTGATGACCATTGGCGAGCCGCACTTTTCACACTTCTCATCGGTCTCTTCGGGCTGTTCGGGTTCGGTACCGTCAGTGTTTTTGGTATATTTGCATTTTGGGAAGTTGGAGCAGGCGATAAACTCACCGTAGCGCCCTTTTCTCAGTAGCAGTTCCGAACCGCATTTGGGGCAGTTCTCTCCTGTAGGGATGGCGACCTTCTGACTCTTGATGTTCTTCTTGCCCTCTTCGATCTTCTGCATGAACGGGGTGTAAAACTCCTTGAGTATCTTTTGCCAGTTCGCCTCTCCACTGGCAACTTTGTCGAGTGTCTCTTCCATCTGTGCGGTGAAGTTGCTGTCAACAATCTCCGGGAAATGCTTCTCAAGCAGCTCGATAACGGTGAAAGCGATTTCGGTCGGATGGATACGCTTCTTTTCGATTTCTATGTATTTTCGCTGCTGCAGAATGGTAATAGTAGGCGCATAGGTACTTGGACGCCCGATACCGAGACTCTCGAGTTTTTTAATGAGGCTTGCTTCGTTGTAGCGTGCCGGCGGTTCGGTAAAGTGCTGCTCTTTTTTGATCTCGTCAAGCGAGACTGGTGTACCCTCTTTGAGTTCAGGCAGCAGTTTGTCCTTCTCTCCGTAACCGGTCACTTTGTAGAAACCGTCAAAGATCAGTTTGCGTCCGCTTGCCTTGAAGGTACACTTGTCTCCTTTGAAGAGGATGGTTTGTGATTCAAGTACCGCTTCGGTCATCTGGCAGGCGAGGAAACGGTTGTAGATGAGGCGGTAGAGCTTGAGCTCATCGGGTGTAAGGTGGTTCGCCGCCATTTGTGGTGTAAAGTCTACACGGGTAGGGCGGATCGCTTCGTGAGCCTCCTGCGCCCCTTTGGATTTGGTAGCATAGTTTTTGGCTTTTGCCGGAAGATACTTTTCTCCGTATGTTGTGAGAATGTGGTCACGCGCAGCGGCAACCGCCTCTTTGGCAAGATTGAGTGAGTCGGTACGCATATAGGTGATGACCCCCATGACACCTTTGTCGGTTTTGACACCTTCGTAGAGCTTTTGTGCGACCATCATGGTTTTTTTGGGAGAGAAGCCAAGCTGTGTAGAGGCTGCCTGCTGAAGTGTCGAGGTCATGAACGGTGGCGGTGTTTTGGTCTTGCGCTGTGTTTTGTCAATCGAGGAGACGATGAACGATTCGTTTTGTGCCGCATTGACGATCTCCTGGGCATCTGCCTCTGTTTTGATGGTCAGTTTTTCAATTTTAAGCCCATTATAGTCGTAGATGCTTGCGTCAATTGTCTTTTCAAACAGTCCGTCGATGGTCCAGTACTCTTCGGGTTTAAAGGCTTTGATCTCACGTTCGCGGTCAACGACCAGTTTGAGTGTGGCACTCTGTACACGTCCGGCACTCAGCCCCTTTTGTATCTTGCTGGCAAGCAGCGGAGAGAGTTTGTACCCCACAATACGGTCAAGCAGCCGCCGTGTCTGCTGTGCATCCACAGAGTCCATATCGACTTTGCGCGGGTTTTCCAGCGCATGCTGAATGGCGCTTTTGGTGATCTCGTGAAAAACGATACGCGGCAGTGCCTCCGGATCTTTGCCAATCGCTTTGGCAATGTGGTAGCCTATGGCTTCTCCTTCGCGGTCCTCATCGGTCGCGATGTAGACTGTTTCTGCCTCTTTGGCAAGTTTTTTAAGCTCTTTGACCGTTGGACTTGCATCTCTGGGAATGGAGTATTTGGGAATCAAATCCCCCGTCTCATCATCAATAGTGATGCCGAAGGTACTCTTGGGAAGGTCTCTGATGTGCCCTTTGGACGCGATGACTTTGTACTCTTTTCCAAGGAAGTTTGTAATGGTTCTTGCTTTTGCCGGAGATTCGACGATAATTAGATTTTTCATATATTGCTTACTTTATATAGAGAAATTTTTTGGCATTGTAGCACAAATGTGTGCAAAAGCGAAAGTGTTGGAGCAGAATAGGGTAAATAACGGGGCAAGTTTGGGTTGATTGTACTGCTTGACAAACGGTCATCTTTAATGTATTATTATGTATATACACAAAAACAGGAGGATTTGGTATGACTGTTGCATTAAAAAAATGGGGTAACTCTCTTGCTTTGAGAATACCAAAAGATATAGCCAATACGCTTCTTGTACAAAACAATACCCTTATGGAATTAAATATTGAGAATGGCGTCTTGATAGTTAAACCTAAAAAGAGTCATTTGTTAGAAGAGTTGGTTTCTAAAATCAATAGTGAAAACCTACATAAAGAGGTAGATACCGGTCGGAGTGTGGGTAATGAAGAGTGGTGACTATATACCCGATAGAGGAGATATAGTATGGCTCAATTTTACTCCACAGGCTGGGCATGAACAAAGGGGTAAACGACCTGCTTTAATTCTTTCTCCTAAAATGTATAACGAAAAGACCTCTTTGTGTATCTGTTTGCCTATTACTTCCAAAATAAAGGGGTATCCATTTGAAGTAATGCTTCCTGAAGATTTACCTATTCAAGGTGTCATTTTGTCTGACCAAATTAAAAATTTGGATTTTTCTGCACGAGAAGTTGGTTTTGTCTGTAAAGTGAACAGTCATATTATTGGGGCTGTTCAAAAAAATATTTGGGCATTGGTTGGAGAATAAGGTATTATTAGGGCATCCGAAAAGAGGAGGTGTTGGCGACGAAGTTTGTGTTTATGAAATAAGGGCGTTCCAATAGGTCATTTTTTTAATCGGCTTGATGGTGTTGTTGGGCAATACACTATTGATAATGTGAAGTGAGCCTGCTTAGTAGTAGCATTAGCATCATCTGACCCCGTATTCCATCTGACCCCGTATTCCCGTATTCCTGGTCTGGTCTGTAACTTCCCACTCCAAAAATCTCATTTTTTCGCCCTCCTTTTTCTGTCGCTAACAAACAAAGCTTTGCCTTTATTGAAACAGTATTATTTGCCATATTTATTTACTTTAAAGAGTAGGCAAGTATAAGCCCGAATGTTATAAACGGTTGAACCAGTATCCAAAAAGCTTTTTCAGAAAATTTAGTCAATTCTTTCAAGACGGTGCTTTCGGTTTTTACAACTTTTAACTTGTTGCTGTTTTGATACTTAACTACAAACATAACTTTTTCTCTTCCGTCAACAATGCTATCTGAATCATGCAAGCGATCAGATAGAAAGTAAGCTTTATCGGGTGTATGCTTAAATTTTATCATATATTTGCGAAAAAGCCATCCTATATTATTATTAAGCCATGTCGCACTGTTTTTGGTATCCGATATTATGTAGCAAGAATCGTATGTTATTGTAGAAATATCTATTTTATAATTATTTCCTGGTGCTATCTCTATTTTGTTTAAAACTTTTCTTGTTCTTTTTTCGCCGACATAGCGACTGCTTTTGCGAAAATTTATAATATTGTCGGGATTATATTTTTTAACCGGTTCTTTGCTGACAATTTTTTTAATATTTATAGTCGCTTTTAACTCCTCAACCAACTCTTTTGTTTTTAAATTAAAAACTTTAATAATGCTTCTATTGTCGTTTTTTTCTAAAACTGCTAAATAATCTTGGTAAATACCAGGAAGCTCTTTGTAATATTCATTGTAAAGATATATATTCTTTGGATTTTTTAAATTTTCTAAATAAAGCGTTGGTTGTAAAACTTTAGTTTCCATTTTTATGTCTAATTTTGATAAATAAACTTTTGAATTGGCAAGAAAGCCGATAATAAAAAACTTCTCCTTCTTTTTGCCTACTTTAATATGTCTATGCACGGTAATTCTTGTAATATTTTCTAAACCGTCTATTTTTATAATTTTAGTAATTTTACTTTTGCGTATATTATAAATATATATTTTGTTATCTTCCGATAATATATAAAATCTGCCGCCGTATTTAATAAAATCTTTTACCGAAATATCGGAAAATATTTTGCTTCTTTCCGCGTCTTCTTTTACTACAATAGTCGGATTAAAATATTTTAGAGATATTTTATTAAAACCCCAAAAAAATGCTACCGACACAGCATAAATTAAAATAAATATTTTAAAAGTTTTCATATTGCCTATCTTTTTTGTTATTACGCATGAAGATTTGAACCGTTAAACAGCCACATTGATAGTGCTGTTATAGTATCCGAGACAATTAAAGCAGTTACAAGTTTCACAGCATGCTTTTTATACTCTTTTTTCTTGTAAAATTTAATCAAAAAATAAATCGATAAAATATTTCCGATAACTAAAGATATAAAAAATATTATCAGCAAAAGCTCTGTAATTGGCAATATAATAATAAGTACCATAGCCAATATTAGTGATATAGGCGATAGTATGTTTGCCAAAAGTCCCATTTTGTATATTTTCATAATTTTCTTATTAGGGTCTATCGTTTTCTTCTTGGGAATATCTTCCGGCTTTATGCAGTTTTTACAAATACCATATGCCATCTCGTGCGCCCCGTAAACCTCGCCACACCTTTTACATTGACCCATTTTATAACTTATCCTAAGTTACGCATGAAAATAAAAATAAAGGTGATAATGATGACTCATCTCCTGTTCCTCCTGATCACACTATTTACCGCCGACTGTGAATGCCAATACTTTAGCAATCATGTGCTGAGAGTAGCCTTATTCATGTATTTTGATAGCAACTGTGGAAGAGGCATGCTACTTTGGCATTAATCGGATGTGAAGGTCGAAGGGGGG
>JALVGO010000120.1 GCA_027029065.1 Sulfurovum sp.
AGCAAAATATCTATTTTATAAAAAATGCAACTTTTGGAAGCACAGGAGAAGATAGATCGTATGGGGTATCCGTTCATTTTAAGTCAGCCTGAAGAGAGCAGAGAGTATCTTGCCTGTACACGCACAAGCTGTTTTGCACATGCTGTGTCGATCGAGGCATTGATAAAGAAGATCGACGCATACACAACAGCAGCACCCCAAGGAGTATATGGATGGCAGAAGTAGACCTGAGTATCGGTAACATTTTGAAACTGCATACCAAAGTACAGCTGCAGCAGGAAGATCTGTACAGTTTCCTCAAAAAAGAGATGCCGGAGATAACCCCTGAAGAGAGACTGCAGTACCTCTCCGCAATTTTGAATGACCATCTGGAAGCCTACATCTTTGACAATAATGATGAGTACAGTGTGGATGGCTATATTGTCAAACGGTTCTACCCCAAGGGGGAGCTATGCTGAAGATGAATGAGGATTTAGAAGGTGCATTGCAAGCGTATCTGCAGCTTCTGGATGCGCAGGAGTATTTCAATGCACATGAAGTGCTTGAGGAGGCGTGGCATCCGCTGCGGATTCGCAAAGACCCGCTTGCCAACCTTGTCAAAGGCTTGATCAACGGTGCGGTTGCCTTTGAACATCTCAAGCGTGCCCGCCCGCAGGCGGCAGACAGAGCAAGGCGGGTACTGGCATCGTATGAGCGCCATAAAGGATGCTGTACACCCGATATAGTGCATGCAGAACTTTTTATGCAGGCATACGAAAAGATAGAGTTGCTGAAGGTGCAGCATGTTGTGCAGGTTGCAGGAAAATAGGGTTTTCAGAAAGACTGAAGAGAAACATAAGATAATTAAATATTATAATCTACTTCCAATTTTGTTATAATACGCAAAAAATAAAAGGATTGTATATGAGCAGACTACCATGGTGGGTAGGCGGTATCCTGATGGCGGGACTGCTGCTGATGACTTTTTCTGTATTTGGTGCGGACAGACCGCTTGGTGCATCGACCTATGTTCCCTATTTTGCCGGGATTATATTTGATCTTGATCCTGAAAAGTTCAGTTACCTGAAAGAGATTAAAAATCCGGGATCATGGGAAGGTGTTTTGTTGCTGGGAGCACTCTTTGGCGGTTTTGTAACTTCCGTGTTCCTCACGAAAAGTTTCCGTTTCTCCGTACTTCCTACCGGATGGAAGAAACATAAGAACAAGTCGGTATTCTCCAGACTTTTTTGGAGTTTTGTCTCCGGGTTTGTCATGATCATTGGTGCAAGAATGGCTGGAGGGTGTACCTCCGGGCACTTTATGTCAGGTATGAGCCAGATAGCGATCTCTTCGATAATTTTCGGTACCGTTGTTATGATTGCTTTGCTGGTTACTGGACACTTTTTCTACAAAAAAGAGGAGGAGTAGATGGATATCATTGTTAAAACTGCCGGAGACGATTTTGCCTCACGTATGGCACAAATGTTTGAAAATGTGATCCATCAGGGGCACGGGTCTCTGGTATTGGTCTTTTTGATAGGTGTAATCTTTGGCGGGATCATCCAGTACACCCGTGTGGACAAGTTTGAAAAGATCGCCGGGTTTGCGATGCTTAAAGATACCATCGTACCCAAAATGCTCTTTCTGACAGTCGGGCTTGCAAGTATCGGGCTCTATTTTATGATTGAGGCAGGATGGGCACACTACCATGTCAAGCCGATCATGTGGGGCGGACTGATTATTGGGGGCACCCTGTTTGGTATTTCGATGGCGATCTTTGGAAAATGTCCGGGAACAGGTCCGGTCTCTATTGCCGAAGGGCGTATCGATGTACTGGTAGGAGCCATAGGCGGTCTGCTTGGTGGGCTTGTCTTTACGCTCTACTATGATGATATCTTCAAGCCGATCATGGGTGAGAGTGCCGGAAAGACAATACTACCGGAACTCTTCCCCGGACATGAGCATATGGTTGTTTTAATCTTTGGGATTGTGGTAACACTGATTGCAATTGTGATTCCCAAAAGAGAGTTTTTTGACGAAGCAGATCTTGCCAAACTTCCAGACGACCAGCGTCCGGACAGACAGTAGCCTACACCCTGAACCGATAGCACATCTCCTCAAGCGCATTGCGCACCTGATCGGAGATGTCTCCCTGAAACTCCAAAGTATCCTCTTTGGCGGTACCGCCGGTACCCAGTCTCTTTTTTAACATTTTAAGCAATGTCAGCAGATCGGCTTTGGTAAGATGAAAAGGCTTAACGATGGTTACTGTTTTGCCTCTGCGTTTCTCTTTTACCAGATAGAGACGGTGTTTTTCCGGCGGTTTTACTTCGGTTTTTTCCTCTTTTACAGGCTTTTTTTTGTTGTCCGCTTCCCAGCCTTCTCCAAGATCGGCACCCATCTCAAAGAGATTCTTTTTCACAATGCGCTCCAGTCGGTATCAAATATCAACCCCAGCATCACAGAGCCAAAGAGCAGGATCAGCAGTATGCGATAGAGCGTTTCGTTACTCGGTAATGGCATAGATCACCTCCGTTCTGTTTTTGACCCGCTGTATCTCTTCGATTTGGAGATGGGGGATGGGCAGTTTCATAAACGCGTCAATCGATTCGACACCTGCTTTGGCTATCTCGCGTAGGACAATGCCTCGATAGGCTTTTGCCCAGTGGCTGACAACTTTGCCCTCTTTGATGAACTTCAGTGTCGTGTAGGGTTTTATAGGTTTGTAAAACTTGTCATAAAAGCCTGCGCGAAGATCGAGTATCTCTTCATCTTGCAGATAGTTCTCCATTAAAGGTGCGCCGTGTTCATGGTAGAACTTCTCGACTCTGATTTCTCCAACAGCCGCTCCTTGCTTGAGCCGGTACTCGGGGATGAGGTCATCAGCTCTGAGAAATCCGAAAAGATTGGAGCAGAGGATGACATGGCTGTCGATGTAGCGTTGTGCATCTGCATCGAGCGCAGGGTAGTCAAGGTGATCAAACGCCACACCTGTATATCGCTCAATAGCTTTCATAGCAGGCTCGTGAATGATATCTCTGATATGGCTTTTGATGTCAGACTCCTTTTTGAATCCGAACATGGTAGCCAGCCCTTTCATATCTCCTTTTTGAAGGATATTCATATAGGTGTGCAACAGTTTTGTTCTGTGAGGCAGGAGTGCATCAAAAAGGAGGTTTTTAAGGTGGAAATGGGCAGTACCGCCGCTTTTTTTGGTTTCACTTGGGGCTAACAGTATCTTCATAAACATGGCTCTCCATCGGTAAAATATGCCTGCATTGTAGTATGAAGTCGATAAAAAACGGATTTTTTTGATTTTTTTTAAAAAAATGCTTGACATTTAAAAACTTTTTGTCTATAATTCCCGTCCATTTTAAGTGTAACCCACTTTTAATGTGATGGTGCTGGTGTAGCTCAGCTGGTAGAGCAGCTGATTTGTAATCAGCAGGTCGGGGGTTCAAGTCCCTTCACCAGCTCCATAATATAATTATCAGTGTTTGACCAGTAAAAGACAGACATTTTACGTGGTGAGTTACTCAAGTGGCCAACGAGGGCAGACTGTAAATCTGCTGGCTTTCGCCTTCGGAGGTTCGAATCCTCCACTCACCACCATGTTAAGTCATACAAAGACGCGGGAATAGCTCAGTTGGCTAGAGCGTCAGCCTTCCAAGCTGAGGGTCGCGGGTTCGAGTCCCGTTTCCCGCTCCATGAACTGGGAGCTGTGTGAATTATGTACTTAACAGAAATTACTTCACATATTAAGCTTTCCAAAACCATACTTGTCATCAATTAGACCATAAATAGAATCTCTATTGTGTTTAACTGATAATCGGCACGGGTATGCCCATATGGCTCAGGGGTAGAGCACTTCCTTGGTAAGGAAGAGGTCGTGAGTTCAAGTCTCACTATGGGCTCCAGAACCAGATATGGACAAAAGTGTTACAGTCATGTAACAGTTCTGTCCATATAGGTTAAGATGTTTTGGCTATAATACTGCCTTTAAATCAACAATTTAAGCTAGGAGAAAAGCATGGCTAAAGAAAAATTCGAACGTACGAAACCGCACGTTAACATCGGTACCATCGGTCACGTTGACCACGGTAAAACCACTCTTACTGCTGCAATTACTGCTGTACTTGCAACAAAGAACGAAACTGCAATGATGGACTACGATCAGATCGATAACGCTCCAGAAGA
>JALVGO010000121.1 GCA_027029065.1 Sulfurovum sp.
ATCCTGAATACGGTCAAGAAGAATCTTAAGTCGGCCCGCAGTCGCGTCGATAGTATGAGCAAGAACTATGGAGACATTCTCGTAGGGGATTACCAGCGTGCTATCATCAATCAGGTCCTGGCGCTGTATCGTGCCATGATCGGTGAAGTTGACGTGCAGGGGATCAAGGGGATCCTCGCTTATGGGGTCAGACTCTATACCCTCTACGCCAACGAAGAGTTGGAGCGAAGCGGCCTGAGTTACAAGATCGCCTCCGCACAGTCCTTTTCGGCAGAGGATCTCAAGGCGTGGGACGGGATGATCGCGCGGGATGCATTGCCTTCCATGAACGGAATCAAGGACGAGGTGCTCAAACGGCGCCTTGTCAAACTGCTGCAGCCTTCGATCTATGCCGGAAGCATCGATACAGAACGTCGGCAGGTTCTCTACGGCATCAACGACGGAAAGTATCCTATCAAAGTGCGTCAGTGGATCACCGCGGCTGACAAGCGACTCAAAAAGCTTTTGGAGGCTCAGGCCATGATCCAGAAGCGTCTTACCGGGGATTATGCCCAACGTGCGGAGCAGGATAAAAACACCATGATCCAGTACGGCGTGGCGATCCTCTTCTTTTTTCTGCTGTTGATCATACTGAGCGTGATCTTCTACAACATCAGCAAAGAGTCCCAGCTGCTGGACGAAACACTGAAAAACATCGAGTTGGAGCTTGCGCCTCAAAAGAAACGGGAACTCCAGGAGATCGTCGAGCGAAGAGATCTGCCGGCCATTTACAGTTTCCTGGCACAGACCATCAAAGAGGCCAATCAGGCCAAAGATCTCTTCCTGGCCAACATGTCCCATGAGATACGAACACCGCTCAATGGAATTGTCGGTTTTACCCAGCTGCTGAAAGACTCCAACCTTGATGAAGAGCAACGAGAGTTCATCCAGGTCATAGAAAACAGTTCGGACAACCTTTTAACGATCGTAAATGACATACTCGATCTTTCCAAGATCAAAGCAGACAAGATAGAGCTTGAGCATATCGAATTTGACCCTGTTACGCAGTTTGAATCTTCTATTGAATCTTACGGTGCAAAAGCAGCAGAGAAGAATATAGAACTTGGGGTATTCATTGACCCCGATCTTCCAAGCAAGGTGATGGGTGATCCGACCAAAATATCGCAGGTCATCGTCAACCTCATCAGTAATGCGATCAAATTTACAAAAGCGAAAGGTTCTGTCGATGTTTCTGTCGAAAAAATTGCCGAGAGTAATGACTATGT
>JALVGO010000122.1 GCA_027029065.1 Sulfurovum sp.
CACCATATCCGCTCCCGCAAAGTGCAGCCTGTTGATCTGCTCCACCGTTGCTGCCACATCCCGCGTATCGGAGTAGGTCATCGACTGTACCGAAATGGGTGCGTCACCGCCTACGGCTATATTGCCGACATATATTTTTTTGGTTGGGATTCTTGGTTTCATTTTTGCTTCCCAAAAATGAGTGAAGAGTGAAGAGTGAAGAGTGAAGAGTGTTGGTATGTTTTGCTTTGCAAAACTTTTATTAATATGCTATTCATGATATGCTCTCTTTTGATGTTTGAATGCTGGATGAAAGCATTTTGATAATGCTATCAATATCGTTGATGAGACTCTTTGCCAGTGTCTCCTGTAAATAGTTGCAATCTTTTAAAAGCCTTAGCCAGTATTTTGTTTCATTGGCTTCTTTGAGTGAGACAGAAAGCTTGTTAATAAAGTCTGCTTTTGATTGAGCATATTTACTTTCAGCAATCATAGCTCCTACAGATGTGCCTGAACGCAATAACTGTTTACTCATAATATACTCTTTTTTCTCTTTTTGCAAATACTCGCTGCATTTGACTGTTCGAATTGCAAACGCATAACTTTTTTCAGCAAGAATACTCACAGTTTTACCTTAAAATATAAAAGCTTTTCTAAGAGAAAAGCATACCAAAACTATTCACTATTCACTCTTAATTCTTCACTTCACGTATCGCGTGACCACTCTTCACTCTTCACTCTTAATTCTTCACTTTGAATTTTCTACGAAAATTCAACCGGATCCATATCAATCTCTATCTCCCGTCGATCCACGCTATGCAACGCTTTAAGCAGCGGTACTCTGTTTTTGGCGCGCAGCAGTATCTGGAAGCGGTACTTGTTGGCGATGCGCTCGATGGGGGCTTTGCCGTGTCCGACGATCTCTACCTCTTCAAATGCCTTGAGCCGTGTGACAGTATCGAGTGTGATCTTAGAGGCTTTGGTTTCATCTTTGTGTGCGATAAGGATACGTGCCAGCGAGACAAACGGCGGATACTCAGCAATCTGCAAAAAGAGCAGTTCATCTTTGAGAAACTGTTCATAGTCTCCCAGATATGCCTCATACTGTGACGGGTCGGCGGTCTGCACGAGCACCTCTGCCTCTTTGGCGCGTCCGCTCCGCCCTGCTATCTGAAAAAGCAGGCTCATGGCACGCTCACGGGAGCGGTAGTCTGCCATCCCCATGATGTGGTCAAGCCCCATGATGACACTGAGGGTGATGTTTGGGTAGTCGTGCCCCTTGCTTAGCATCTGCGTACCCAGCAGCAGGTGGCTCTCCCCACTCTCGAAACGCTTCAGTGCCTTGACAAGCTTGTTGGCAGTCGTGATGCTGTCACGGTCGAACTGCTCTATCTTGATACCCTCTATCGCCTCCGCTATGACCTCTATCGCTTCCTGGGTACCGATGCGCTCACTGCTAAGCGGGGTATGTCCACAGTCGGTACAGCTTTCGCGTATGGCTTCTGTGTAGTTGCAGTAGTGGCACTTGAGATGGCGATGTTTGCGGTGCAGCGCCATGCCTACAGAGCAGAAGGGGCAGGTGTGGGTCTTGCCACAGTTTTGGCAGTAAAGGTATTTGAAGTTGCCCCGTGTGGGCAGAAAGAGCAGCGACTGTCCCCCCTCCTCAAAATGCTCCCTGACTGCATAGACAATGGGTGCGGTGATACCGTCACCGGGGATGAACCGGTAGCGTTTTTGGGTCTGCACATAGGGTTTGGGAAGTCGTACCACATCGTACTTATGGTAGCTTGTCGCAGAGGGAGTAGCAGAAGCAAGCACCACCTTCGCCCCCAGCTTCTGCCCTATCAGCACCGCCACATCTCTGGCATGGTAGCGTGGTCTGGTCTGCGCTTTGTAGCTGTCGTCATGCTCCTCATCGACGATGATCAAGCCTACATCACGCATCGGCGTAAAAAGTGCCGAACGTGCCCCGGCGATGATGCGTATCTGACCCGACTCAATGCCTTCGAGTATCTGCTCCTTTTTCTTCTTGGTGATCTTGGAGTGCCACATCGCCACCGCATCCCCGAAATAGACCTTCAGCCGCTTCTCCATCTGCGGTGTAAGCGAGATCTCCGGCATCAGAAAAATCGTTGTTTTCCCCTCCTCAAGCATCTCTGCCATCAGGGCAATAAAAATTTCAGTCTTTCCAGCTCCTGTCACACCAAAGAGAAGCACTTTGTCTTTTTGAAGAAGTTGCTCGTAGGCTTGTTGCTGCGAAGCAGACAGTTCAGGTTTCTTCTCAACGCTCAGTGCTAAACGCTCAGCGCTATCTTCATCTGATAGAGGCATCACAAAGTGATGCAAACCATCACTCCTACCTTGTTCATTCCGAAAAGGAATGAACAACGAAATCGCTTCCGAAAAAGAAGAAAAATAATACTCCGCAATAAACCTGGCAATCTGCATCTGCTCTAAAGCATACCGCTTGCCGGTAAATGAGAGGATAGAAGCTGTCTTGAAAGCAGGTTTCTCTACTATTTCAAGAATGACAGCCTCTTTTGTTGTCTGTTTCAGGGGGAGTAGAACAATATCACCGCAGACATACTTTGCATCGGAGACATACGTCAACGCCGGTGCGCTGGAGCGTAACAGCGCAACTTTGTAGTAGTATGCCAAACCTGCCTCTTACTTTCCTGTTATCTTTTTACAATCATCCGTATCTGAATCAACACACACGATTCTGTTGTTTTTCAAAGCAAAGTCAGCCTGACCTGTTTTTGGAAACCTGTAACTATAACGTTTGTCTTCACCGCTTTGTCCGGCTAACACTGCCCAGCATGCACGTTGTGTATTGTTGCTGCATGCTTTTATGGGGTACTGTATGACCTCATGGTATTTTCCATCTTTATCGGCAGAGAAGTGATCAAAAGCATTGCTTGGCGTTGTAGGACAGGCACTGTCTGTACAGCTTAAGCTTGTGATATTTGTTGTATCCCCTCTTAAGATACGTGTTTGTCTCTCTGTTGACAAAGCACTGCGTACTGACATCAGTTCAGACTGTGCTTTAGAGAGATATGCAGTGTCTGCAGTATTTCCAAATCTTGGTAAGGCTATTGCAGCAAGAATCCCTATCACAACAATTACAAATACAAGCTCTATTAACGTAAAAGCTTTTCGACAAGTCTGCATCAACTATCCTTTCTATCTTAGATTATACATATAAGTATACCCAAATCTCTATAGGTATTTTATTTAATGGAATGAGTAGTAAGATCTCAAAGTATATCTGTTTACCGAAGGACTCTACTTCCATCATCTATAAAAAAGTACGGTGACATAGACATGCTGCCGTCTATACATCCTATATTGTAAACAACATTTCCAATCTTCGCAGAGGCGATACGCCCCACACCTACATCTATTGTCGTGTTTGCATCTGCGCAACCGGACAAGGGTATATCATGTGTTGTACCCTGTCCGGTTACTCCATCCGCATTGGTTGTAATCTCAGACGGAATCATTTTAAACTGTGCATCTTGTGCATTGGCAGACGTGGCAGTTAGTGGATCAAACAAAACAGTATATTTTGCTATACCTGAAACTGCCGGACTCTTGACCGAACCTTGTGCCTCCGGCACATTACGCTGTATGCTTGACCACATCATAGATCCGATGCTTCGATTTAACACATCAACAAAACTCTGTACTTTAGTCAAATGTGCATTTTCTCCCATACTTTGAAACTGTGGTAATGCCACTGCGGCAAGTATACCTATAATGACAATGACAAAAACAACCTCTATTATAGTAAAGGCGTGTCGATGTTTTTTCATGATTATTATCCTCTATGTTTGTTTGCCGCATGCATAATGCAGTACAATCCATAGAAAAACAGTATGTAGTGAATGATAAATCAACTGTTGACTTACCTTCTTTGCCACAAAATCAAAAAGCCCTTATGACATATGCCCCCTTGTACGTTAACAAACCTCCCTTTTTTTGTAAATATATAAAATACACATACATGCCACACTCTAAACATGCAATACAAAATATGGATTATATAACATAAAAATATTGGCAACACAAGCACTTGCCAAAGAGAGATGTCTATGCATTCAGAGGTAATTATATTCTACAGTTTGACTGAGCATGCAGCTATAAAATACCCTCCACCCACCTTTGGGGAGGAGGAAGAAAAATACTTTTGCGAATTATTTTGTAATAATTCTTGTACCGTCTGAGAGTGCAAAGGTTGGAGATTCAGAAAGGCTACCATCTTTACAGAGAATATCATAAACAGTAGTACCCACTTTAAATGAAGCAATTCTACCTGTTTTTGCTACTGCTGCCGCATCATCCAAGGTTGCTGTTGAAGCTGCACAACCAGACAGAGGAATTTCATGGATACCTGTATCTGTTACACCATCTGCATTGGTTGTAAGCTCTGCCGGTATTGTTTTAACGTTGGCATCAGCTGCTGTTGCACTACCAATGCTTGTTGCTTCAGCATCAAAAATGTACTTATACTTATCATCTGCACTAGCTGATGTAACACTTCCTGCTGCATCTGGATTATTTCTTTGAATTCCAGACCATAGTGAAGGTGCTACTGTTCTGTTCAATGTACCTACAAAACTCTGAATTTTAGATACGTGCGCATCATCAGAGATACCTGTAAATCTAGGCAGTGCTACTGCCGCCAAAATACCAATAATTACGATGACGAATACCAATTCGATCATTGTGAAACCGCGTCTCATGTTAGTCATGATTAACTCCTGTGAAAAATTAGTACCAATTCAATAATTGGTCTACTCTAATTATAGGAAGTTTATGCTTAATATAATATAAATCCAAATCACAACCCGTCAAGCGTCTCTATGAGCAGTTCTATCTCGTTCTCATAACTTGTCGCCTGCTTGGCAAGACGCAGGTAGGCTTTGAGAAGCTTGTCCGGTTTGTTGTCTGTGTGTAGGTTGATACCCGCCTCTGTCAGATCTTTGTTCACAAAATCTGCAAAGTCATCTTCCAGTTTGATCTCGTAACGGTTCCCCGAAACAGTCAGTCCAACGGTTTTCATTGTCACTCCTTCGCAAATGAAAATCGAAACTAAAAGTCTTATTCAACTCCTAATTCCTAATTCCTAATTCCTAATTTTCATTACGCCAGCAGCGCCTCAACCTGTGCAATGATCTTCTCAATCTCCGCATCTTTCTCCAGCAGCTCACGTTTGAGTGTCTCCACCGTACTCTCAAGCGACTGTACCTTCTCGGCTTCTGCACGAAGATTGCTGATGAGCATCTCCTGCTCTGACTGCGAACTGCTCATGGTCGTAAGCTGATTTCTCAGCTCCTCATTCTGCTGTTTCAAAGACTCATAATCGGTCTTGAGCTGGGTGATTTTTTCCTGTAGTCTGTTTAAAGCTGACATAGTAACTCCGTATGTTGTTTGTTTTCTATGTGATATAATAGCGAAAGAATTAGGAATTAGGAATTAGGAATTAGGAATTTTGATGAAAAAAGAGAATATTCTGCATACAAAAAGCTATCAGTTTGCTATCAGAATCGTCAATCTGTCACTTTATTTAAATAAAGAAAAAAAAGAATACGTTTTGAGCAAACAGGTATTAAGATCAGGTACCTCTATAGGTGCCTTAGTCAATGAATCAAAGTATGCACAATCAAAAGCTGACTTTCTCAATAAGCTTATGATTTCACTAAAAGAAGCAAATGAAACACAATACTGGATCAACCTTCTATATGATACACATTTTATTACACCACAAATGCACCAAAGTCTTTTTAATGATATTGATGAAATCATCAGCCTTTTAAGCTCTATAACCAAAACCATCAAAAATCAAAGCATTACAGCGTAATGCATACCATCATTCCTAATTCCTCATTCCTAACTCCTCATTCAACATAAGGAAATATATGGCAAATTTTACCGTAAAAAGCAATTACGCTCCCGCCGGCGATCAGCCGGAAGCTATTGAAGCTCTTTCCGAATCCATACTGAAAGGCAACCGCTACCAGACACTGCTTGGGGTAACGGGCTCAGGGAAGACCTACACGATGGCGAAGGTGATCGAAAAAACCAAAAAACCCACACTGATCATGACGCACAACAAAACGCTTGCGGCACAGCTCTACAGTGAGTTCAAAGCCTTCTTCCCCAACAACCATGTCGAGTACTTCATCAGCTACTACGACTACTATCAGCCCGAAGCCTATCTGCCACGGCAGGATCTTTTCATTGAGAAGGATAGTTCCATCAACCAGGAGCTTGAACGGCTCAGGCTCAGTACCACCGCCAGCCTGCTCAGCCATGATGATGTCATCGTCATCGCATCGGTTTCGGCAAACTACGGTTTGGGAAGTCCGGAGGACTACCGCTCCATCGTCCAGAAGCTCTCGGTAGGCGAAGAGTACAACCAAAAGGAGCTTTTACTGCGGCTTGTGGACATGGGCTACAAGCGTAACGACGAATTCTTCGATATCGGGAACTTCCGTGTCAGTGGTGAAGTCATAGACATCTACCCCGCTTACTCCGATGAATTTGCCGTACGCATCGAGTTTTTCGGTGATGAGATAGAGGACATTTACACCTTCAACTCCTTAACCGGAGAGAAAGAGAAGCACATGGAGGAGGTGACCATCTACGCTGCCAACCAGTTTGTGGTGGGCAAAGAAAAGCTTGCACGCGCCATTAAGAGCATTGAAGAGGAGCTGGATGAGCGGCTTGCCTTCTTTGAGCGTGAGGGACGCATGGTGGAGTACAACCGCCTCAAGCAGCGTACGGAGTTTGACCTTGAGATGCTCGAAGCAACCGGGATGTGCAAGGGTATTGAGAACTATTCTCGGCATCTGACAGGCAAAAAGCCCGGCGAGACCCCCTACTCGATGATGGACTACTTTGAGGTGATGCATGATGACTACCTTGTCATCGTGGATGAATCGCACGTCTCACTGCCGCAGTTTCGAGGCATGTATGCGGGGGACAGAAGCCGCAAAGAGGTGCTGGTAGAGCACGGTTTCAGACTGCCAAGTGCACTGGATAACCGTCCGCTCAAGTTTGACGAATACATCAACAAGGCACCACACTACCTCTTTGTCTCCGCCACCCCTGCCCAGCTTGAGCTTGACCTCTCCGCTACTGTTGCCGAGCAGGTTGTCAGACCTACCGGACTGCTTGACCCGGAGATTGAAGTCATAGACTCCACCTATCAGGTAGAAAACCTGCATGACCGTATGAAACCGGTCATCGAACGGGGTGAACGTGTGCTTGTGACAGTGTTGACAAAAAAGATGGCAGAGGAGTTGACAACCTACTACAACGACCTTGGACTCAAGTGTAAATATATGCACTCCGACCTTGACGCCATCGAACGCAACCAGATCATCCGGTCACTGCGGCTTGGGGAGTTCGACATCTTAGTCGGGATCAACCTGCTAAGAGAGGGACTTGACCTGCCCGAAGTAAGCCTTGTGGCGATCTTGGATGCGGACAAAGAGGGGTTTTTGCGTTCCCAAACGGCACTCATCCAGACTGCCGGACGTGCCGCACGTAACGCCAACGGCAAGGTGTTGATGTATGCCAAAAAGATGACCGACTCGATGAAAGCGACCATCGAAATCACACAGGCAAGAAGGCAGAAGCAGCTCGCCTACAACAAAAAACACAACATCACCCCAAAGACAACCATCCGGGAGCTTGACACCAACCTCAAGGTTGAAGATGGCGGCGAACTCTACAACAAACGCTCCAAACTCGACAAAATGCCAAAAGCAGAACGCCAGCAGCTTGTCAAAGAGCTCAAAGCAAAGATGCTTGCAGCAGCCAAAAATCTGGAGTTTGAAGAGGCGGCACGGCTGAGGGATGAGATAGCCAAAATTAAAAAACTATAACTTTTTTAATGAAGAGTTAAGAGTGAAGAGTGAAGAGTTTTGGTATGCTTTCTTTACAGAAAGCTTTTATTATTTATTCGAAGATGTAAGGATATTATGATGACCCTCTTACCAACACTAAAGGCATTGCAAAGCAATGCAAACCACCACTCTTCACTCTTCACTCTTCACTCTTCACTAAATCTACCATTTGGAGCAACCAAATGGTAGATTTAAACGATCCCCAGCTCTACTTCAACCGTGAACTCAGCTGGCTGCAGTTCAACTCCCGTGTGCTCGCACAGGCACTCGATGAGACACTGCCGCCGCTGGAACGTTTGAAGTTTCTTGCCATCTACGGTACAAACCTCGATGAGTTCTACATGATCCGGGTTGCGGGGCTGAAGAGTCTTTTCAAAGCACGGGTACAGCAGACAGGTCCGGACAAACTCACCCCTGCCGAGCAGCTGAAACAGATCCGTGCCTACCTGCACAAAGAGCATGATATTTTGGAGTCGTGCTACACCTCCATCATCTCCGAACTGCATACCCACGGTGTGCACATCAAAAATTTTGATACCCTTTCAAAAGAGGAGCAAGAAGAGGTAAAAGAGATCTTTTTTGAAGAGATCTATCCAGTCATCATTCCCATTGCCATCGATGCCACCCACCCTTTCCCGCATCTGAACAACCTCAGTTTCGCACTGGCGATCACCCTGCAGGATGAATCACAGCATATCAAACACGGGCTGATCCGTATTCCCCGTATTTTGCCGCGCTTTGTGCAGATAGACCATACCTTTATTCCTATCGAAAGTGTGGTCGAGCACTTCACGACAGAGCTCTTCCCCGGCTTTACCCCGCTGGCATCGACCCCTTTCAGGGTAACGCGCAATGCAGATATCGAAATAGAGGAAGAGGAGGCGGATGACTTTCTGGAGATCCTTCAGGAGGGGCTGCGTTCACGGAACAAAGGCTCACTCATCCGGCTTGAACTTCTTGAGGGGGTCGATGAGGATCTGCTTCAGTTCCTGCTGACCCACCTGAACCTGAACGAACATGACATCTACCCCTACAAGAGCCTGCCGCTCAACCTTGGGGCACTCTGGCAGATCGTAGGCGACAAGCGGCTTTCCCATCTGGTACTACCCACCTTCACCCCCAAGATCCTGCCGCCGTTTGATACCGAAAATGTCTTTGAAGCCATCGAAAAACAGGATGTTGTTCTCTACCACCCTTTTGACAGTTTCGAGCCGGTAGTGCAGTTCATCAAGCAGGCAGCCGCCGATGCAGAGACCATTGCTATCCGTATGACCCTCTACCGTGCGGGGCAGAAGTCACCCATTGTCAAAGCACTGATCGATGCGGCACGCGACGGCAAACAGGTAACAGTACTGGTCGAACTCAAAGCGAGATTCGATGAGGAGAACAACCTCCGTTGGGCAAAAGCCCTTGAAGATGCGGGTGCGCATGTGGTTTATGGCATTCCCGGGCTGAAAGTGCATGCCAAGATCGCACAGGTCATCAAACGCAAAGGGCGCAAACTGCAAAGTTATGTCCACCTTGCAACAGGAAACTACAATCCGAGTACCGCCAAGATCTATACAGACATCTCCTACTTTACCGCCAAAGAGGTTATCTCTGCCGATGCTACCCATTTTTTCCACTTCCTGACCGGATTTTCTACTTACACCAAACTGGATACACTTTTCATGTCACCGGTACAGATCAAGCCCAAGCTTATCAAACTGATAGAGAAAGAGGCGCAGCACGGTAAAGAGGGATACATCATTCTCAAAGCCAATTCATTGGTCGATCAGGACATTATCAAGACCCTCTACAAGGCTTCGCAGAAGGGGTGCCGTATCGAGCTGATCATCCGTGGGATCTGCTGTCTCAAACCCGGAGTCAAAGGGGTCAGCGAAAACATTACCGTCTCTTCTGTGATCGGAAAATACCTTGAACATCCCCGTATCTACTGGTTCAAACACCAGAAGGTCAAAACCTACATCTCCAGTGCCGACCTCATGCCGCGCAACCTTGTCCGGCGTGTTGAGCTGATGACCCCCATACTCGAACCCAATCTTTCACAGAAGATCGAGCAGATACTCATGCTGCAGCTTGCAGACAACCAGCTGCGCTGGACACTACAGCCAAGCGGTGAATACCTCAAGGTACCTGCACTGGGCAAGAAGGTGAACAACCACACCATTCTTGAGCAGTATGTCAACAAGATCCATGACAAGACCAAAAAAGCAACCCCGGACTATGTCAGCCGTCTGGCAAACCGGATACTAAAAGAAGGATAAACCATGCTGATAAAATTCAAAGAGTGGACCCCAAAACTGGGTAAAAACGCCTGGATCGCCGAAGGCGCAAGTGTCATTGGACGCACTACCATAGGAGAGGATTCAGCCATCTGGTTTGGCTGTGTGGTACGCGGTGATGTGCATTTCATTACCATCGGAGACCGTACCAACATTCAGGATTTGAGCATGATCCATGTCACCCACCACAAAAAAGAGGATATGAGTGACGGAAACCCGACGATCATAGGCAACGATGTCACTGTCGGCCACCGCGTCATGCTGCACGGCTGTACCATAGAGGATGCCTGCCTCATTGGTATGAGCGCCACCATTCTTGACGGTGCGGTCATCGGCAAAGAGTCCATCGTCGGTGCAGGAAGTCTGGTAACCAAAAACAAAAAGTTCCCGCCAAGAAGCCTCATTATGGGCAGTCCAGCCAAAGTTGTCAGAGAACTGACCGATGAAGAGGTGGAGGAGCTTTATGCATCGGCAAAACGCTATGTGGCGTTTAAGAATGAATATCAGTAAGAGCTAAGAGCTAAGAGCTAAAAGCTAAAAGCTAAAAGCTAAACGATTTCTTATATAACCTTAAGATGTCAAGGGAATATGACAGAAATCACGCATTATCGTGTTTTCTTTTTTTCTTTGCTTCGTTTCTCTTTTTTCTTTGTCACGAGAACAAAGAAAAAAAGAAATGAAGAGCAGCAAAAGAAACAAAAAGACAATAATCTCATTTTGATAGAACAATAAAAGACACAACAGGAAACACCATGAACAAAATCATCACCAAAAGTTTCAAAGACCTCTTCTCCGCCACCGTCTTGGCATTCATCGCCAAAACCACCCTCATCTCACTGCTGTTGACCGCTGCCATCGCATGGCTCTTTGGCAGTACAGTCTCCTCTTTTGTCAAACACTATCTGACATGGATTCCGTGGGAGTGGGTACAGACTACCGGTGCATCCGTGGCAGTCATTGCCGTTGCCTATATGCTCTTTGTTGCCATCCATGCCGTTGTGACCTCTTTCATGGTCGAACCGCTGCTGGCGAAACTGGCACAAAAGTACTACCCTAATTCACCGGTTGTCGGTACACCAAGCATTACAGCATCCCTGCTTATAAGCCTCCGCTCCGCGGCTGTGTTTCTTGTCGTGTTTCTCTTTACCTTCCCTCTGATGTTCGTACCGCTGCTTGGGGCGGTCTACATGCTCTGGCTCTGGTCTATTCTCATCAAAGCACCAACCATTCATGATGTAGGCAGTATGTTCATCTCAGATAAAAAAGCCCTCAAAGCCCGCAGCAGCAAAACCACCCTCCTTGCCATGATCGCCGCAGGGTTCAACTATATTCCGCTGCTCAATATCTTCTCTCCTGTCTTTGCACAGATTCTCTTTTTGCACAGGATTGTGGGGAGTGAGGAAGTAGGAAGTAGGAAGTAGGAAGTAGGAAGTAGGAAGTAGGAAGTAGGAAGTAGGAAGTAGGAAGTAGGAAGTAGGAAGTAGGAAGTAGGAAGTAGGAAGTAGGAAGTAGGAAGTAGGAAGTA
>JALVGO010000123.1 GCA_027029065.1 Sulfurovum sp.
GCTACTTTTTCGAAGGAGAGTTCTACCGCTACGACTACAGCTACACCTACCGCGACCGTGTACGCGGCAGAGGACTCTTTGACCACTACTACTACCGCCCTGCTGCATGGCGGGAGTATGGGTTTTGCAGATAACTTGTCTGCTAATTGGTGCGTGATTACGCACCCTACTTCAATCACAATCTACTATCGCCCTGTTTTTTCAATAAACTTCTTTTCGATGACCGATTCGTATAATGGTAATAATCAGTTCTTGCTCTTTAATCTGAAAGATGACACGATACTGATGGACACGCAGCCGAAACTTGCCCTTGTGTTTGCCTTTGAGAGCTTTGATATTGTTCTTTAAAACTTCAGGGTTTTCTGCGAGAATAAGCAGCTTCTCTTTGATATTACGCTGTATAACACTGTCAAGTTTGGCAAACTCTTTCTTTGCAGAAGTCAAAAAATGCAAAGTGTACATTAAAGCCCTAACTCCCTAAAGACCTCTTCTGCAGGTATTACCTTCTCTTTACCGCTTTTAATATCATCGATTCTTTTATCCGCTATTTTTGTATCAAGATAATCAAAATACATGGTAAGTGCATCTTCAACAATATGGCTTTTCTTCTCATTCAGTTCTGTCGAAATCTCATTAAGTTCGTCAATAATGTAATCAGAAATAGTAAATGTACTGCGAATTTTTTGCATAAATGCTCCTAATTCATATAATTATATGAATGATTATACTCATGTTAAATTAAATGAAAATAAATTGATTTAAGAGTGAGAAACCCCTCTTAATCCTTAACCCTTAATCCTACCTCCTCACTTTTTCCCACCATCATCACCCCAAACGCCACTGCCGTACCGATAACGATCTGCCATGCAAACCCAAGCTTAATGCCAAGCAGTCCACCAAGCACATAGGGCTGCAGTAGTAGTACGGTCACAAAACCGCCGATGAGTGCCCAAAGAACGGTGCGTGCATTGCCCCGACGTGTGAAGATGGCTGCACCATACACCCCAAGCAGTCCGGTGTAGGCAAATGCCATCACACCAAGGGCGAAGCTCAGTAGCGGCAGGTCGGTGGCGTGCTGCCAGTAGTAACTGAGCATCGCCATGAAGCTCAGCGCAACAGCAAAGAGTACAACGGCCACACGTCCAGCCTTGACGTAGTGTGCTTCATCGGTGATGCCCTGCTTTTGCTTCCACGGGCGGTAGAGGTCTTCAACGGCAACCGATGCCATGGCACCCAGTACCGAGTTGGAGCTACTC
>JALVGO010000124.1 GCA_027029065.1 Sulfurovum sp.
ATGAAAGTGTGGTGCTCAAAGCTTCAGTCAGCGGATTAGTGCTTGAAGCTGATCTTGCTTCTGAGGGGACGCAGCCTGAGGGTAAAAGGGTCGTATATATCGACGATAGACTCGACCGTGTGGATCTCAATGCAACGCAAAGGAGTATGGCACTGCTTGAGGAGACCCTCTCGATCAATGAAGAGATGGCAGCGTTGCTTCAGAAGAACATGGTGCGTCAGGAGAGCTACTATCATCGCATAGAAAAGCTCTCTACCGCATCGACAACACAGAAAGATAACGCCTACAGTGCCTTTGTATCGGTCAAAAACCAGTATCTGACCACTAGAGAGAAGATCGCATCGCTGAAACGGCAAAAAACGGATCTTGCCTACAAGATCGCACGCCTGAAAGATACGATTGCAAAGAAGTCTCTCAGACCCAAAGGGGTTTATCTCTACAAGCTGATGGTGCGCAAAGGGGACTTTGTCGCTCCGGGAACGCCCTTGGCAAGAGTCGATGATGCCAAAAGGGCAAAGCTGGTACTTTTCCTCGATCCTGGCGAGCTTGAAGGGATCAAGAAGAGAGACATCTATCTTGACGGGGTAAAGACGGATTATCATATCGGTAAAGTATGGCGCATTGCAGATGAGAAATTCATCTCTTCCTACCGTGCAGAGATCTATATCCCTGCACCAAAAAACTATTTTTCCAAACTGGTTAAAGTGGAGATCAAATGAGTGAATGTGTAACGACCGCCTGCGGGCTTGACTGTTATGATGCCTGCAGGATCGTTGTAGATAAATCGCAGTTTCCAAAACTCAAAGGTGATGCCAGCCACCCTGCCGGAAACGGTGCGCTCTGTGCGCTGCTGAACAAATATACCCATGAGGCGGAGCGTATTCGTGTGCCGCGTATCGGGGGCAAAGAGGTCAGCATGGAAGAGGCGATGGCAGCGGTAGCTGAAGCTTTCAAAAAGCCCAAAACATTGCTTTGGAGGGGTTCTGGGAACCTTGGAGTGATGCAGGATGTCACCAACCTCTTTATGGAGAAGATAGGCGGCACGCTGACTTCGGGAAGTCTGTGTGACGCTGCGGGGCATGCCGGTATAGTCAATGGCAGAGGGATCAACCGTACCCTTCCGCTTGAGCAGATTGCTAAAGCCCAAACTGTTGTGGTGTGGGGACGGAACCTGACCGTCACCAACGCCCACCTGATGCCTTTCATCGAAGGTAAAACGATCGTGGTGATCGACCCTGTCAAAACCC
>JALVGO010000125.1 GCA_027029065.1 Sulfurovum sp.
CGTCTGTAACCAGTGTGTCGACAGGCACCTTGCCGACAGGGCGGACAAAACCGCTATCCTTTTTGAGGGTGACAGGGGAGATGTGGAGCACATCAGTTATGCCGAGCTCTCACTGCGTGTCAACAAAATGGCAAACCTGCTCAGAGAGCATTTTGGCATCAAAAAGGGTGACCGTGTCGTACTCTACATGCCGATGATCCCGGAAGCTGCCTACGCCATGCTTGCGTGTGCGCGTATCGGTGCCATCCACTCCATTGTCTTTGGCGGATTCTCTGCCGAGGCGCTCAAAGACCGTATCGAGGATGCGGAGGCGAAGCTGGTCATTACCGCTGACGGTGCCTACCGTAAAGGCAAACCCTACATGCTGAAAAATGTTGTAGATGATGCGCTCAGCCAAGGGGGTGAGAGTGTCGAAGCGGTACTGGTTGTCAAACGCAACAATGAAGAGATCGCATGGGTAGAGGGAAGAGACCACTCCTACAATGACCTCATAGATGCGCAGCATGCAGAGTGCCCGTATGAGATCATGGACAGTGAAGACCCTCTCTTTTTGCTCTACACCTCCGGGAGTACCGGAAAGCCAAAAGGGGTGCAGCACGCCAGTGCAGGGTACATCCTCTGGGCACAAATGACCATGGAGTGGGTCTTTGACATTAAAGATGAGGATGTCTACTGGTGTACGGCAGATATCGGGTGGATCACGGGGCATACGTATATCATTTATGGACCTCTGGCTGCGGGGGCGACCACCGTTATGTTTGAAGGGGTGCCTACCTATCCGGATGCGGGACGTGCATGGAAGATGGTACAGGATCACAAGATCAGCCAGTTCTACACTGCGCCGACTGCCATCCGTGTACTGCACAAGATGGGTGAGGATGAGCCTAAAAAGTACGATCTGAGCTCTCTTAAAGTGCTTGGTACGGTGGGAGAGCCTATCGACCCTCCGGCGTGGAAATGGTACTACGAAGTGGTAGGTCAGAGCCGCTGTGCCATTGTCGATACATGGTGGCAGACAGAGACCGGCGGACACATGATCAGCCCGCTGCCGGGTGCGACACCCATCAAGCCTGCCTGTGCGACACTGCCGCTGCCGGGGATCATGGCGGAGGTCATTGACCCTGACGGTACGCCAAAAGAGACCAATGAAACAGGACTGCTCTGTATTACCCGCCCGTGGCCGAGTATGATCCGTACCATCTGGGGAGACCCTGAGCGTTATGTGAAGTCCTACTTCTCCGATG
>JALVGO010000126.1 GCA_027029065.1 Sulfurovum sp.
AATCACTGAAAGAGCACCTTCCTTTCAAACATAAAACAAAATCCAAAAGTGTAGAGATATTTTTCGAAAATACACAGGAGTTTGAAAACTTCCTTTCATTCCTCAAAAATCGCTAAAAATTAACCGTTATCTCATTTATAAGATGGTAATATAATGCGAAATTACACGAGGAGTTTTAATGCTTGACATACATTTACCGTTAATGTTGTTTGTCCTGGTATTGTTCCTGACCCTTCTTGTTGTTTTAAATCGAATGCTGTTTCAACCACTGTTGAAATTCATGGACGACCGTGACCGTTCCATAGCAAAAGATCTTGAAGCGGCAAAAGGGCTCAGCGGCAACAGTGATGAACTTAACGCAAAAGCGGAAGAGAACATCAGCCGGGCAAAAGCTGAAGCCGCTGCGATCAGACAGAAAGCCATCGAAGAAGAGAAGGCGCTGGCAGCAAGCAAGGTTGAGACAAAACAGAGTGAGCTGGACAAAGCTTATGCCGAGTTTGTAGAGAAACTTGGACAGGAGAAAGAGAGTCTCAAAAACGAGCTTCTCTCTCAGATGCCTCTTTTCAAAGAGAGCCTCAAAGCCAAATTCAGCAAGCTGTAGGAAGGAAAGGTATGAAAAAAGTACTATTACTGTCTCTCATGGTTCTGCCTGCTGTGCTTCTGGCAAGCAGCGGACATGGAGAGGAAGCAAGCCGCTATTTCGCCCAAACCGGTAGAGAGAGTGACTACTGGCCGAGGGTGATCAACTTTACCATCTTTGCTGCACTTCTGTGGTATCTTTTGGCAAACCCGATTAAAGGGTTTTTCAAAGGAAGATCCTCCCAGATCGCTTCACAACTGAAAGAGATCGAAGAGAAACTCCAGGCGGCAAAAGATGAGAGAAAAGAGGCTCAGGCACGTCTTGACGAAAGTGTAAAGAAAGCAGAGCAGATCATTGAAGATGCAAAGAAAGAGGCTGTGATCCTTGCACAAAAGATTGCTGAGGCAAATGCTCAGGAGCTTGAAGTAATGGAGAAGCAGTTCAATGAAAAGATTGCACTTGAAGAGCGTAAAGCATCAAGAGAAGCGATCGATGAAGTGCTGAGTGAAAATATCACAGCAGATGATATCATGCTTGAAGAGAGCAAAATCGTCGATATTATCTCGAGAAAGGTGGCATAAATGGAAGAGCTAATCGCTAAACGTTATGCAACGGCACTCTCCTCTGCAAGCAAAGATGTTGCTTCTGCAGCATCGGTGCTGAATGTACTGACAGATGCAATCGCTTCAGAAGAGATTGCAACAGTGCTGACATCTCCAATCATTCCCGCTGAGAAGAAAACAGAGATGATTCTTGCAGCACTGGGCAGTGAAGCAGAGAGCAATCTTGTCAATTTCATCAAAATACTGGGTGAGAACAAACGTCTGGATCTGATCCCGGCGATCTCCAGAGTACTCAATGCGGAGCTTCAGAAAGCTTCCAACAAGTATGAAGGTGTTCTCAGAAGCAGCAAGAAACTCGACAAAGACGAGTTGAAGAAGCTTGAAGATACACTTGGAAAATACACAGGTGCATCGATCACCCTCAAGCAGGAGAAAAGCGATCTTGACGGACTGCGTGTTTCAGTGGATGATTTAGGAATAGAGGTTAACTTCTCCAAGCAGAGAGTTAAAGAACAGCTCATTGATTTCATCAAGAAGTCTTTGTAGTTATCTAACAGTAAAGGAGTATCAGTGGCAGTAAAATTGCAAGCAGATGAGATAAGTTCGATCATCAAAGAGAGAATCGAGAACTTCGAGATTGATGTTGACATCAATGAGGTAGGAAAAGTAGTAGGTATTGCAGACGGTATTTCAACTGTCTACGGACTAAATAATGTCATGGCCGGAGAGGTTGTTGAGTTTGAAAACGGTGCAAGAGGACTTGTACTGAACCTTGAAGAGGCAAATGTCGGTGTTGTTGTACTCGGAAGCAGTGCAGGTATCAAAGAGGGAATGAGTGTCAAGAGACTCGGCGAACTCCTTAAAACACCGGTAGGTGACGGTCTGATGGGAAGAGTTGTCAACCCTCTTGGTGAGCCGCTTGACGGAAAAGGTGCGGTAGAAGCAACTGAACACAGATTCATTGAAGAGAAGGCACCAGGCATCATGGCACGTAAATCTGTCCATGAGCCGCTTCAGACAGGGATCAAAGCGATCGATGCACTGGTTCCGGTTGGACGTGGACAGAGAGAGCTTATCATTGGTGACAGACAGACCGGTAAAACAACACTGGCGATCGATACGATCATCAACCAAAAAGGCCAGGATGTTGTCTGTATCTATGTTGCAATCGGCCAGAAACAATCTACTGTTGCAGCAACAGTGAAAAAACTTGAAGAGCACGGTGCTATGGATTACACAATCGTTGTGAATGCGGGTGCTGCTGACTCTTCTGCACTCCAGTTCCTCGCACCATACGCAGGTGTAACTATGGCTGAGTACTTCAGAGATAACGGAAGACACGCAGTTATCTTCTATGATGATCTCTCCAAACATGCGGTAGCCTACCGTGAAATGTCACTGATCCTCAGACGTCCTCCGGGTCGTGAAGCGTATCCTGGTGATGTTTTCTATCTACACTCAAGACTGCTTGAGCGTGCAGCGAAACTGAATGATGATCTTGGTGCAGGTTCTATTACTGCATTCCCTATCATTGAAACACAGGCGGGTGATGTTGCGGCATACATTCCAACCAACGTTATCTCCATTACTGACGGTCAGATCTTCCTTGAGACAGACCTCTTCAACTCAGGTATCAGACCTGCGATCAATGTCGGTCTTTCTGTATCACGTGTCGGTGGTGCTGCACAGATCAAAGCGACCAAGCAGGTTTCCGGTACACTGAGACTTGACCTTGCATCTTTCCGTGAACTGCAGGCATTTGCACAGTTCGCATCTGATCTTGACGATCACACAAGAGCACAGCTTGAGCGTGGGCAGAGAATGGTTGAAGTACTGAAGCAGGGACCATACTCTCCGGTACCTATTGAAAAGCAGGTTGTGATTATTTTCGCAGGTGCCAACGGATACCTTGATGATATTCCGGCATCTTCAGTAGTGAAGTTCGAAGCGGAACTGATGCCGTTTATGGAAGCAAAATACATGAATGTACTCGATGCGATCAGAAATGACAAAAAGATCACAGACGAGACTGAAGCTGAGTTGAGAAAAGCGATCGAAGATTTCAAAGCTTCTTTTGCAGCATAAGAAAGGCTGAACATGGCTAATTTAAAAGAGATCAAGCGTAAGATTGGAAGTGTCAAGAACACTGCCAAGACTACCAATGCGATGAAGCTTGTCTCTTCCGCAAAACTGAGAAGAACGGAAGAGCTTGCAAAAAGATCACGTGTTTACGCTGCAAAACTGACTGAGCTGCTTAATGAGATAGCACAGAAGATGCAGCAGGCAAATGCAGACGGTCTTGACAATGTCTACTTCAGAGAGGTTGAAAAACCACAAACTGTAGATATTGTATTCATCACAGCCGACAAGGGTCTTTGCGGTGGTTTCAATGCACAGACTATCAAGCGGGTAAGCCAGTTGATCGCTGAGTACAAAGCGGAGAATGTCAAAGTACGTCTCAGAGCGGTAGGTAGAAAAGGGATCGACTATTTCAAGTTCAACAATATTGAACTCAATGATGAAATTGTCGGTCTCTCTGCAGCACCTGACTACGCACAGGCAGCCGACTTCATTAATGAAGTCGCATCCTCTTATGTGAACGGCGAGACGGATAAAATCGTTTTGGTACACAACGGATATGTCAATATGATTACGCAGGAGATCAAGCAGGATCAACTGCTGCCTATCGACCCTTCCAAGCTGGAACTGAACTCGGCTTCGACTTCTGAACTTGAGGTTGAACCGGATGATGACGATACCCTGCTGGATGCACTGGTAAAACGGTATGTTGAATATACGATGTACTACTCACTGATCGATTCTCTTGCTGCAGAGCACTCTGCACGTATGCAGGCAATGGATGCCGCGACGAACAATGCCAAAGAGATGGTAAAGTCACTGACTGTACAGTATAACAAAGCACGACAAGAAGCGATTACGACTGAGCTCATAGAGATCATCAGTGGTATGGAATCAATGAAATAATTAGAGGAGAAGTAATGACAGGTAAAATAGTACAAGTCTTGGGTCCGGTAATCGATGTGGACTTCACAGACTATCTGCCGGAGATCAATGAGGCACTGGAGACGGTATATACGTTTGACGGTAAAGAGCAAAAACTCGTACTCGAGGTTGCAGCACAGCTTGGTGACAACAGAGTTAGAACCATTGCAATGGATATGAGTGAAGGTGTGGTAAGAGGTCAGGAAGTAAAAGCGACAGGTGCACCGATCAAAGTACCGGTTGGTGAAGAGGTTCTCGGACGTATCTTTAACGTTATTGGTGACACAGTCGATGACAACGGTCCTTGTGAAGCAAAAGAGTACTGGTCTATCCACAGAGACCCGCCATCATTTGAAGAGCAGAGTACAAAGACTGAAGTATTTGAAACCGGTATCAAGGTTGTTGACCTTCTTGCACCATATGCAAAAGGTGGTAAAGTAGGACTCTTCGGTGGTGCAGGTGTTGGTAAAACCGTCATCATCATGGAGCTTATCAACAACGTTGCAATGAAGCACAGCGGATACTCAGTATTTGCAGGTGTCGGTGAAAGAACACGTGAAGGTAACGACCTTTACTTCGAGATGAAAGAGTCTAACGTTCTTGACAAAGTTGCACTCTGTTACGGACAGATGAGTGAACCTCCGGGAGCACGTAACCGTATTGCACTTACCGGTCTTACAATGGCTGAGTATTTCCGTGACGAGATGGGTCTTGATGTACTTATGTTCATCGACAACATCTTCCGTTTTGCACAGTCCGGTTCAGAGATGTCAGCGCTTCTTGGGCGTATTCCGTCAGCAGTTGGTTACCAGCCGACACTGAGCCGTGAGATGGGTGCGCTGCAAGAGCGTATTACCTCTACAACAAAAGGTTCTATTACATCTGTTCAGGCTGTTTATGTACCTGCGGATGACTTGACTGACCCGGCACCTGCTTCTGTATTTGCCCACCTGGATGCAACAACGGTACTGAACCGTTCTATTGCTGAGAAAGGTATTTACCCTGCGGTTGACCCACTTGATTCTACTTCAAGAATGCTCGATCCGCAAATTATCGGTGAGGAGCACTACAATGTAGCACGTGGTGTTCAGCAGACACTTCAGAAGTATAAAGATCTACAGGATATCATTGCGATCCTTGGTATGGACGAGCTTTCAGAAGATGACAAGCTGGTTGTTGAGAGAGCAAGAAAGATCGAGAAGTTCCTTTCTCAGCCGTTCCACGTTGCAGAAGTGTTTACAGGAAGCCCTGGTGTATATGTAACACTTGAAGATACGATCGAAGGTTTCAAAGGTCTGCTCGAAGGTAAATATGACCATATGAACGAAGCAGCGTTCTACATGGTAGGAAATATGGCTGAGGCTGTTGCGAAAAACGATAAGATCAATGCTAAGTAAGCTTAGTTCTTGTCTTTAGTAAAGGATATTTATGGAACTAATGAAGCTTGAAATCGTCACACCAAACGGTGTGATCTTTGATGATGAAGTACGTCAGATAACGCTTCCGGGATCGGAAGGGGAGTTTGGTGTGCTTCCAAAGCATGCTACGCTTGTTTCACTGCTTGAAACCGGTGTCATTGAGATCATCAAAGCTGATGGGAAAACAGTGGCTGTCGCCATCAATTCCGGCTATGTCAAAGTGGATGAGGAGAAGACGACATGTATCGTTGACGGTGCAGTTGCACTCTCCGGTGATGACACTGATTTGGCAAAAGCCCTGAACGAAGCGAAAGAGCTTTTGAAAAAAGCAGAGTCTTCGAACACGGTAATTGCCGCAGCAGTAAGCAAAGTCGAGAATATAGGGAAATCTCTCTAAATTGGGCTCTCTTCTTGATTATTTCATGGGCAGCAGTGCGATCACGATTTTCGTACTGCTCGTGCTCTCTCTTTACTTCATCGCTACTTTTTGGATATTCCTCGATCGATACTACATTCTCAAAAAACGCATAATCTCTGAAGCACGTTCACTGAAAGCACTCTACACAGGTCAGTCAAAATCAGTGTCAAGCAGTTCACTTATTTTTACTTATCTCTCAAGAGTGAGCAAGCCCAACAAAGCCATACTTGAGGCGGCAACATCCGATGCGATCAGGGTATCGACAAAAGGGCTTACCTGGCTTTCGATCATTGCATCTACCTCTCCCTTTATAGGTTTGTTCGGTACTGTGATCGGCATCCTTGAAACCTTTTCAAAACTTGGTGCGCAGTCATCGGCTTCTTTGGGAGTTGTCGCTCCTGCGATATCCGAAGCTTTGATCGCAACAGCAGCGGGGATCGCTGTTGCCATCTTTGCCTACAGTTTTCACCTGATACTCAAGCGCAAGGCGTATGAACTCTCCTCTCTTTTGACATCACAGTCTGAAGTGATATTGTCACAGGAGGGGTAGTGATGTTCTCCTGGGATGACAATCCGGATCTGAACATTACACCGCTTGTGGATGTCATGCTTGTGCTGATGGCTATTTTGATGATCACAGCACCGACTATCACCTTTCAGGAACAGATCGACCTGCCACAGGGGTCAAAAACAGTCAAAGTAACAAAGCCCAAAATACTGACCATACGTATGGATAAAGATCAGAAGATCTATCTGAATAAAGACATCTATACACTGGCGACATTTGCAGATGATTTTGTCAACCGTGCTGCAAGCCTTGACAAGAGCAGAGAGGTCTATATCCGCGCAGACGAGCGTTTGCAGTACAAGGATGTAATGTACCTGCTCAAGAGTGTCAAAGCTGCAGGTTTTCAGAAGGTTTCCCTCATAACATTATGACTCAAAATATACTGCGTATTGTCTGGGGGATTGTTGCTGCAGGTATCTATCTGATCATTGTCGGACTTCTTGTATTTTACTTTAACCACCGTACAGAGGATAAGAAAAAACATTATGTGAAGAAAGATGAACACCGTATTCAGGTTGCCATTGCCTCATCTGTACAGCCCCAAAAAACACTCCCTGTTATAAAAAAGAAAAAACCGAAACAGAAAACAAAACCGCTGCCAAAACCTAAAAAGAGCGTACCTAAAAAAGCCAAAACGGTCAAGAAGAAGGTTATCAAAGAGAAGATTGTCAAGAAAAAGGTTAAAAAAAGAGACCGTAATATCACGAAACCAAAAAAACGCCCAACCGATCTTTTTGCAAATGTGAAGACAAAAAAGAAAAAACCGTTGATACATGTTACAGACAAGCCTGTACATACTGTATCGAAAAAGAAGCTTTTTGAAATGGTGGATGCCAAACCTTCGAAGTCCAAGAAGCCTTCACACTCTCTCAAGCAGCAGAAGCAGTTTGACAGCGGTGTTGAGGACAACTACCTTGCAAAAGTACAGGAGATGCTTGAGGGATGGCCTGCACAAAGCGATTTTGCGGGAGAAAAGGTCAAAGTGTATCTAAAAATAGATCCGACAGGGCATTTTGAGTTTGAGATCAAACGAAAATCCCGCAATCCTGAGTTCAATCGTGCTCTTACAGCGTATCTTCAACAGCTTCAGGAGTTTGGCTTTGGACCGCACAAAGGAAGCAGAACCTATCTTTTCGAAGCAGAGTTTATAGCCAAAGATTAGTCTTTATAAAACATTGCTGACATATAACCAACAACAGAGTGTTGGTCGTGGCTGTAGTCCGCACTGGTACGATAGTCAAGCAGTGTACTGTGAAGATGGAGTATTTTGGCAGCCCATACAGTTAAGCCACACGCTTCGCATTTTGAGAGCATATTGTAGTTCAGGTCACGAACACCGATAAGACATTGTTTGTCAAGTTGATTGGCCTGTTTTTGTGGATAGTAGTAGCTAAGATCCGAGCTTACAACAAGTAGATTATCCGGATTCTCAAGCAGGGCAACCATAAGGTCGGAGAGAGATTTCACTTGAACATCTCCATAGACAAGTTCAATAACCGGGGTTTTTGGAAAGTAGTGTGCCAAGAAAGGCATCTGTACCTCTGTAGAGTGTTCTTTTGTGTGAACTTCCGACATAAAACCGATATTGAATCGTTTTGCAAGCGCAAAAAGGTAGGCGCTGTCAATTGTGATATCTTTACATGGGGTTTGAAAAGATTCAAAGAAACTGCCGCTTATCCCCTTAAAGTAAATCTTGTGGCTTGAACTTCCTGATCGTCTTTTTGAGACGGATATATGATGCCGGGTAAAACGTACCGGCTACTGCCATTTTACGTATATGCTGCATGTCAGATCCTTTCCACTATTTTATCACAATTTGTGTGTATGATTTGTAATATCAGGGTATGCGTGCAGCAGTATCAGGAATTGATATTTATTAATGAAGATTTTAACTCCTCCCTGATACAATGCATGATAAAAACCGTAGTGAACCTATATTGAAAGGATGTTATGTGCGATATCTGTTACTTGTGTTGTTGACACTGAATCTGTTTGCTGTCGATGCAACATTGACCATAGAAAAAGATGTAGAACAGCGTGCGCGTATCGCACTGGAAGATGGTTCCTCTTTGCCAAGTGAAAACATATTCCGTATGTTTGTCTCCGACTTGAAGATATCGGGACACTTTCTTGTTGACCCAGTGCATCACCAGGGCAGTTTCGGTGGTGCGGTTATTGACCCTTCTCTCAAAACGCAGGAGTATGTACTCAAATACAGGCTTATCCAGTCATCAGGCACAAAACTGACAGTCAGGCTGCTGAAGGCTGCTGAAGGCAAAGAGATATTCAAGAAAAGCTATGCGATCGCATCGACACGCAAAACACCCTTTCTGATTCACAAAGCGGTATCAGATATCAATGATCTGCTCCGTTTTCCGAGTATTTCATGGATCAACCGATATGTTGTATTTGCCCGTTATACCTCTCCAAGACGAAGCGAGATTGTTCTGGCAGACTACTCCTTTACCTATCAGAAGACAATTATCCGCGGCGGGCTTAACCTTTTCCCGATTTGGGCAGATGCACACCAAAGAGCGTTTTACTACACATCATACAGAGGATTGGTACCGACACTTTACAAACTCAACATCTATACCGGTGCACGTACAAAGGTCATCGCATCAGAAGGGATGATGGTCTGTTCAGATGTCAGCAAAAACGGATCGAAACTGCTGCTTACCATGGCACCTTCAGGACAGCCGGATATTTATGAGCTCGACCTTGCTACCGGTGCAAAGAGAAGAGTGACCACATTCAACGGTATCGATGTAGGTGGGAAATATGTGGATGATGAGAGTCGCATTGTCTTTGTATCCAACAGACTTGGATATGCAAATATTTTTAAAAAATCGATCCGGGGATCAGCTGTCTCCCAAGTGGTACACCATGGACGGAACAACAATGCTGTCGATGCCTACGGCAAACGTATTGTCTACACAAGCAGAGAGAGCAGCAGTGCATTTGGAAGCAATACTTTCAATCTCTATCTGACAGCAACGGACAGCATTTCGACACGTCCATTGACAACAACAGGAAGCAATCAGTTCCCGCGTTTTTCATCAGACGGATCGGTGGTTCAGTATATCAAGCATGCCGAAGGCGGTTCTTCCATCGGCTATATCAACATTGACAGCAAGCAGAGTGTGCTCTTTCCAATGAATGGCAAGAGAATTCAGTCGATAGACTGGTAAACATAGTAAAATAGATAAAATCAAAAGGATCAATATGATAAAAAAGACATTTTTAGCGGTAGTAACAGGTTCAGTATTGTTTTTGACAGGATGTGGACAGCCGGCACCGGGCGGACTCGATGCCGGAAGCAAAAGCGGCAATGCGTACGATGCCGATACGGTAAGTATTGATGAGAACAGATATGGCGGCAGTGCGCTGGCAAATGCCAACAGCAGCAGTGACGGATTCCAGAGTATCTATTTCGGATTTGACCAGTATACGATCCCTGCCGATATGGAGAGTTACATGGCAAAAAATGCTGCGGTAGCAGGCAGTACTGGCGGAAGCAAGATCAAGATCGAAGGCAACTGTGACGAATTTGGAAGTGATGAGTACAACTACGCACTTGGTCTTAAACGTGCCAAAGCGGTCAAAGATGCTCTGGCGATGCAAGGCATACCGGCTTCACGTATGGTGATGGTGAGCTACGGAGAGAGCAACCCTGCCTGCAGTGAGCAGACAGATGCCTGTTACGCACAGAACAGACGTGTTGACCTTCGTCTGGCAAAATAAGGGTTAGCCAACGATGCTTAAAAGAGTCCTCTTCCCGATACTGATAGCAACTATCGGCGCTCATGCATTCGGTGATGATCTGGCACAGGCAAACCGGAACCGTATTTTGCTTTTGCAGCAGAAAATTGCACAACAGAATGAACGCATAGACGGTCTGACCTCTTTGATAGAGGGGATGAGTGCCTCACTTGCACAGATACAGGACAGCAGACCCAAAGAGACACAGCTTGAGCAGAGAGTCCGTCTGCTTGAAGCCAAAATTACCAAACTTGAAACTGACAGCAAGCAGAGGCATAGAGCATTAACACAGCGCGGTGTAAAAGAGAAAAGTGCACCCAAAACAAAACATACTTCTACCGATGCATCACTTAAGGCGAAAGCCCCCTCAAAGCTCTACAGCGAAGGGGTGAGGATGTTTGTCAAAAAACAGTATGATGAAGCTGCAAAACGTTTTACACTCAGTGCCAAAAAGGGCTATAAGCCTGCAGCATCAAACTACTATCTTGGTGAGATAGCCTACTATACCAAACAGTACGATGATGCGATCTTCTACTACAAAAAGAGTGCCGGGCTGTATGACAAGGCAGGCTATATGGATGTACTTCTGCTGCATACGGCAGTCTCCCTGGAGAGAACGGGCAAGAAGGCGCAGGCAAAAGCCTTTTATGAGAATGTTGCTGAGAGTTACCCCGGTAAAAAAGCAGCTGCCATTGCCAAAAGGAAACTAAGAAAGCTGAAATAATGCGCTTATCTCTGCTGCTTCTGCCTCTTTTTTGGGTGTTCAGCCTGAATGCCCAAAACCAATATGATCCCGATGCTCCGTTAGTCCCACTCAAACATGAACTTGTTCCTCTTGATAAAACACATTTTCAGGTGATTGATCTAAAAAGCGGACATAGCCGTACTGTTGACCTAAGCGGAAAAGATTTTGTGCTTGTCTCAGTCCGTGAGCCGGGCAGTGACGGGCGTTTTTATGCAGTGGATAGAGATGGTACTGTGTGGCTGAGCGGAGCGGTCTCTTCTGGGGCACCACGGTTTCGTAGCCCTTCAGGTGTCTTTCATATCCTGGAAAAACAGCGTTACCATATGTCCAACCGTTACCCTGATGAGAGCGGCGTGAACAATATGGATTATATGATGAAGTTTACCAGATGGGGGCATGCTTTACACAAGGGAAGTACCGACTGGATGTCGCATGGATGTATCCATATCGATCCCGATCAGGTCGCAACACTCTTTCGATGGGTACGTGTGGG
>JALVGO010000127.1 GCA_027029065.1 Sulfurovum sp.
AAATCACTAAATACAACACTTTAAATTGGTTTTAAAAAAGGTTGCCCTAAAATGAATGTGCAACAATAAATTTTAAATATGAAGGAAGGCTATGGCACGATTAGTAGTAATGGGTGGTGGTGTCTCAGGACACACTGCAGCGACATTTGCAAAAAAGTGGCTTGGTAATGAGCATGAAGTGGTGGTCGTTACACCAAACTCACAGTGGAACTGGATCCCGTCCAATATCTGGGTAGGTGTAGGACAGATGACAAAAGAGGATGTTACTTTCCCTCTGGCACCGGTATATGAAAAAGCCGGTATTGACTACAGACAGGCAAAAGCTGTCTCTATTCACCCTGAAGGAAAAGCTGACAGTGATACACCCTATATCACTATTGAGTATACAGGTCAGGGCAAAGAGGGTCAGACAGAGGAGATTACCTATGACTATCTCATCAACGCAACCGGACCAAAACTGAACTTTGATGCGACACCTGGACTGGGTGACGGTAACGGACATCTTGGTGAACATACGGTTTCTGTATGTACTGCAGACCATGCGATGCATGCAAATCTTGAACTCCAGAAAATTCTTGACAAAGCAAAAACTGAAAAGCAGAAGATCCTCATTGGTACCGGTCACGGTATGTGTACCTGTCAGGGTGCGGCATTTGAGTACATCTTCAACATCGAACATGAAGCAACCAAAGCAGGAGTCAGAGACAACCTCGAGATCAAATGGATCTCCAACGAATCGTTCCTTGGTGACTTCGGTATTGGCGGACTGCACATCAAGCGTGGTATGTACGCAGCAAGCTCCAAGCTCTTTGCTGAGTCTCTCTTTGTTGAGCGTGGTGTTGACTGGCTTATCGGTGCACACGTAAGCAAAGTAGAGGAAGGAAAAGTACACTACGAACTGCTTGACGGTTCTACCGGTGAAGAAGAGTTTGATTTTGCCATGCTTATTCCTCCGTTTGCCGGTGTCGGTCTCAAAGCATACGACAAAAACGGTGAAGATATGACAGACAAGATCTTCGCACCAAACGGATTCCTCAAAGTCGATGCCGACTATACGCCAAAACCGTATGAAGAGTGGAAAGCAAGTGACTGGCCAAGAACCTACCAGAACCCTGAGTACAAAAACATCTTTGCCTGCGGTATCGCCTTCGCACCGCCGCACATCATCTCCAAGCCGATGAGTTCACCAAACGGTACACCAATCAACCCGACACCGCCAAGAACAGGTATGC
>JALVGO010000128.1 GCA_027029065.1 Sulfurovum sp.
AAAGAGGCATAAACAGTTTGAGAAGTTCATTAAGTATGTTTCTCTTCTTCTAAATGAGAAGCCTCTTCCTCTTGAGGCTAAAGATCATCCGCTTGTTGGTAACTGGAAAGATTTCCGTGAGTTTCATTTAGAAAGGGATTTAATAGTGATTTACAGGATTGATGGAGATAATCTTGTTCTTACCCGTATAGGAACCCATAACCAGCTCTTTAAGTAGAGGTTGACATGGTTTTAAGGGACTTAAGGGAGCTCTCCTCACTTGTTGAGGAGTTGAGGAGAAAGGGGAAACGGATTGTCTTTACAAATGGCTGTTTTGACATCATCCACGCCGGCCACGTTGACTACCTGGAAAAGGCGAAGTCTTTCGGGGACTTCCTGATTGTTGGAATGAACAGCGACGAGTCTGTAAGGAGAATTAAGGGGGAAAAACGGCCGATAGTTCCCGAAGACTACAGGGCAAGAGTCCTTGAGGGGTTAAAGGCCGTTGACTGCGTTTTTATCTTTGACGACGAAACCCCTTTAAAAGTGATTGAAACTGTAAAGCCGGATGTTCTTGTTAAGGGGGCAGACTGGCCGTTAGAGAAGATCGTGGGGAGAGAGTTTGCAGAAGAGGTTAGGAGGATTCCCTTCAGGTTTGACATCTCTACTACAAAGATTATTGAGAAGATAGTGAGCCTTTACTGTAAGACTTCAGGAGGGACAACGGCGTAGGTTTTTGAAACTTCCCTTGAGAGGGCTTTTATAGCGTCTGTCGGGGCAACGTTTGAGAGCTCCTCTATTCCCTCTCCAACCTTTACCTTTATAACGTCTGTTCCCTTTGGGGAGTAGTAGGAGTAGGCAACTTTTGAAGGTTCAACAACTTCAAAGTAGTATTCTGGATTGAAGCCGGCCTTTTCAACCCTCTCTTTCAGCTCTAAGAGGTCTGCCGGTTTTACCTCAACGGTTCTGAAGATCTCCCTCCTTACAAACCGCCTTGAAAGGTCTGAGATTACGGCGTCTTTGTGGCTCTGGAGGGCGTAGATGGAGCAGATGAGGTGGCCGTCTGTAAGGTTGAAGAACTCCTCTATACTGCCATCCTTCAGGCACTTTTTCAGGCTTTCGTCTATTGGAAGTTCTTCCCCGCTTAGAAGGAGCTCCCTCATTCTTCTAACTATCTTCTGGAGGAGAACCTGAGCCGAGAGGTTTACCTTGTGGAAGTAAACCGTCCAGTACATCTGGTACCTTGACA
>JALVGO010000129.1 GCA_027029065.1 Sulfurovum sp.
GTCTTCAAACAGTATCCTGAAACCTATACCCGTTACCGGTTCGATCTGGAGGATGACGAAGAGCGTTTTTTATACCACATTGCCGGCATCAATGCCAAAAAGAGCTACCCTGGTGTCGAGTATTATCTGCGGATGAACCCCAGTGCAGGAGCACTTTACCCCAATGAGATATATGTGCAGATCCGCAGTGTGGAAGGGAAGCCAGACGGTATCTACCATTATGATGTCGCTGCATCGGCACTGACGCTTTTGGTGGCGTTGAAAGAGAATGAGGGGCTGGAGCCGTATCTTGGATACCGTGAACAGATGCAGGGATACCTCTTTTTGGTCTCTTCTGTCTATTGGCGTTCGGCATGGAAATACAAAAACCGTGCATTTCGCTACTGTCTGCTCGATGCAGGGCATATCCTCGGTGCCATTGAGGCAGCAGCGCTCCTTAAACCGCATGCCGTATCGATGCGATACGATATTGATAGAGAAATGTTGAACCGTATGTTCGGGTTTGAGGGTAGAGAGTGGTTTACTGCCGCGGCAAGTGTGGCAGTACCTGTACGCGGCAGCAGCGTGATACCCGCTGTATTTGCATTGCCGTATGTTGATGCTTCACGAACGTTTGAAGCCAATGAAACCATAGAGAGAGCCTATCAGCAGAGCTGTAAATTGGAAGGATGCGGGATGATGTTGAAACCGCCACATTTCTCCTACCTTCCTGACAAACTGCAAGAGGCGATATTTGAGCGCCGTTCCCAGCGTGTCTTTGAACCGGAAGCCATCACAAAAGGACAGTTCTCCTATCTGATGGAGGTACTGTCACAGACGGTATTGAGTGATTGTGATGAGACGGTCAGTGTTTATGTAGTTATCAATCGTGTATTGGATATGCCTTTGGGGCTTTACAGGGATGGTACTTATTTGAAATATGGTGACTTTCATCAAAAGGCAGGCTACCTCTGTCTTGAACAGTACAACCTCGCAGCGCAGGGAGCACTGACCGTTTTCCTGACAGCATCAGCAGGAAACTACCAGGCACTCTACCAAAAGGCAGGTATTATTGGACACCGGCTCTATATTGCTGCACAGTATCTTGGGCTTGGATGTTCCGGGATTGGGGCATATTATGACGATGAGGTCAATGCCTTTTTGGATGACGATGGTATGGTACTCTATGCACTGGCTGTAGGAAAATAGGATTTTCAGAAAGACTGAAGAGAAACATAAGATAATTAA
>JALVGO010000130.1 GCA_027029065.1 Sulfurovum sp.
TCCACCCCATTCTTCAGCATCTTCTCTATGACGCGGCGGTTTTCCGGATTCCTTATGAATGTAAGGATGTTCTTCGCCAGCTGGTATCCTATTCCCTTAATGGAGAGCAAATCGGATTCGGTTGCATTCAGGAAGTTCTCCAGAGTCTTGAACTTCTGAGCCAGGAGCTTGGCAGTCTCCTTACCCACACCCGGTATGCCCAGTATGGTGATGAACTTATCCAGGGGCATCTTCTTCGCCTTCTGTATCTGCTCGTACAGTTTGGTGGCGGAACGGGTGGCGTATCCGGGCAGTTTCATTATATCCTGGGGCTTGAGGGCGAATAGGTCAGCAGGGTCCTTAACCAGTCCGTGCTTCACCAGAGCGTTGGCTGTGGATTCTCCCAGACCCTCTATCTCCAGCACCTTCGCCATGTACTCCAGCTGTCCTGCCTGCTTCGCAGGGCATGCCATGTTTATGCACTTGAGGTATGCCCCCTCCTTCACCACGGGGCCACCGCAGACGGGACACCTATCGGGGGGCTCTATGGGTTTTGCATCGGGGGGGCGCCTCTCCTTTATAACGGCGGTAATCTCCGGAATCACATCCCCTGCTCTCCTGACATACACCCAGTCGCCCACCCTGATATCCATCTGCTTCACCTGGTCGAAGTTGTGGAGGGATACTCTGGAGACTATCACACCCCCCACCTCCACGGGCTTAAGGATGGCAACGGGGGTTATTATTCCGGTCCTTCCCACCTGATAAACCACATCCACCACCTGGGTGGTCCTCTCCACGGGTTTGAACTTACCGGCGATTGCCCAGCGGGGGTGGTGGGATGTGGCACCCAGTTTCTCCTGTATATCCAGCTGCGCCACCTTGACCACTATACCGTCCATCTCGTAGTCGAAGGAGTCCCTCTTCTCCTCCATTTCACGATAATACTCTATGACTTCCTCTATCTCCCTGCAGAGCTTCCGGGGATTCGATGTTTTGAACCCGAACCCGTCGAGAGTGTCGAGAATCTGGCACTGGGTTTCGAACTCTATCCCCTCGTAGTATCCCACACCCCATGCGATGAAGGTGAGCCTGCGCTTTGCCGTAATGGAGGGGTCCAGCTGCCTGAGGGAGCCGGCGGCGGCATTGCGGGGGTTGGCGAATGTCCTTCCCCCCTCCCTCATAAGTTGCTCGTTGAGTTCCTCGAAATCCTTTCTGGAAATCAGAACCTCCCCCCT
>JALVGO010000131.1 GCA_027029065.1 Sulfurovum sp.
AGATAAATCTCAAAGAATCTATTTCCCCCCACGAAGAACATCCCCACGGAGGAATCGCACAGAGCCCAATCATCGGGAAAAGGGGCAGGGGCACGGATTATGGGTTTTCCATCCACATACAGCATGGGACTGCTGTAAGTCCCACCGATCCATACATTCTCCACCCTGAAGAATACACCGCTGTCCACCGATGGCTCGTTCCTCCACTCCATCAATCGATAGGGAAAATCCCCGGCAACCTCCACCTCAATACTGTGGGAACGGTATGCAAGAAAGGAGCCACTTCTGACGGACAGGCTATGCCTTCCCTCATGGAGGGAGAGGGTTATCAGGGGAGTGTCCGTTTCCATGTATTCCCTTCCATCTATGTAAATCCTGAAGGGAGGTCTGGAAGCCCTGAACATAACAGAGCGATACAACACATCTCCTCCGAATGCCTCCTGGTAAAACCCGGGAGACGAGGAATAGGATGCCACTATTATGGAGAATTCCTCCGGCATCAGGGAGCCATCCTCCGGATACTGGATGGAAACATGCCTGGACGGAAATACCATCTCCACCGCGCATCCCGTAAGGAAAATTAAGGGTAAAACCCGGTACCTCATCAGTAATGCCCCAGTATTCCCAGAAATTTTACCCTCCTCTCTATAAGGGAGTAAATCCACATCCCCGAAAGGAATACCAGAATGGAAGAAACCATAAGAATTATAACCTTCGGCAGGGGCAACTGGAGCAGTCCCAGATTCTCCCTCATGCTCATGGACAGGAGATGATACCCGCCGGTAAATGGAATTATATCCAGCACCCCCGGAGGGAGGAGGAAGAAAGCCACCACACCCATATTGAGAATCTGGAAGAGGCTCTGTATGCGCTTGTAGAGGAGGGCAAGTCCTCCGAAAACATAACCCAATCCGTAGGCGGGGAGTATGGTAAAGAACAGGATGAATCCCACGGTCAGAACATCGATGTGGAGGAACTTCCCGCTTATGAGCATGATTATCAGGAGAAGGGGGATGGTGAATAGGAGGTTGGACAGGAAGGAGACACCCAGCATGGCGAGGGAGACCAGTTTGAATCCATAGGGGCTCATATAGAGTTGCTCCAGGGTTCCCTGTTCTGCTTCCGTGGTTATGCCCCACGTAAGGGTATTCATCCCGCCCAGGAGCCAGGACCACAGGAAGAATCCCACCACCAGAGCCTCCGTCGTATTCCCCAG
>JALVGO010000132.1 GCA_027029065.1 Sulfurovum sp.
CCCTCTGAATAACCCCACTTCTCCAAAGGAGTGGATTGATTTGTGCATTTCATAGAGTTACCCATAAGATTTTATTATCAGTTTCTTCGTTTTTTGAAGGAAACTCGCTCATATTCTGTCTTATTTTACCCTTTTTCAGGGTATTTTCTCTCATTTTCATCCTGTTGCCAACTTCCGTTGCACGCCAGGTGCTCTTTTGAGGTTGTAAGCAGCTGATAGAAGCAGATGGTATTGGTCATTCTTCTCCAATCCAAGAAATCTTGTTTGGGTATAGTGCATCAAGTGTTTGATAAAGGCAAAGGGAAGTTCTACAATACAACGCACTGCTGCAAAGTGCTTGTTATGTTTTGTCTGTTTTTTTCGTAAGTGACTTTGACCTCTTACTCTTCTTTCAATAATACCGTTAATAATGCCCTGTTGACGGAACTTCTGTTTGTTGGCTTTGGACATATAGGCACTGTCGGCTGTCACATACTGCTCTTCCCCCTCGATAAGGTGGTCAAGCTCTTTGATATCTGAGTCTTTAGCGGTTGTAGTAGTGGCTTTTTTGATCATTCCATGACGGTCACTGTTGATATGCAGTTTGAAACCGTGGTATTTTCTGCCTCTTTTGGAGGTATAGCTTGCATCTTCATCTGCCGCTTTATTGGAGATTACTTTTCCTTGTTTATCTTTTTTACGTTTGGGTTCACTGCTGTGAATCAGTGTCGCATCGATATGGCTTCCTTCTTTGAGGATAAGTCCCCGCTCTTTCATCACCTTATTGACCTCTTCAAAGATCCTGTCAAAGAGCATTTTATCCATCAGGGCATTACGAAATTTGCAGATGGTTGTTTCATCGGGAATATCATCATCGCTACGGATATTCAGGAACTTACGAAAGGAGAGTCTATCATGAATAAGCTCTTCTGTCATTGGATCACTCAGCCCGTACCATGCTTGCAGGAACAGTGCGCCAAGCAATACGGAACTTGGATAGGGAGGTCTGCCTCCTTGCCCCTCTCTTTTTGGACGATATGCCCCTTCTTCAATCAAAAGCTTTTCCAAGCGTTCATATGGAATATAGGCTTTCATCTCTTCAAGAAAGGCTCCTGTCTTTTTCCCGCCTTGGTCTGACATCGCGTAATCGAAGAAACTGGGTGTTGACATCGTTTTTTCTCCTCCTCTTTTGTGTTAGGGTATTTTAGCATTTTTGCTTGGGTTTTTCAGAGG
>JALVGO010000133.1 GCA_027029065.1 Sulfurovum sp.
TCGGTTAAGGTCTCTGTGTTTGTGGACGCGTATTATAGCACCGAACGTCACCCTTGTCAAGGGTTTTTCCAAAAAAATTTGAATTTTTTTCGGTTTTTTGCTTCACTTACATTATATATGGGGATTTTGGCACTTATACAAGCAGTTTTGCGGCGACTGAACATACTGCTGTTTCACTTTTTAAAACAAGAGGAGTTGCAAACCCGACAACCTTTTCCTCATCAAACAAGGATCTCTCTTCTTCTGAGAATCCGCCTTCACATCCTATGACAATAATCTCAATGTCCTCTTTGGCGCTTTCGATACTTTTTTTACTGAAATTCAACATATAGCTCTGAGGGTACTTTTGCAAAAATACCTGTAGTGTCTCCGCAATCTCCAGTTCCATCATACTGCTTCGTCCTGACTGTTGTGATGAATTGAGAAGAATTTTGTTCAATCGTTTAAAGTCCGGTTTGAAACTCTTTTGTGAACGCTGGCAATAGATAAAGGTGATTTTCTCTACGCCAAGTTCATTGAGGCTTGGAAGCATTTTTTCAATACTTTTAGGATCGATAACACACCATCCGATATGAAGTTTCCTTGGGGCATCGATTGCAAGCTTTTCTTTGGATATACACGAGAGTGTGACGGAACGCTTATCGATCGTCACTACTTCATAACCATAGATATACAGATCTGTCAGATTTCGCAGGTAGATGATATCTTCAGCCTTGTGACGACGTACCTTAAAGAGGTAACGGTGATCGTCTCCACTCAGCGTAAGTGCCGGAGAGCCTGCATCTTTATGATAGAGATATAACACCTTTGACTTCCATCACTTTCAATACAACCATCATGATAACCAGCATAATCTGGACAGCGGATATTTTCAGAAATGCACTTCTGAGCAATGTGTGGGTTTGGGGGTTCTCAAGATTTGCAACTTTGATCAGTTTGTACTTTTTGATCTCAATATACATTAACAGTCCCCATATCACAATCATGATAATGACACTGAGAGAAAGACCGAATGTCCCCATTGCCAATGCGACAAGTCCGGTAAAGGCAATCATCGAAGCGATAGCCTGAAAAACCATCGTATATATAAAGCTTGCCTTTTTAAAGCCTTTCGGGTTCTTTGCCGTCACAAAGGGGATAAATAACCCCGCTGCCATAAAGCCTAAAAATACTTTTATCAAAATACTGTGTGTCAGAATTACTTGTTCAATCATCTTTTTTTTCCTTTTGTTGTTTAAATGTGTCTATGTAGGCTGCCAATGCCAGAATTTCACTCTCACTAAGAGGAGTTGCTACCTTCTGCATAAACGCTCCCAAACCGGTAACATTTCGTCTTCCTGCTTTGTAGGCTTTGAGTTTCCCTACCAACATATCTATACTTTGTCCGGCAATGACAGCTGACTTGCCAAGGGCATGTTTTGTGCCATCTACCCCGTGACAGGCAATACATTTACTGTAAAGCGCTTCTCCGGTTGGTGATGTAGATTCGGCAACCACTATCTGGGAAACCTTCTCATGTGCCTCCTGCAATGCTTCAACTGCACTCTTTTTCAACTCAGAAGCAACATCTTTTGTCTCCTCTGCCAACTTAGTCGCTGCCTCCTTTGTCACTTCGATCGTCTTTTTTGATCCTTCTTCTGTTTTTTGCAGGTTGTCTAACGATGCAGCAAATACTTCCGTACACAAACTTCCTGCAAGCATCATCCAAAGGATATATCGTCTGTAGTTCACACTTTTCCCTTTATTTTTTTTATACAGGACTATACCTTCCGGGGTGTATGAAGCGGTAAATGCGCCAAAAGCTTCGCCCAGAGATCCGGATCACTCCATTCACTTCTGATCTGTCCGGAAAAGCGGATATCTTCCAGTGCAATTTTTCCCATCAATACACTATGGGCATCATCTTTGAACCCCTGTGCATATCCGGTATCTGTCTCATGGACAATGACACTATGCAGCGTTACTTCCCTCTCACCGTTTTGCATCTGTGTACATGCCAAAACACGTTCTATCATCAGATAGATTACTCTGCTAAACTGCTCTGCAGAAGGGGAAACCGGCAGCTCTATCCATCGGCTGCTGTGTGCTTTCATTGAGGCAATGTACTCAGGATCATCGTCTCTCCATAATGTAATGGCATGGTCAAAGGAGTCGATCAGTTCTTTGATATAGAGCTTTGTCAATCCGAAATCATATACCATCTGCCCATTGTCAAGATAGTTGGATTCGAGCAGTACTTCAATTTTGTAGGAGTGCCCATGTATATTTTCACTGCAGCGACGGGTAGAGCAGTCCCGAACGATATGTGCATTCTCAAATTTAAACAGTTTACGTATTATCATGCATACCTCAACAGTGCGTAGATAGGGTTGATTTTAACCAAGATAACTTAAGGTATTGACGGGGGCTCTATCTCCTCCCCTAAAAACGCATAACTTTTCCCGATACGCGCAACCGGGGAGAAAGCCAGTGTCAGGTTTTCTTTGTCTGTTACCACATCATCGCGGACAAATATTTTGTCGATATTCAGAATTACAGGCACTGTTGTACCACCTCCCAGATCAATCTCCTGATTGAGCTCACAGAAATAAGCAACCGGTGCAGCACTAATCATCGGCGGATAACCGGGATGTACAGTATCAACTTCAATATGAAACAGGTCCGACTCACTTTCAGTGTGGGGCAATGCTTTTGAGGAAAAGTGCATCGCTTCAAGTGCATCCTCTTCAACCATACAAATGGTACATCTTTTATGTTTACGGAGGTTAAACAGTGTATCTTTGGGTGTTCCGTCACTCTTATACCCAATTGAAACCATCACACAGGCCGGATCTGACGAAAGCCCTGTAAAGTAGCTGAAGGGAGCGATGTTGACAACTCCGTCATCTTCGGTGACAATCCATGCAATGGGTCTGGGAATAATCGTTTGCGACATCAATTTGTAAATATCTGTTTTATGCGCCATTTTTGCTATTTCAAAATGCATCATGACTCCTTGACAAAAATACTTTTTGCTTTATCCCACAATGAAATCTCTTCATCGATTGCATCATCTTCAGCCTTCATAGGCTCTTCTGTATAGATATCATCGGGCAATGCATTTTCCGGTGTGCCATCCACATTGACAACTGTCAATTCCGGATGAATCAGTTCTCTGAGTCTTTTTTGGACAACCATTTTCGTGGTCATCAGGCTCATGGCACACCCATGACAGTTTCCTGCCAGTTCAATGTATACCTTACCATTTTTCACACCCAGCAGTTTAATCGTACCGCCATGTGAAGCGATATATTCATTTACTTCAGGAAGGTGGTGTTTAACTGCTGTATAAATTTCTTCATCTGAAAATGTCATCTTTTTCCTTTTATATTTTTTGTAAATTTAAAATTATTTTTAAATAGGGTTTTAAGGCATTCCCTTCTAAAAGAGACTGCCGGCACTTCTCTTCGGTATACATCATATGCTTTTCCAAACTTTTTGTCAACCTCTTTCTCTTCAAAAAGTATCACCATAATCACAATAAAGAGCATCTCCAAAGGAGCAATAATTATAATAAATGAAGGAGAACCAAGCAGTAATCCCCACCCCAATGGTAAAAGTGTCAACCCAAAAAGCATCGGGTGACGCATACAACCAAAGATTCCCGTAGTTACCAAACGGTTGGTCTCTAATCGTGGGATATTGCCTATACGCCCTTTTGCCAACTCTTTTCCTCCATTTGCCGCAGCATTAAAAGCCAATTTAAGGATGATGACCCCCAATATGGCACAGACAACATGAAAAGCCATATTGGAAAAGAGTGGCGTACCCCAATCTGCCATCAGGGCATACACTGCACCTCCTATAATCATCATAAACCATAAAAAAAGACGAATCGCAACAGAGGCTGAAGTATGTATCTTCGTCATCTACTTTTTGATATAGACAATAAAGTAGTCATGGTTTGCTTCATTGGTGAAGACTTCATGCCCTGCTTTTTGCATCGCCTCTATCAATGGCTCTGGCTTAAAGTCTGCTTCAATCG
>JALVGO010000134.1 GCA_027029065.1 Sulfurovum sp.
CTACTGCCGACAAAATAATATTGCCTACGCAGTGGTGGTCAATACACTTGATGATGCTATCTATGCCAATGCGCTTGGTGCGGCATATATGATCTGTGATGAAGATACGGCACTGATGGTACAGCCTGTAGCACAGGAGTATCTCTTTGATACGCGGATATTGGTACTGATACACAGTGACAAAGAGATAAGCAAGATTGCCCGTGGCGGGATAGATGGTGTGATCTTCGCAGAAGCGATCTGCTGATACAATGCAGGCGTTTTCACGCTACCCGTTGACCTATGGGATCATTGCCCTCAATCTCTTTCTTTATTTTACAAGTGTAGTCCTAAGCGGTAATATTGTCGATATCGATCTGCAAACACTGGTTGATATGGGTGCATTGTATGGTCCGCTTGTGGTACTCAAAGGTGAGTGGTGGCGGCTTTTGGGTGCGATGTTCCTGCATGGGGGCATGACTCATATCCTCATGAATATGTTCTCTCTCTATCTTATTGGCCGCGGGATGGAGCTCTACTTTTCCAGAACTGCTTATATTGCGGTTTATCTCTTTTCAGGACTTGCAGGCGGTATTGCTTCGCTCTATATGCATCCGGAGAGTGTCGGTATCGGTGCTTCCGGTGCTATTTTTGGGGTGTTTGGTGCGCTTGGCGGCTTTTTCCTTGCCCACAGAGAGCGCATTTCTACTGAGCGGGGAAAAGAAATATTGAAAGATTTTGCCGTTATTATCGGGCTAAACCTCTTTCTTGGATTCTCTATCGCCTCCATAGATATGAGTGCGCATGTCGGAGGGTTGTTGACAGGTTTTGTCGGTGGTTTTATGATCGCACGTTCCCAGAAGGCGCTTGTGCCTTTTGGTATCGCGATGGCTGTATTGATCTGGTATGCCTTGGCATATACCCTTCCGGAGCACTATGCGTATCTTTTTCATTAGTCTTGTTTTGCTGCTTTTTTCAGGATGCAGTGATCTTTCCCTGAAACCTCCCAAAACGGCAGAGATGAAACTTGTAAACCTGCTTGAGAGGCTTGATAACAATGCCTCCAGAGAGGAGACAAAGCTTCTGGCACATGACATTATCACCCGTGCGGTACAACTGAATCGGGAATTTGACCGCAGTACACCACCAAAACTACACAACTTTCTAGTGAAAACCGGAATCAAAGAGAGAGGACTCTGTTATCATTTCAGTGACGGGCTCTACGTC
>JALVGO010000135.1 GCA_027029065.1 Sulfurovum sp.
GGCTTAGTAGGAGCCAAGCGCATCTCAATTCTCTTTTTAAGTGCTTCAAAATTTTTTGCTGTTGCAAAGCAGCTATCAATAGTGCAGGCTTGCCAATTTCCTAAAGCCTCCTTTTTTGCAAGAGTATAGGGATACTTCATTGCAGCAATTTGAGGCAGATAATCTTTTACAAACTTGGATTTAATGACCACATCTTTTACAACAGTTCTTAAAATCGCCTTTGTAGCACTAGGGTAGCGCTCAGGATAGTGGTAAATGAGAGCCGATTTTTCATAGATACTCTTTTTTGCAAAATTATAGAGTTTTCTATCTTCTTTAAATAGAGCAAGAGTGAGCATATCATGATAAAGTGTGGCAAGCGCACTTGTATAGTAGCTATCACTCAGATCAGCAGGTAAAGAGAGCCTATTGCTAAAATACCAGATACCATCTTTATAAAAGCGATCTTTACACTCATCAAAAAGCTTTTTGGCTAATGTAAGATACTTTTTATCAAAGTTTACTTTAAATGCCTCCAAAAGCGCATCAATCAAATAGGCATAATCTTCCAAAAGCGCCTCTTTGGTGGCTGGATTATTGAGATACTTTTGGTGATAGAGTCTGCCTTTGTAAAGCTCTTTTAAAAGTCTATTTAAACTCTTCAATGCCTCCTTTTGGTAGCTGCCATCTATCAATGAAGCTTTAAGTTTAGCAGCTATATACATAGCATTCCATGCAGTAATAATCTTTTTATCAATGAATGGATAGCTACTCTTTTTTTCTCTATATTGCGAAAGAAGCTGCAATATTTTTGGATCTACCTCTTTTAGCAGCCTTGGATTATTGAGATCTCCATCAATATTGCCATCCTTTACTATGCCTAATCTTTTAAGTGCTTCCTTTGCATCTTTTTCTTTGATACCAGATTGCAACAAATACTTTAGCGCCCCCTCATAATCAAAAAGAAAATATCCCCCCTCTATGCCTCTTGTATCTGCATCACTTGCGCTAAAGTAGAGTCCCTTATAAAAAAACCTTCTATCCATCTCTTGAATGGTTCTTTTTACCACATCTGTAAAAAGTTTTCTCTTTGTTAAAAAGTAGGCTCTTGTATAAAGCGCTATAAGCTGGGCATTGGTGTAGAGCATCTTTTCAAAATGAGGAATTGCCCATTTTCGATCTGTGGTGTAGCGAAAAAAGCCCCCATCAATTTGATCAAAGA
>JALVGO010000136.1 GCA_027029065.1 Sulfurovum sp.
TAGCGTAACATTCTCGATAAATTCAACCTCATCACCCCGAATGATGAGCGCATCAATACAAAAGGGCAAGTCAAGATGCTTGCTTTTAAGGTAATATTGTGCTGATTTGACCACTTTCTGCAACTTGGTAGGGGAAAAATTATAAACAGGCTCGAAGTCCGCCCTCCCCGACTTCACCTCAATAAAATGCAGCACACCATCCTTTTGGGCAATAATATCTATTTCCCCCAGTTTGCGTGCGTAGTAGTTTCGCTCCACAATAGCATACCCCTCCTGCTCAAGAAACAGTGTCGCCAGATCTTCACTCTGATTACCAAAAAGTTTGGGCAGTTCACGCATCACGACCACCTCTCCAAAGTCGCAATTTGCAACCTTAAAACTTTTTCTTCCTTTTCACTTGAGGTCGCAAATTGCGACTTCAAGTTTGTATACTCCTGACATATAGAGATCGTTAACTCTTTCATCGGTACTCCATTTTGAAGTCACAATCTGTGACATCAAGATTTTATATGGAGTAGTATGGCACAAGGAAGATTATGCAGTTAAAAATATGTCAAATTGTCATCTTTTATAGATATCAACTACACGCCACCTCATCACCCACAGGTATCACATCAACCTTCACAGACTTGAAACATGCAGTCATAATAAGTTCATCACACTCATCCCCAAAGAGCGCATTGATACGGCTCTTGGCGTGGTGGAAAGTACAAAAGAGCGTACGGGGCTTGATGCGGTCGGTATAGCGGACACTCAGTGCTTCACTCTCACCGTACTGACTTTTGAGGATCACCCTGTCACCAAATTTTCCCTCATCCTCAATCGGGGCAAGCACTACATCTTCATCATACTTCGTATCAAGCTTCTCGCTGCGCTTGGTCTGTGCGGCATTGTTGTAATGCGCAAGGGTACGTCCTGTAGTAAGATAATACCCCTCAAACGAATCCTTGAAGAAACTCTTCTCCAAAATCTCCTTGACCATTCCTCTCAGCTCGTACTGCTTGTAGACATACTGCCCCAGCCCGTCTTTGGTGCGGAAGTCCAGCAGGTGCAGGACTGGCGTGTCATCATCATGAATCGGCCACTGCATCCCGCGTTTTCTGTGGCGTGCAAGGCGGTAGTATTCCGCACCGCTGAAACGCTTGGGAGCTCTCTTTCGTACTTCGTTCCAGACATCCTCGCTGCTTTCAAAGTTGAAG
>JALVGO010000137.1:0-3087 GCA_027029065.1 Sulfurovum sp.
GATGAGCTTACTTTTCTTGACATCGGTGCAAGCCATGAGGGGCGTGACACCATTGTCGATGTGGTAAAAAAGGTTGCGCAGGAGGTATTTATTCCTCTTACGGTAGGCGGTGGTATCCGTAAACTTGAAGATATTTATGCGCTGCTCAATGTCGGGTGCGATAAAGTAAGTATCAACTCCGCTGCCATCAAACGGCCCGAATTTATCGAAGAGGGCGCAAAACGTTTCGGTTCGCAGTGTATTGTGGTTGCCATCGATGCCAAACGGGTAGGGGAGGATAGCTGGCACATCTTTACCCACGGCGGACGGAACGATACCGGCATCGATGCCATAGCGTGGGCAAAAGAGGCGTATGAGAGAGGGGCAGGAGAACTGCTGGTTACCTCTATGGATGCGGATGGTACCAAAGCAGGCTTTGATAACGAATTGAACCGAAAAATCAGTGACAGTGTAAATATTCCGGTCATTGCCAGTGGCGGGGCAGGAACAATGGAACATATGAAAGAGGCATTTACCAAGGGGCATGCCGATGCGGCACTGGCAGCATCGATCTTTCACTTTAGAGAGATCGACATCATGGATCTGAAGCGTTACCTCAAGTCTGAAAACATTCCGGTGAGGCTCTGATGATCGTCTGTGCAGGCAAGATTGAACAGTTCGATTTTGCCCGTCCTGTCGGTATTGGCATGATTGAGTCGGCAATCACACTGACACAGTTGTGTATACAGGAAAAGCCCGAAGAGGTTCTGTTTGTAGGTACAGCAGGTAGCTATGGAAAACATGAGATTTTTGATATTGTATCATCACATACAGCAGCCAATATTGAACAGAGCTTTTTTGAAGGAAATGCTTATTCTCCTATTGCAGATGCGTTGGATGGCATTTCTTGTGACGATGCAGAGAAAGTGTTTTCCAATGTTTCACGTGAAACAAAAAATGCCGTGATTGTCAACTCGTCAAACTACATAACGACCAACAGGGCATTATGGGAACATTATACGGCTCGCAAGATATACTTGGAAAATATGGAATTTTTTGGTGTAGTACAGGCGGCAAAGCTGTGTGGCATCCCTGCTACAGGACTCTTCGTTATCACCAACTATTGTGATGAGAATGCGCATAGAGATTTTGTCAAAAACCATCAAGAGGCGATGGAGAGGCTGACGGGGTTCGTGGAAGAATTAGGAATGAGGAATTAGGAATGAGGAACCGAGGAATTGCGAGAAATTAAAAATTAAAAACTTGGAATGTGGAACGCTATGTTCAGTAATATACGAACAACCGATAACCAAAAAGGTACCCAATGAACAAATCAATCATTCAAGACCTGACCAAACAAGAGCTCGCTGAAGCTGTCAAACCCGCCTTTCGTGCCAAGCAGATCTATCAGTGGATCTATCACAAATATGCCGACTCTTTTGAAGAGATGAAGAATCTTCCAAAAGAACTCCGAAAGGAGCTGGCAGAGAGGTATACCATCAGCCCGCTCAAGATCGTGACCGTACAGAAGAGCAGAGACGGGAGCCAAAAGTATCTCTTTGAACTTCACGACGGGCACACGGTCGAAGCGGTTCTGTTGCTGATGCGTGATAAAGAGTATCATGAAGATGGCTCTCTAAAGCATCAGGAGCGCTATACAGTCTGTATCTCCTCTCAGGTAGGGTGTAAGGTAGGGTGTGCCTTTTGTTTGACTGCAAAGGGCGGTTTTATGCGAAATTTGACCCCAGGTGAGATTGTCGAGCAGCTGCGTCTGATCAAAAAGGATAATGATATCGCTGCCAACCGCCGTGTCAACATTGTTTTTATGGGGATGGGTGAGCCGCTTGACAACCTTGAGGCTGTTGCCAAATCAGTCAAGATATTTGCCGATGAAGAGGGAATGGCGATTGCGCCTCATCGTCAGACCATCTCAACCTCCGGGCTCAGCAGCAAAATAGAGAAGCTTGGAAAGATGGAACTTGGCATCAACCTTGCCATCTCTCTGCATGCAGTCGATGATGAACTGAGACAGCAACTGATGCCGATCAACAAAGCCTACAATATCGAGTCCATCATCACAGCGGTCAAAAACTTCCCTGTCAACGACCGCAAACGTGTAATGTTCGAGTACCTTGTCATCAAAGACGTCAATGACGATATTGGTGCGGCAAAGAAACTGTTGAAACTCCTTGATGGCATCAAAGCCAAAGTCAATCTGATCTATTTCAATCCCTATGGCGGTACAGAATTTAAGCGCCCAAGTGAAGCCGATATGAAAAAATTTCAGGAGTATTTAACCAAAAGAGGACTACATTGCACCATCAGAGAGTCCAAAGGACTTGATATTTCTGCTGCCTGCGGTCAGTTACGTGAGCAGGAAGCCAAAGGAGAGGTGTAGTATGCCTGATGTACAGATTGCATTGCTTGTTTTTATTGTGTTGGTAGTCGGTGTTGGTGGCGGATGGTTCATCTATGATGCAAACCGGGATGAGGAATAGTCACGCTTTGCGTGAAGTGAAGAATTAAGAGTGAATAGTGAATAGTGTCGGTATGCTTTTCATTCTGAAAAGCTTCTATTTTAAAACTCCCCCACCAAGACACCAATTACCAATTTTTAATTTTCACTCCCACCCTAATAATCAACACACTAGTTCCTAATTCCCTCAGCGCTCAACTCTCAGCACTCAACTCTCAACCTTCATTAAACCTCCGCTTTTCTTTCGGACAGATTTCTCCTTTCATCCCTCCAAAATCAACTTTACTCTCAATAAAATAGGTCGCTCCATAAGGAAATTTCAGGGTCTGTGCATGGAGCATAAGCCGTGTGGCACCGGTTTGTTCCAGACGTTGCTTTGGGGTGAGGGTGTCTTCCAGATAATGGTTGGCGGTTTGGAATGTCGTGCCATAAATGGGATCCCCCAAAATAGGGTGTTTCACGTGAAACAAATGGACTCTTATCTGGTGGGTTCTGCCTGTGAGAGGATAGCATGCAACCAGAGTGGCATCAAGTGTGGCATCATAATACAGAGGAGTGAAATCTGTGTGCGCAGACTTGCCTTCGTTGTCAATAAATACCTTATGCTTACACTCCGAATAGTCATCATTGAT
>JALVGO010000137.1:3187-4656 GCA_027029065.1 Sulfurovum sp.
TCTGTAAAGGGTTAGTATGGTAGAACGTTATTCACGTAAAGAGATGGCAGACAACTGGACTATGCAGGCAAAGTATCAGGCATGGCTTGATGTTGAATTGGCGGTTGTCAAAGCATGGAACAAATTGGGGCTTATTCCTGATGAGGATGCTAAAAAGATCATAGAGAATGCGGGCTTCTCAGTAGAGCGTATCGATGAGATAGAAGCGGTCACACGTCATGACCTTATCGCCTTTACCACATCGGTCTCTGAGACACTGGGTGAGGAGAGTCGCTGGTTCCACTATGGGATGACCAGTTCTGATACAGTCGATACTGCTGTAGCACTGCAGATGGTACGCTCACTCAAGATCATCATCGAAGATGTCAAAATGATGATGGAATCGATCAAAAAGAGAGCCTTCGAGCACAAAAAGACACTCATGGTCGGACGCAGTCACGGTATCCATGGTGAGCCTATCACCTTTGGTCTGGTGCTGGCAGTCTGGTATGACGAGATGGCAAGACACCTCAAAAATCTTGAAGAGACAATGGAAGTCATCAGAGTAGGGCAGATCAGCGGCGCGATGGGTAACTTCGCACATGCCCCGCTTGAGCTTGAAGAGTATGCGATGGAGGAGCTCGGACTCAAGCCCGCACCTGTCTCCAATCAGGTCATCCAGCGTGACCGCTATGCGCGTCTTGCTTCCGCACTGGCACTGCTGGCATCTTCGGTAGAGAAGTTCGCCGTACAGGTACGACACTGGCAGCGTACAGAGGTTTATGAGGTAGAGGAGTACTTTGCCAAAGGACAGAAGGGCTCTTCTGCCATGCCGCACAAGCGTAACCCGATCCTCACAGAGAACATCACAGGACTCGCGCGCATCATCAGAGCCTACGCAACCCCTGCAATGGAAAATGTCGCCCTCTGGCATGAGCGTGACATCTCCCACTCCTCTACCGAGAGATTCTGGCTGCCGGACGCTTTTGTCACGACAGACTTCATGCTCCACCGTATGAACGGTGTCATTGCCAACATGACCGTCATGCCTGAAAACATGATGAAAAACCTCAACCTTACCGGCGGACTTGTCTTCTCTCAGCGTGTCCTTCTCGAACTGCCAAAAGCAGGCGTCAGCCGTGAAGATGCCTACAAGATCGTACAGCGCAACGCCATGAAAGTATGGGAAGAGATCCAGCAGGGCAAACCGACTACTAACGAAAAAGGCGAATCGCTCTACCTGCAGTATCTGCTTGAAGACAAAGAGCTTAGAGAGAAGCTGAGTGAGGAGCAGATCAGGGAGTGTTTCAACTACGACTATTACACCAAGAACGTAGACAAAATCTTCGATCGCGTCTTCAAATAGGCGGATTGCACTGTATCTTTGAGGGAGATGCGCGCAGTCACTTACTGTTCGTAAGCTCCTTTGGCACAACCCTCAAATCTACAGCACACTTCGCCTATTTGGTTTTTGAAGTGGGATTGCACTG
>JALVGO010000137.1:4756-11263 GCA_027029065.1 Sulfurovum sp.
AAATCTACAGCACACTTCGCCTATTTGGTTTTTGAAGTGGGATTGCACTGCATCTTCGGAGGAGTACGCTCAGTCTTGCTTGTAGCAAGCTCCCTCGGCACAACCCTCCTTGTGCTTGCACTCTCTGTGAGAAATCTACAGCATACTCCGCCTATTTGGGTTTGGAGACAATCCCCCCGATCCCTTAATCCTTAGTACTTAACCCTTAAACCTTAAACCTCAAATCTGCGGCACACTCTGCCTATTTACTGTTGGAGTGTACCTATGTACACCCTACGCCCTGCATTCTCAATCCTTAGCACTTAATCCTTAATCCTTAACCCTTAACCCTTAATCCTTAACCCTCAGCGCTCATCACTCATCACTAAAAAATCTGCTTATATTTTTGCAAATGCCCTGCAGTGCTGTGCTTGTAAAACTATTACATTTCCTTATAAAAATATTGTTGAAAAATGATACAGAATTTCAAACACACTTAACAATAATTTGAGTAAAATCGGGTAATCTTTTACCCTCAAAAAGTGGGTATCCAAATGTCACTGGCATGTTGTTTTTTGCCGATAATTCAGGAGTATGTATGATTCGTGTTGTAAAGAGAAACGGTAGAGTAGAGACCTTGGATGTTACCAAGATCCAAAAGTACACCTCAGCTGCGGTAGAGGGGCTTGCGGGGGTCAGCCAGAGTGAGCTGGAGGTCGATGCAAAACTGCAGTTTCGTGACATGATCACCTCTGAGGAGATCCAGACAACCCTTATCAAAACAGCGGTTGACAAGATCGATATTGATCGTCCAAACTGGACATTTGTCGCTGCGCGTCTTTTCCTGTACGATCTCTATCACAAAGTCACCGGATTTACCGGTTACAATCACCTCAGAGAGTATTTCGAAAGAGGGGAGAAAGAGGGACGCATTGTGTTGGGGCTCAAAGACAAGTATGACCTCGATGACCTCAATGACTACATCAAGCCTGAGCGAGATCTGCAGTTTACCTATCTTGGTATCCGTACGCTCTATGACCGCTATCTTATCAAAGACAGAAAGGGTGTACCGATCGAGCTGCCGCAGCAGCTTTTTATGGCGGTGGCGATGTTCCTTGCGCAAAATGAGTTTGATTGTCAGACATGGGCGAAGAAGTTCTATGATATTCTGAGCAAGTTTGAAGTGATGGCGGCAACACCGACGCTCTCCAATGCACGTACCCCAAGACACCAGCTCAGCTCCTGCTACATCGGTTCCACACCTGACAATATTGAAGGGATCTTTGACGGCTACAAAGAGATGGCACTGCTGAGCAAGTTCGGCGGCGGTATCGGCTGGGATTGGACACAGGTAAGGGGTATGGGTTCTTTCATTGACGGACACAAGCATGCTGCAGGGGGGATCGTACCGTTTCTTAAGATCGCCAACGATGTTGCCATCGCTGTCGATCAGCTTGGTACCCGTAAAGGGGCGATTGCTGTTTACATTGAGCCGTGGCATGTGGATGTGAAAGACTTCCTCGATCTCAAAAAGAACTCCGGAGAGGAGCGCCGCCGTGCACACGATCTTTTCCCAGCACTCTGGATCAACGACCTTTTCATGGAGCGTGTCGCCAATGACGAGATGTGGACACTTTTCGATCCGTTTGAAGTCAAGGAGTTGACAGAACTTTACGGTGAGGAGTTTGAGAAACGTTATGTTGAACTTGAAAACAGCGACGATGAGATTACCAGAGAGCGTATCTCTGCCAAAGGGCTATGGAAAGAGATTCTCCGCTCCTACTTTGAGACAGGAAACCCGTTCCTGTCCTTCAAAGATACGGCAAACCGTGCCAACCCCAACAAGCATGCAGGGATTATCCGCAGTACGAACCTCTGTACGGAGATCTTCCAGAATACAAGCCCCAACCACTACAAAATACGCTTTGTCTTTGAAGACAGTACAACCGAGTCGTATGAAGAGAATGAACTATTGACAGTTGACAGTGGCGTGACCAAACCTGCCAAGAAGGTGACAGCACTTGACAGCCTCAATGGCAGACAAATATGGATCGTTGACAAAGAGAAGATCGATGGCGATACAGCCGTGTGTAACCTTGCTTCTGTCAACCTCTCCAAGATCAACACCAAAGAGGATTTTGAACGGGTTGTTCCTGTAGCAGTGCGTATGCTTGACAATGTGATTGACCTGAACTTCTATCCGTTGGCAAAGGTGAAGAAGACCAACGAGAAGTCCCGTTCCATCGGTCTGGGTGTCATGGGGGAAGCGCAGATGCTGGCAGAACACAAAATAGAGTGGGGAAGCCCGGAACATCTTGAAAAGATCGATGAGGTGATGGAGTCCTTCTCATACTACACCATAGAAGCCTCCAGCAACCTGGCACTTGAAAAGGGTACCTACCCCAACTTTGAAGGTTCGGACTGGTCAAAAGGGATCTTGCCGATTGACAAAGCAAATGAAAATGCCTGCAAACTGGTTGACAGAGGCGGACTCTTCGGCTATACCCACGACTGGCAGCGACTGCGAGAAAAGGTCAAGAAAGACGGTATGCGAAACGGCTACCTCATGGCAGTGGCGCCGACAAGTTCCATCTCTATCCTTACAGGAACCACACAGGCGATCGAACCGGTCTACAAGCGTAAATGGTTTGAAGAGAACCTTTCCGGGCTCATCCCTGTTGTCGTACCGAACCTCTCGCCGGATACTTGGCAGTACTACACCCCGGCATACGACCTTGACCAGAACCTGCTGATCAAAGCCGGTGCCATTCGCCAAAAGTGGCTCGACCAGGGACAGTCGCTGAACATCTTTATCACGCTTGACAAAGCCAGTGGACGGTATCTCAACGAGATATATATGAACGCATGGAAGTTTGGACTCAAGTCCACCTACTACCTGAGAAGCCAGTCACCAGAGAGTACGAATGATATAGAAGACAGAAGTCAGGAGTGCGTTGGATGTCAGTAGGGAAAAAGTCTTGAGCGCTGAGTCTTGAGAATAAAGGATTTGGGTTTAAGGTTGATAAAAGTATTTTTTGTGCTACCATTTCCTAATTCTTATAAATTCTCCTTATATCCAAAATAGCCTATTTAAAATCCAAAATAAGCCATTTTTACCATTTTACCTAACTCCGGTATGAAAAATAAAATAAAAATGCTTATTTTGGCTCTACTGGAAGGTGTTTTGTTGCAGTTTTATTATGATGGCTACACAAACATTTCACACAAAATCACTATACTGCGAATAAGAAGGAGAGAGGGGCTTCTCCTCCTCCCCTTGATTGACAGCCTCTCCTCCTTCTGAAAACCTTCAAATAAAAACGTATATTGCCTGTCAAAATATGATGTAGCCGACCCTTTTCATGGTTTAAGTATTTTCCATGTATGATGATACATACTTAAATCAGGACAAAAAATATGCTTACACAAAATATCTACTATCAGGAAGAGCGAAAATACGCAAGTGACCGGTTTCTTGCTTTGGTGGTGCTTACCCTTCTGGCTTTTGTACTTTCCGGACAAAGCAGTGGTGTGATGGCCGAAAAGTCGGTGTTGACAGGGTTTGTGCTGCTTGCTTTGACACTCTTTTCTATGGCACACTACTATTTTATATCGGCGTACCCCTCTGCCTTAGTGACTGTTCGAAAAAACCTTTTAATTGCTTCGGATCTGGCTGTACTTACTTTTCTTATCATTACCTATGGTGAAATCGGGCTCTTTTTGTTGCCGTTGTATATTTTGATCGTGATGCGGAGCGGTTTGAGTTTTGGCATCTCATTTTTCTATTCGAGTTTGCTGTTTGCCGGTGCTTCATGGGTTGCACTGTTGACTTACTCTTCGTATTGGCAGGCACACAGTGACATTATCGCTACATTTGCCATTACGACATTTCTGATTCCATTCTTCTATCTGCGTGTGATTACCCGCGTGCATGAAGAGAATAATGAATTGACACAGACACTCAATGATGTTTCGTACGATGCAAACTATGATGAACTGACCGGTGTGGCAAACCGTAAACAGTATAAAGATAAGATGATGGAACTGCTTCATGAAAAAGAACCTTTCTCTCTGCTCTTTATTGACCTTAACAAGTTTAAAGCAATCAATGATACCCATGGGCACCATATCGGTGACGAGGTACTAAAAGAGGTCGCCCGCAGACTTTCTGAAAATATTGACAAAGATGATTTTATCGCCCGTCTGGGAGGAGATGAGTTTGTTATTATTACCAAGCGTAAAAAGGTCTATATGGACAAGTTCATTGCCAAACTGGAGCGTAATGTAATTGGTCGCCATAAAGTAGGCAGTCTCATTGTGCCGATAGAGCTGAGTATCGGTATCAGCTTCTATCCCGAAGATAACCATAGTGCGATGCTTCTGGCAAAATATGCGGATGAAGCGATGTATAGAGCCAAAAAAGATGAAGAGAGATACCACTACTTCTATCATGAGATACGTGATCAAGCAGAAGAGAAGAAGCAGGAGAAACAGTAGTTTCGCACAGGCTCTTGCTCCTATGCATTGAGAATAAAAGTTGATTTTAGCTATAATAGCCCCATTTTCAGGGCACCTGTGAGTGTCACACATTTTTACAGAAAAGGTTTGTTTTGAGCGAAAATCTTATCGGATACCTGGATAACCAGGGCAATATTATCGATACCCAAAGTGCAGGAGAGAACTGTAACGCTTCTCCTATAGAATATGATAACAGTGAAAAAGCACTGGAGATCATTCGCCACTCTACGGCACACCTGATGGCGCAGGCAATTAAAGAGCTGTATCCGGATGCACAGTTTTTTGTCGGTCCTGTCGTAGATGAGGGGTTTTATTATGACTTCCGTGTAAATGAGAAGATCGGCGAAGAGGATCTCAAAAAGATCGAAAAGAAGATGAAAGAGCTCATCAAAAAGAAGTACAAGATTGAAAAGTATGAGATCTCCAAAGCCGAAGCGCTTGAAAAATTTGCCCACGATGATCTCAAGCAGGCGGTACTTAAAAATATCCCGGATGAGAAGGTCTCCATCTACAAGCAGGGTGACTTCGAAGACCTTTGCCGCGGACCGCACGTGCCGGCACTGCGTTTTTTGAACAACTTCAAGCTTACCCGTGTGGCGGGTGCCTACCTTGGCGGAGACGAGAATGCCGAGATGCTGACACGTATCTACGGGGTAGCATTTGCAACCAAAGAAGCTCTCAAAGCCTATATGACCATGCTTGAAGAGGCAAAGAAGCGGGATCACCGTAAGATCGGTACTGAGATGGAACTCTTTATGTTCAACGAAGAGTCCGGTGCAGGGCTGCCGTTCTGGATGCCTCAGGGTGCGAAACTGCGCTACAAGCTGGAGCAGATTCTTCACAAAGCGCACCTCACACGCGGCTATGAACCGGTACGTGGTCCTGAGATCCTCAAGGCAGATATGTGGCGAACTTCAGGACACTACGCCTGTTACGGTGAGAATATGTACCTGACCGAGATCGATGAGCAGGAGTACGGTATCAAGCCGATGAACTGTATCGGACATATTCAGATCTTCAAGCAGACGCAGAAGTCCTACCGTGACCTGCCGCTGCGCTACTATGAGTATGGTGTGGTACACCGCCATGAGAAGTCCGGTGTCCTGCATGGGCTGCTGCGTGTACGTGAGTTTACACAGGATGACGCCCATATCTTCTGTACCCCCGAGCAGATCGCTTCTGAAGTATTGGATGTCGTCTCTTTTGTCGATGCAGTCATGAAACTCTTTGGGTTTGAATACACCATGGAGATCGCTACCAAGCCTGAAAAGGCTATTGGGGATGATGCGGTATGGGAGACGGCAACACAGGGGCTTAAAGAGGCGCTTGAGGGCAACAACCTGCCTTACACCATCGACGAGGGTGGCGGTGCCTTCTACGGACCAAAGATCGACATTAAGATCACCGATGCCATTGGGCGTAAGTGGCAGTGCGGGACCATTCAGGTGGACTTCAACCTACCTGAGCGTTTCGATGTAGAGTATGTCGCCGAAGACAACAGCCGCAAACGTCCGGTGATGCTCCACCGTGCTATTTTGGGAAGTTTTGAGCGTTTTATCGGTATTTTGACCGAGCATTATGCCGGAGAGTTCCCCTTCTTCATCGCACCGACACAGGTGATCTTTGTACCGATCTCCGATACGCATGCCGATTACGCCTTTGCGCTTAAGAAAAAGCTGCGCATGGAAGGGATCGATGCAGAGGTGTACGATAAGAATGATTCCCTCAACAAGCGTATCAGAACGGCAGAGAAGAAGCGTGTCCCATATGTTGTGATTGTCGGAGACGAAGAGGTGGCAAACAATACGGTTGCCATCCGTAACCGAAGAACACGCCAGCAGTATAATCTTACACAAGACGAATTTATGGTAGAATTAACCAAACAACTTACAGAAGGAACAATTTGAGTAGACAAAACGATAGAAACAACAGGGGAAGAAAGAAGCCTGACAGCACCATTATGAATGATGCAATCAGAGCAAGTGAACTAAGAGTGTTGGGAGATGACGG
>JALVGO010000138.1 GCA_027029065.1 Sulfurovum sp.
CAACTTACAGAAGGAACAATTTGAGTAGACAAAACGATAGAAACAACAGGGGAAGAAAGAAGCCTGACAGCACCATTATGAATGATGCAATCAGAGCAAGTGAACTAAGAGTGTTGGGAGATGACGGTGAGCAGTTTGGCATCATTTCCAGAGATGAAGCACTGAAGATCGCAGAAGAGAAAGGGTTGGATCTGGTACTTGTATCGCCAGATGCCAAACCCCCTGTTGCCAAGATCATGGACTACGGCAAGCATAAATATCAGCTTGAAAAGAAGAAAAAAGAGGCAAGAAAAAATCAGAAGAAGATCGAAGTCAAAGAGGTAAAATTCTCTTGCAAGATCGCTGAAAATGACATTGCCTACAAAGTGAAACATGCGCGCGAGTTTCTTGAAAAAGGCAAGCATGTCAAACTGAGGGTATTCCTCAGAGGGCGTGAGATGGCAAACCCGGAATGGGGTGTAGAGGTACTTAACCGTGTCTGGCCCATGCTTGAAGATATCGCACAGCTTGAGTCTCCTCCAAAACAGGAAGGACGCTATATCAATATGTATGTGACACCACTTAAGAAGTAACATACCCTTTCCTTTCGGAGAGGAAACCCTCTCCTCCTCCTTATAGACTACACCATACATTATCCTGTTTTTAAGATATTTTTAAATATTCATTGATAGTTGATTAATCGAATAGAGATAGAATACAGACAATATTTTTTAGTATATAATACTGTAGAGATACTACAAGGAGGATTGATTGAAGGGACTGTATCGCATACTGATCGTACTCACCATGGTAGCGGTTGCATCACAGGCAGCTGCAAAAATTGTGACACACAAAGTCAAAAAAGGGGAGTCGCTCTATACGATAGCCAAGAAACACCATACAACAATTGCTGCATTGTGCAAAGCAAACGGCTTATCGAAGAAAACAGTACTCAAGGCAGGAAAAACAATCAAGGTTCCGGTAGCGGCAGGAAACAAGCAGCACCGAAAACATATAGCCTCTCATAAAGTAAAACGCCAGGAAAAACGTTTGGCGCGTGCATTGGTACGCATAAATTCCAAAAAAGTTGTCAGGTTCAATGCAAAAAAAGCAAAAAAAATCACACTGAACGATATTGTTTTCAGTAAAAAACTATACAAAGGGAAGCTTTCACCTATCTCCAAGCGGATTATCGAGTTGGCAAAACAGAAGCTTGGAAAGCGTTATGTATGGGGTGCGACAGGACAAAAAAATACATTTGATTGCTCCGGGCTTACCAGCTATGTATGTAAGCTTAACGGTATCAAAATCCCAAGACGTGCAATACAGCAGTCAAAGTTCGGTATCCCTGTAAAACGCAGTGAACTCCAGCCCGGAGACCTGATATTTTTTGATACTTCCAAGCATCGAAAGGGGTATGTAAACCATGTCGGTATCTATATCGGGAACGGGAAATTTATTCATGCAAGTTCTGCGAAGAAAAAGGTTGTTATTACAAGCCTTAACAAGCCTTTCTACTCCCAAAGATTCAAAGGCGCAAGACGGGTTGCTTCCCTGTAAAAGTCTGCCTTAAGGGCAGCTCTCTTCAAGAAACGTGCAGGATGTGTACGTTTTTACCTCGATTCAAAAACGTATAGTAAATATTTTTTAGAAGCTTTTGACGTTGGCGTACCGGACGCCATGTATGTGTGCCTACTCTGCTTCGAGGACAGCACCATTGCTTGCATTGGTAACCAACGCTCTGTATTGTCTGAGCCATTTGCTTTTGAGCGGTTTGACAACCGGCTTGAAGTTTGCTTTGCGTGTGGCAATGGTCTCTTCGTCAAGATTGACGCGAAGGATATAGTTGTCAACATCGATGTGAATTTCATCGCCATCCTCAAGCAGACCAATCATGCCGCCTTCCGCCGCCTCCGGGCTTACATGCCCAATGCTTGCCCCTCTGGTTGCACCGGAGAAACGTCCGTCGGTAATGAGGGCAACTTTGTCCCCAAGACCAAGCCCCATGATCAGAGAGGTCGGGCTGAGCATCTCCTGCATACCAGGGCCACCTTTGGGACCCTCGTAACGGATGACAACGACATGTCCAGGTTTGACTTTGCCTGCAAGAATACCCTCGATCGCCTCATCCTGTGAGTTAAAGCAGATTGCTTTACCTGTAAAAACACGGTCACCTGTGATTCCGGCAGTTTTGATCACTGCTCCCTGCTCGGCAAGGTTCCCGTAGAGGATTGCCAGACCGCCTACTTCAGAGTAGGGGTTGTCAATGGTATGGATGATGTCAGTATCGAGGATTTTGGCATCTTTAATACGCTCATAGAGACTCTCTCCGGTAATGGTCGGATTATCCAGCAGGATGTCTTCTCCGCGCTTTTTCATCTCATGCATAACAGCATTGACGCCGCCGGCTTTGTTGATATCTTCCATATGTATAGTTGTTAGTGACGGAGAGATCTTGGCAATATGGGAGACACGTTTGCTGATGGCATTGATATCTTTGAGATTGAAGTCAACCTCTGCCTCTTTGGCAATGGCAAGCATGTGAAGTACTGTATTGGAGCTTCCTCCCATCGCCATATCGACAGCAAAGGCGTTGCGTACAGCTTTTTCATTGAGAATGTTTCTAAGTCTGTATGATTCACGCGTTTTTTCGTCAGATTTTGCTATATCACAGATGCGTTTGGCAGCTTTTCGGTAAAGTGCTTCACGTTCCAGAGTAAGCGCCAGTATAGTACCGTTACCCGGGAGTGCGATACCCATCGCTTCCATCAGGGTATTCATAGAGTTTGCTGTAAACATTCCCGAACATGAACCACCGCTTGGACAGGCGTTACATTCGATCTCTGTAAGCTTTTCTTCGCTGATCTCTCCCGCTTCATACTGTCCTACAGCTTCAAATGCGGTAGCAAGGTCAATAGGTGTGCCATCTTCAAGGTGTCCTGCTGCCATCGGTCCTCCGGAGACAAAAACAGTGGGGACATTGACACGCAGTGCACCCATAATCATTCCCGGAACGATCTTGTCACAGTTTGGGATGGCGATCATCGCATCAAGTTTATGGGCATTCATAACGGTCTCAACAGAGTTGGCGATGATTTCACGACTTGGCAGAGAGTAGAGCATACCGTCATGCCCCATCGCGATACCGTCGTCGACACCAATAGTGTTAAACTCGAAAGGAACACACCCGTTGGCACGGATCTCATCCTTGATGATCTCGGCTACCTTATTTAAAAAGTAGTGTCCGGGAATCAGTTCAATAAAGGAGTTTGCCACCCCGATAAAGGGTTTGTCAAAGTCTTCGTCTCTCAGCCCGGTTGCACGCAGCAAACTACGATGCGGAGCACGGTTGTGCCCCTTTTTTATCTCGTCACTTCTCATAATTGTGTGCCTTTTTTAAAAATTTTGCCGATTATAGCACAAATACTATTTACATTTAAAAAAAAATTGGTTATAATCGCACTCCGATTTCAGGTATACCACTTGAAAACGGTATGGATGTGCGGGCGTAGCTCAGGGGTAGAGCATCACCTTGCCAAGGTGAGGGCCGAGGGTTCGAATCCCTTCGCCCGCTCCATAAAATGCAAAAACTTGCCTAAAAAAACAATCATCAGACTTTTTAACCATAAGTTTGACGTTCTTTAAACAAAACAGTTATAGGGTACCTTGAAGCCCGGGTGGTGGAATGGTAGACACAGGGGACTTAAAATCCCCCGGTCATTGTGACCGTGCCGGTTCAAGTCCGGCTCCGGGTACCACCCACCTCTTTAATGGAACCATCGCCAAGTTGGTAAGGCCGCAGCCTGCAAAGCTGCTATTCGCCGGTTCGAGTCCGGCTGGTTCCTCCATATAACTTTATGCAGCTCTTATCTTTTTAAGATAAAATTGCATACTTCTTTTCACTGTCGGGAGATGTCAGAGTGGTCGAATGTGCCGGTCTTGAAAACCGGTGAGGGTAACACCTCCGGGGGTTCGAATCCCCCTCTCCCGGCCATACATTT
>JALVGO010000139.1 GCA_027029065.1 Sulfurovum sp.
TGACCTGCTCCCCAAATTTCAGGCCAAATCCAAAGTTAGTCTACAATAACCCTACTAACGGAGGATTCAACCATGAAAAAGCGATTTACGGAGGAGCAGATCGTTGCGATCTTGCAAGAGGCACAGCGTGCCGATACCCAGCGTGAGGTGATCCGCAAATACAATATCAGTGAACAGACCTTCTACAAGTGGAAGCGGACCTACGGGGGAATGAGCGTCTCGGAGGTCAAACGGCTCAAAGCCCTGGAAAAGGAAAACGCCAAACTCAAAAAGCTCCTGGCCGAGCAGATGCTGATCAACGAAGCACTCAAGGAGATCACCGAAAAAAAGTGGTGACGCCTGCTGCGAAGAAAGAGGCGGTGCGCATGATGATGCACCGTGGTATCTCCCGGCGGCAGGCGTGTCGTATGCTTGGGGTGAGTCGATCCCTGCTTGCCTACACTCCCAAACAACCCGAAAAAGACAAAGCACTGATCGAGCCGATCAAACAGCTTAGCGAACAGTACCCGCGCTTTGGCTACAGGCGTATCGGTGCGATACTGGCCTGGCAACGGAAGGAGCCGATCAACGCCAAACGGGTCTATCGGATCTGGAAGATGCTCAATCTGCAATTGCCCAAACGCAGACCCAAAAAGAAACGACCGGGCGGTGATCTCATCACCCCGGTCAGTGTCCGGGCGAACCATGTCTGGAGTTACGATTTCGTCAGTGACCGCACGGCAGACGGAAGAAAGCTCAAGATCCTGGCGGTGGTGGACGAATATACAAGAGAGTGTTTGGCGCTTGAAGTGGCTTCCTCCATCCGATCAAGCCATGTGATCGAGACCCTTAGCAGGCTCATGAGCCTTTATGGCAAGCCCGCCTTTATCCGTTCCGACAACGGCCCGGAGTTTACGGCCAAGGCGGTGATCAAATGGCTCACGAGCCATCGCATCGGTCCTGCCTTTATCGAACCGGGATCTCCCTGGCAAAACGGCTACATCGAAAGCTTCAACGGCAAATTCAGAGACGAATGTCTGAGTAGGGAATGGTTCGCAAGCAAGAAAGAGGCCCAGGTCATTATCGAACAGTGGCGGCACCATTACAATCACGAACGACCCCACAGCGCTCTGGGATACCGACCGCCCTCACAGGTTTCATGTCGGCAACATGCCGCCTGATATACAATGGAAGTCTAACTTTGGGAATGGTA
>JALVGO010000140.1 GCA_027029065.1 Sulfurovum sp.
TAATATCTTCATTTTTCAAAATTACGCCATATTTGAGATCCAAAGCAATCATTTCGCCACTTTGCAGCCTTCCTCTCTCAACTATATTCTCTTCTGGCACTTGTAAGATCCCATACTCACTTGCAATGATAAGTCTTCTATCTTTGGTGATGATATATTTTGCTGGGCGAAGGCCATTTCTATCTAGCACACACCCAATATAGCGCCCATCTGTAAGACTCACTGCAGCCGGTCCATCCCACGCCTCAAAGCAGGTGCTTGTATACTCATAATAGGCACGAAGTTGTGCATCCATATGGGGAGCATTTTGCCAAGGAGCTGGAATGAGAGCTCGCGCAGCTTTAAAGAACTCCACGCCATTGACTATCAAAAACTCAAAAAAGTTATCTAAACTCTTGCTATCGCTAGCCTCTGGCTCAAGTGGCGGTAAAATGCGCTCTAGCTCTTCTGGTGAAAAAACTTCACTTTTAAGTGATTCACACTTTGCAAGCACATTGTATCTATTGGCAGTTACGGAGTTTATTTCACCATTGTGCGCAATCATTCTAAAGGGCTGAGCTAGTTTCCATTTTGGCAAAGTGTTGGTAGAGAAGCGCTGGTGAAACAAAGCAAAACTTGCCTCAAAATCCTCATCTTGCAAATCGGGATAAAACATCTTGATATAGGTGGGCATAACAAGCCCTTTGTAGGCAATCATTTTGCTAGAAAATGTAGGGATATAAAAATCCTCATCATCAATGAGTGCTTTTTCTATCTCTCTTCTTGTTAGATACAAAAGAGCTTCAAATCTTTTTGTAGCTATTAATGAGTTGGGTGCTACAAATACTTGCACAATATTTGGTAGTGTCTCTTTGGCAAGCTCCCCTAAAGCCTCTGTATTGATGGGCACGCGACGAATATGCAAAACCTTTAAATCGTTCTTAGCGCAATACTCCTTAATGACCTGCAAATTCTCTTCATTTTTATAAAAAACCACTGCCACAGCATAGATATTTGGTAAGACAAAATCCTCCTGAGCAGAGATTTTTTTGAAAAATTTATGCGGCATTGAAAAGAGCAGTCCGCTCCCATCCCCGCTCTTGCCATCTGCAGCAATTGCGCCTCTGTGCATCATTCTTTCAAGCGATTTTATAGCATCATCCACATTTTGGTGTGATGGCTTATTATCGATGCTAGCAAGTAGCCCAAAGC
>JALVGO010000141.1 GCA_027029065.1 Sulfurovum sp.
CCTCAGTTGCGCCGGATACACTAGTGATGGAGCATGGTTGGGAGCCGTATCAATACCTCTTCAACAAAGGGCACAACGATGTAGTGCCAATGTCACTGAATCTCTTGGAGATGGCAGATGGTTGGGGACATCTCAAGTTTGGTGGTCTTTGGGATGGTAACCAGTATGCGTATGATGGCGCAGTCGATATAGAAAAATCTACCAAGTTTACATATTAATAGGAGTGGCGTATGTCTAAAAGACAATTAGCGATGGTAATGGATCTGAACAAATGTATCGGATGCCAAACCTGTACAGTTGCTTGTAAAACACAATGGACTAACAGGAATGGTCGCGAATATATGTATTGGAACAATGTGGAGACCTATCCAGGGGATGGGTATCCAAAGAAATGGATGGAGCTTGGCGGGGGATTTGATGCAGCTGGCGACTTGCAGCCGGGCATCATCCCAAATATAGAGGCAGATTATGGTGTGCCTTGGGATTACAACTACGACTCTCTTGCATCACAAAATTTGATTGATGGTGGAGTAGAGCCTGGGATTCGCCCAGATCAAAGCCCTACTTGGGGTCCCAACTGGGATGAAGACCAGGGAGCGGGCAACTTCCCAAATGATAACTACTTTTTCTATCTGCCGCGTATCTGTAACCACTGCTCCAATCCTGGGTGTTTGAGTGCGTGTCCAAGAGATGCGATATTTAAGCGCGAAGAGGATGGGGTAGTATTGGTAGATCTTGATAGATGTCAAGGGTATCGCTACTGTATTGCAGGGTGTCCATACAAAAAGATCTACTTCAACCCAAAAATTAGCAAAAGCGAAAAGTGTATCCTCTGCTTCCCAAGAATTGAGCAAGGACTCCCGCCAGCATGTGCGCAAAGCTGTGTTGGAAGGATTAGGTTTGTAGGATTTTTGGATGATGAGGAGAGCCAAGTATATAAACTTGTGCATAAATACAAAGTAGCTCTTCCACTTCGTCCAGACTACGGCACGCAGCCAAATGTCTACTATGTTCCGCCAGTGGATGCGCCGCCAAAATTTGATAGTGAGGGAAAAATTATTGAAGGAAGTGATCGTATTCCTATTAAAGAGCTAGAAAAACTCTTTGGTCCAGCGGTGCATGATGCTATTAAGACTATTAAAGCTGAAAGAGAGAAGCGCAAAAAAACAGGAAAATCTGAGCTTATGGA
>JALVGO010000142.1 GCA_027029065.1 Sulfurovum sp.
GGCCCACCAAGCCTATGACGGGTAGCCGGCGTGAGAGCGCGGCCGGCCCGAGGGGCACTGAGACACGGGCCCCACCCCTACGGGGGGCAGCAGGCTGGAAATTTGGGCAATGGGCGAAAGCCTGACCCAGCGACGCTGCGTGCGGGAAGACGCCCTTCGGGGTGTAAACCGCTGTCAGGGAGGACGAAGGGGGGCAGGGCGAATAGCCCTGCCCCTTGACGGTACTCCCAGAGGAAGCCCTGGCTAACCTCGTGCCAGCAGCCGCGGTAATACGGGGAGGGCAAGCGTTACCCGGAATTACTGGGCTTAAAGGGGGAGTAGGCGGCCAGGCAAGTCAGGTGTGTAATCTGACGGCTCAACCGTCAGGCTGCGCCTGAAACTGCCTGGCTAGAGGGCGCCAGAGGAGAGCGGAACTCCCGGTGTAGCGGTGAAATGCGTAGATATCGGGGGGAACACCGGTGGCGAAGGCGGCTCTCTGGGGCGCTCCTGACGCTGAGTCCCGAAGGCCAGGGGAGCAAAGGGGATTAGATACCCCCGTAGTCCTGGCTGTAAACGATGTGGGCTAGACATGTGGCTCGCTTCGGCGAGCTGCGTGTCGCAGGGAAACCGTTAAGCCCACCGCCTGGGGAGTACGCCCGCAAGGGTGAAACTCAAAGGAATTGACGGGGGCCCGCACAAGCGGCGGAGCGCGTGGTTTAATTCGATGCTGACCGAAGAACCTCACCTGGGCTTGACATGCCGGTGGTACCCCGCCCGAAAGGGTGGGGGACCCTTCGGGGAGCCGGCACAGGTGCTGCACGGCTGTCGTCAGCTCGTGTCGTGAGATGTTGGGTTAAGTCCCGCAACGAGCGCAACCCCTGCCCTTAGTTGCCAGCAGCGCCCACGTGGTGGCTGGGCACTCTAAGGGGACTGCCGGCGATGAGCCGGAGGAAGGAGGGGATGACGTCAAGTCCGTGTGGCCTTTATGCCCAGGGCTACACACGCGCTACAATGGCGGCTACAATGGGTTTGCGACCCCGCGAGGGGGAGCCAATCCCCAAAAGCCGCCCCAGTTCGGATTGCAGGCTGCAACTCGCCTGCATGAAGACGGAGTCGCTAGTAATCACCTATCAGCTATGGGGTGGTGAATACGTTCCCGGGCCTTGTACACACCGCCCGTCACGCCATGGGAGTCGGGGGCACCTGAAG
>JALVGO010000143.1 GCA_027029065.1 Sulfurovum sp.
ATGCTTACACAGTGGCACACAAAAGAAGAAAAGCTGAGATTATCAATATGCATCCAATCGAAGATGACCTGCTTAGGCCAATAGTTACGAAGTTTGTCAAGTATGAAGTTGGTGCAGAAGAGGCGGTCTTAGGTATGCTGCTTGATGCTTTAGTGGATGAAGAGAGCAAGAAAAAGATCTCTAAAAAATGGTTTGAGGAGCTGGATATTGGCTATTTGAGTGCAGAAGCGAGTGTAGGAGAAGAGGAGATTGCAGATATTGTGCGCCGCTTACAGCGCAAAAAGCGCCTTAAAGAGGATAACTTTACCCTCATTCTAGGCGAGGATCTCTACACCCATCCAAGGGCAGAAAACATAGCAAAACTTGCTGGGGTTATAGAGAGATTTACAGATTTTGAGGTGCTCATCATTCCACCAAAGACAAACTCTCTTGGCGTGGCACTCATATGTGAACTAGATGAGGAGGCTGGAGAGTATAGCATAGGCTATAACATTAAAGGGGATTTTACTCTCAGTGCCCTTGGGGATGGGGATCTGGATATGCCAGCACTCAACCAACAAGAGGGGACATTTACAAATATAGATAAGAGAGTTGTGCCAACAAACGTAGCATTGCCATATGATGGGTATGTGCTTAATGACATAGCAAGAGCTTTGGGAGTGAGTGATAAAGAGTATACCATTGAATTTACACCAGAGCTTCCAGAAGAAAAAGGGTATAAAGCCATCAATTTTGATGATCTACCAAACGAATTTCTCAATGATGGCACAGAGAATAGAGGCTATATCTTAGAAAATAAAAAAGCAAATCTTTCAAGAAAGAATATTGAGCCAATAGCAGAGTTGCCAGAGTTTAATGGCACAGTTATATATCGTTGTGAGCCTGTCTTGCAGTTTAGCCCTTTTACCAACAAAGCGCATCAATTGCAAGAAAGAGGCAAACTGTATGCAAGTGAAACATTTTTAGAGGAATTTGGCTTGCAAGTGGGTGATAAAGTAAATATTCAAAAAGATGATATTACTATTACAGTAGAAGTAGCACTAGATGATAAGATTGGATCTGGTGCATATATTGGGACATTTGATAAAAATGTAGCAGCAGCATCGCTCTTTGAGGGCTATAGATTTACAGAAGTTCTATTGCAAAAGGTGTAAGATGGATGGTGCATTTGTTATTGAGACAATAA
>JALVGO010000144.1 GCA_027029065.1 Sulfurovum sp.
ATTATATGATGAAGTTTACCAGATGGGGGCATGCTTTACACAAGGGAAGTACCGACTGGATGTCGCATGGATGTATCCATATCGATCCCGATCAGGTCGCAACACTCTTTCGATGGGTACGTGTGGGGATGCCGGTGGTGATTACCCGGCACAGCTATATGCCGTTTGCCAGACCCGATCTGAGACGAATTTATCTGCAGCGATAAAAAGTGTTGATTTTCATGTTTTCTTTTTGCTAAGATATGACAAATTAGCATAAAAAGGAAAGAGTATGGAAACGCCTCAAGTAAGTAGTGAGAAATTGGATGAACTTGCAGAAAAGGTGGTCAATGTAAATGATGACCTTACCAATGTGGAAGGTGAAATTTTGTTGGGTGTGCTAAAAAGTGCGACCAAGAATGATGAGAAGATAGGTAATATGGAAGTTATGGTACTTGAGATGCTGACTTCACAAGTTTTGTATAGGTTTGACAGGTTGGCAGAGAGAATGGAGGCACTTGAGTCACAGCAGGAAGATATATTGCATCGTATTGATCGTATCGGTAAGCGTTTGCAACCACATACAGCCGATATTGAAAACAATGATATTGATGTGGAAGAGTTCACCGAGCATATCGCCTCCCTCCAAAAAAACGACATCCACCATACCGCCAAAGAAGAGATCGAAAAACAGCTCAAACTCAAAACCCAGCTCGCCAAAGAAAGCCTCGACCTCGCCGACCCGCAGGCCGTACAGTTCGCAAGCCCGCAGGTCAAAGCCGTCTATGATGCGCTGATGCCGGAGATCAGAGAGCAGATTGAGTATCTTGATAAAAAGCTTGTGCAAGGGCTAAATGAACTTGGGGAAGCACTTGCGGGCTTAAGCGGAGAATCAGAAGGAAGAACAAGGAGTGATATTGGGATAGTGGCAAATAGGCTTGATTCTTATATTTCAAACCTTCAGGCAAAACTTAGCAGTATTGATAATAAAGTGCGTGACATTCGTAGTATGCGTGGTGGCGTATATAGAAATTAAGTAAAAAGGTTCTAATATGTCTATAGTTGATAATGCAAAACTAAGAAAAGAACAGGCGGGAGGACAAGATAGAGCCAAAACCGCATCTTTCCCCAAATCCCCCGCCGAGGAGGTCTCCGAGCACATCGTCGTCCCCGACGTGACCACCGAGGGGTCGCTGACGGTGATGGCGGCCATCCCTCCCTATTTCCTTGAGCATGACGGGCGCAATCTTGAGTCTGTCACTGAGGCAGAAAGCAGAACCTATATCAATAACGACCTGAGCATGCGGCGCTTTGCCATAGGAAAGCTTGGTGAGCACAACATAAAAAGCAGACACAAGTGGGAATATCAGGATTTCTACAGCATGCTCCGAAAAAAAGGCATCGCCTCCCCCGGACTCTTCTTTGCCGAAACACTCGAACATGACGCAAGCAGACTCTTGACAAGAAATGAGCTTACAAACAACGCTGTCAAGGCGGACAACTATCAGTTTTTTTTACGCAATGCCTTCTTGTTCCACATCTCCTGATGTGGAACGTAAATGTACAGAGGTGGCTGCAGGATTTGTGTGTGTAGTAAGAAAGTATGCGAAACAAAGATAGAAAGTTTCTTCCGCAAATCAAGCAACGGTCAAATTTTCTGTTTGCATAGAAAACGATAATAGTTATTGTTAGGTTGATACTGGGCGAATAGGGGGAAGATGGGACGAAGGGGGGGGAGGAAAGTGGAACTTTCCCCCATATTCCGTGTTTGTTCCACATCTCCTGATGTGGAACACGCGCGAAATGCAATATTGGATTTTGATTATGGAGATAGATTAGATTTTCTATGCCTAAGGCGTTCCACATCGGGAGATGTGGAACGAGGTTGAGAAAGAACTTGTAATATGTGGAGTATAGTAAAATAGAAGATGGGAAGAAGCAGATATAAGATATATGAACCTACATATCCTCACTTTGTGACATGTACAGTATTGCACTGGCTACCGATATTTACAAGAAAAGAGAGTGTGGAGATTGTATTGTCCTGTTTACAGTTTCTTCAAAAAAATACCAATCTAAAACTTTATGCCTATGTTATACTTGAAAACCACTTACATATGATTGTTCAAAGTGATGATTTGGTAAAAACGATGAAATCGTTTAAACAGTATACGGCGAAAGAGCTATTGGTGCTTCTTAAGAGAGAGAATGCAAAAACTATTTTGGAACAGCTTCATTTTTATAAGAAAGCATACCGAAAAGAATCAAACTACCAAGTATGGGAAGAAGGATACCAGCCAAAACTTATTCAGACAGAGAGTATGATGATTGGCAAAATAAAATATATTCATGAAAATCCTGTTAAACGCGGTTATGTTGATGAGGCGAAACACTGGAGATATAGCTCTGCCAGAAACTATGAAGGCATGGAAGGGTTGATCGAAGTTGAGAAGTTTTGGTGAATCAATGAGGTAAATAGGTGTTCCACATCGGGAGATGTGGAACAAGGGTACAAATAATCATTTAGAGAGTTCAAGTGCCTTTTTGTAGGCGTTTTCAACGGCTTTCATACATGATGCGCGTACTTTTCCTCTCTCCAGAGCGCTGTATCCCGCAGCGGTGGTGCCGCCGGGGCTCATGACACCGTCTTTGAGCAGGGCGGGGTGGACATCCTGAATGAGCTTACCAAAGCCTCCAAAGAGTCCGCGCATGACTGCCATGGCATCCTCTCTGCCAAGTCCCTCTTTGACGGCACCGTCAGCAAGTGCTTCGGCGATGAGGGCAAGGTATGCAGGGCCTGAGCCTGCCAGTGCGGTAGCGATGTCGAGTGCCTTTTCGCTCTCCAGCCACAACACTTCACCCGCACCGCGCAGCAGTACCTCTGCCTCTTCTCTGTGGTCTGCATCACCGGTCAGCGTGGTCATGGATGCACCGACCGATGCGGCGAGGTTTGGCATGGCACGGATGTAGGCTTTGCTTTTAAGCTTCTTTTTCAGTCTCTCCACCGGTACCCCGGCAAGAATGGAGATGAGCAGTTTCGCTTTGCCTTTGAGCTGTTTGGCAACTGCTTCAAGATTACCCGGTTTGACACAGAAAAGTACGGTTTTGTCTGTGATGTCGAACTCTTCAAGAGTGTGTTTTTGCACTTTTTTCCCAAGTGCTTTTTCAAATGCATCGAGATGGTCACTGTTGCGTCCGACCACTTCGATGTTGTATTTGCCTTTGAGTCCCTGTGCGATACTCAATGCCATATTGCCGTTTCCGATAAAGGTGATGGTTTGCATCTTCGCCTCTCTTCATGTGTTAAAGTGTAAGATTATAGCATTATTAGGTTTTATTTGCTAAAATCAGTCAATTGAACCCTCTGAAAAACATTCGAATTGGATCGATAACTCTGGCAGTCGCAAACGCAAGCGCCTCTTCCAGGGGTTAGAGTGCTCCTTTGTCGTCATCGATCCAATTCGAATCGAGTAGTTTTTCAGAGGGTTTAATTTTTTGAAGCAAGGATAGATAAGATGGAAGCATTTTTAGAAGAAGCCAAAGCATCGAGCCGTGTGCTCTCTACGCTAAGCGGCAGCGAGAAGAACCGTATTTTGCGTGCCATGGCAGCCAAACTGCGGGAAGAGGCATCTGCCATTCTGGAAGCCAATGCGGAAGATATGCGTAATGCAGAAGCAAATGATTTGAGTGCTGCACTTAAAGACAGGCTCTTTCTCGATGAGAAGCGCATAGAGGGGATAGCGACTGCCATTGAGCAGATCGCGGCACTCAAAGAGCCTGTAGGACGTGTTTTGGAAGGGTGGTATGCCGATGCGGGATTTAAAATAGAGAAGGTGACCGTGCCTATTGGGGTGATCGGGGTGATCTACGAGTCCCGTCCCAATGTGACTGCCGATGTGGGAGCCCTCTGTTTTAAAAGCGGCAACGTTGCCATCCTCAAAGGGGGCAAGGAGGCAGAGCACTCCAACCGTGCCATAGCCAATGTACTGCAGGGGGTACTGGAAGCAAACGGCTTGCCAAAAGCGGCTATTGCCCTGTTGCCTGACAGCAGCCGAGAAGGGGTGGCAAAGCTGATCAAGCAGGAGAGATATGTTGATCTCATTGTCCCCCGCGGAGGTGAAGCGCTGATTCGCTATGTTTCTACCAATGCGACTGTTCCGGTGGTCAAACATGACAAAGGGCTGTGCCATACCTACATCGATGAGGATGCGGACTTTGAGAAGGCGCTGGGGGTCATTGTCAATGCCAAGTGCCGCCGTACGGGTATTTGCGGGGCACTGGAGACTCTGCTGGTCGATGTGGCGATCGCAGAAGAGATCCTGCCGCGTATTGCCGAAGCGTACGCCGCACAGGGTACCGAGATACGCGGATGTGAGCGAACAAGACAGATCATCGATGCGGTAGCGGCAACCCAAGAGGACTACGAAACAGAGTATCTTGACAACATTTTGACCATCCGTGTGGTTGAGAGTGTCGATGCGGCGATCGCCCATATCGCTCAGTACGGCTCACAGCACTCCGAAGCGATCATTACCGAGAACTACACGACAGCAGAGAAGTTCCTCAATGAAGTCGATGCCTCCTGTGTCTATCTGAATGCTTCGACACAGTTTACTGACGGCGGGGAGTTTGGCTTTGGTGCCGAAGTGGGCATCAGTACCAACAAGCTGCATGCCAGAGGACCGATGGGGCTGAACGAACTGACGACTTATAAATATAAAATTTACGGCAATGGAGAGATGCGTGCTTAGTTGTTAAGCATTGGTAAAGTTTGCTTAGATAGAATAGCACCAAATTTAACATTAGGAACTATTATGGCAGTTAAAGCTGAAAACAGTGTAGTCGGTATTGAGTACGAAGTAAAAGAAGCAGGAAGCAACGAGATCGTAGACAGCAACAAAGGTGCGCAGCCTCTTGAGTTTGTCACAGGTAAAGGGCAGATCATCCCAGGTCTTGAAAAAGCGCTTGAAGGTATGAACGAGGGTGAAAGTGCAGATATCCTTGTCAAAGCGGAAGATGCATACGGTGAAGTGAACCCTGAAGCGGTACAGACACTCCCTATCGAGCAGTTCGAAGGTGTGGACCTGAAAGAGGGAATGACACTCTATGGTCAGGGTGAAGACGGACAGACTGTGCAGGTTGTTGTCAAATCATTCAACGACAAAGAGGTTACTATCGACTTTAACCACCCTCTGGCTGGGAAAGATCTGATGTTCTCTGTAACAGTAATGTCTGAAAGAGATGCAACAGATGAAGAAGCGGCAACCGGTCAGGTTGGCGGCGGACACTGTGAAGACGGTGCTTGCGGCTGCGGACACTAATTTTTTTACTTTTTTCTTTCCCCTGATGGGGAGAGTTCCTATCTCTCTTTATCTTTCTTCCAAAACTTTAATAAAATTGGCTATTCGGATATCCTCTAAATAAACGTAACTATTATAATAAATGTGCTATCATGATTATTTATAGAGAAAGGGGAGTTATGAAAAAAATAGAACGTTCTTTTGATATCAATATGGTATTGATGACGATCTACGCTGCATTGGAATCAATCAGAGAAGAGAAAGAGATTGAACTGGTATATGATATTGACTCTACTATTCCCAAAGAACTCAAAGGTGACCTCGAATCTGTTACCCATGTCCTGACACAGCTTTTGATGTTTGTTTTTCAAAATACAGAAAATAAAGAGGTGATACTTGCACTGCATGCACCGGAAGACTTTTTGTATGAAGAGGCGATCATGTTTGAGATAGACCATACTGATTTGAGTATGAAAAAAGCGCAGAGTTTTTTTGATGTAAGACTCAAGCCTGTACTTGAAAGACTCGATGGCATCCCCTCATTTGATCCGGAAACAGGGAAAATAGCAGTATCACTTCCTTTTAAACTGAATGATCTCGGAAACCGACGTTACTACAGACTGCCCGATATCGGTATGCTTGGGAAAAAGGTACTGCTTATCTGTAAAAGCCGGATTGTGGCGGAAAGCCTTCATAAAATGTTTAAATATTTTCTATATGAGGTTGATGTCGGTGCGGAAGAGTATAAAAAAAGAGGGAGCAACCTTGCCCACTATGATATCTTTGTGCTGGAGGACAGCCTTCTTACACCGGGAATAGAGGCACTTGTCATCAAAGTACAGCAGACACAAGATATAAAGTTTGTTCTGCTTGAAGATGCAGGGAAGCCTCACTTAGAAGAGAAAACGTATATCTCTGCCCATCTGGTAAAGCCGGTGATGCAGGAAAGTATATTTGAGTTGATTATTGCACTTTTTGAAGAGGATGTAAAAGAGAGAAAAATTAAGCGTGAGGCAGGAAAACCCATTATCAATATGGAAAAATATATTCTCGATGCCTTTAAAAAGAGTGAAGAGGCGTATGTCGAGATGGAAAAAATTCAGTCGAAGATTGCACCGAAGAACAGGATCTACCCTATGCTAAAAGAGATTGAACGCGAGGAGGAAGAGGACAATTCAGTTGTACTCAATGTGGAAGAGGGACGACAGAAAGCAAAAAGTATGGGTGTGGACTACAATGATGCACTGAAACATTTTATGGAGACTTTTGACGGGTCTGACCGCTATTTTCGTGATATTGCAAAAAGCAAAGCGGTATGGCAGATCAAAGAGTTTGCTATAGACCTTGAAAAACAGGCAAAAGTGATAGGTGCGGAACGTGTTGCAAAGCTTGCTGAAAAGATCAGTCTTTTGTTTGTTTACAACAATCTTGATATACTCCCTGTATATCCCGGTAAATACCACCTTGAACTCAAAAAGCTTTTTGCAGAGATCAAGAACTATCTGAACAGACACAAGTAAGGCACATAAATGATGTCAATTTGACATCATTTTGATGCTTTATTGCTATTTATCCTATAATCTTTCTATGCAAAGCTATTCAGATATACAGATATATTCTGTTGCCATTCTTCTTTTTTTTGCAATGCTGTTCTTTTTGCAGTTTTTCCGTTTGATGCTTCGTTCTGAAAACAAACGCTATTTGAGAAAATACCGTTCTGTAAAAAAACTTAAAAAACTTACCTGGTCGGAATTTGAACATCTCTGTCTGCTGTTTTACCGGGAACAGGGATGGAAGGTACAGGGCAATGAACAGTATGGTGCGGATGGCGGGGTTGATCTGTGGATGAAAAAGAGAGGTACCCGTGCTATAGTACAGTGTAAAAAGTATGAGGATGCAAAAGTGACTGTTAAAGTGATCCGTGAAATGTACGGACTGATGCATGAGTATGGTGTGGATATGGCTATTGTTGTGACAACCAGCGGATTTACCAAAGAGTGCGACCGTTTTGTTGAAGAGAAACAGATCACACTGGTAGATGGTGAAGCACTGGTTGAGATGATTGGAAAGATCACACGTTAACGCGTCTATTTTCCTTCGATATATGGCTCAAAGTTCTCTTTTTTGACACCGCAATCGGGGCACTCCCAGTCATCAGGCAGATCCTCAAACGGTGTTCCCGGAGGAATACCACTGTCGGGATCACCCTCGGCAGGATCATAAATGTACTCACATACAGTGCAGATATATTTTTGTGCCATCTTTGTCTCCTTTATATGGTTTTGATTCCAATCTATCGCAGGAGTGTGTAAAGGGTGTGTAGATTTTTGGTTAAAATGGTAAAATACACCATACTATTTTTTGAAAATAAAGGATGATGATGTCAGTCAAATGTGCATTTTTATTTCCGGGACAGGGGTCTCAGGCAGTAGGTATGGGAGAGGATTTCTACAACAACTCAGAGATTGCAAAAGAGATGGTCGAAGCGGCAGGTGAGCGTACGGGGATCGACTTTAAGGCACTGCTCTTTACAGAAAATGACAATCTTGAAAAAACCGAGTTTACACAGCCTGCGATTTTGCTTGTTTCTGCGATCGCACACAAACTTTTTGAGAATGAACTGCCGATCAAACCGGTCTATGCACTGGGACATTCACTGGGTGAGTTCTCTGCACTGACAGCGGTAGGGGCACTTGATGCCATCGATGCAGTCGAATTGGTCAACCTGCGAGGCAAGCTGATGGCCCAGGCGTGTGAAGGACAGGATGTCGGGATGCTGGTGAGTTTGGGGCTGGATGATGAGACGGTCGAGAAGATCTGTGCAGATTTCAGAGAAGCGGGCAAAAAAGTATGGCCTGTCAACTACAATGCACAGGGGCAGATTGTCATTGCAGGGATCAAAAGCGACCTTCAGGAACTTGAGCCGGTACTCAAAGAGAACAAGGCAAGACGTGCGATGCTTCTGAATATGTCTGTCGCTTCCCACTGTCCGCTGCTGGAGTCTGCAACGGCACCGTTGGCACAGAAGCTCGAAGAGGTGCTAAGAGACGAGTTTACCGCACCGGTAGTCTCCAATGTTACTGCCCAAAAGTACAGCAGCAAAGCCGAAGCACTCGAACTGCTGCCAAAGCAGCTTGTCTCTCCGGTACTCTACAAACAGTCCATTGCAAAGTTTGATGATGAGGTAGACTGTTATGTCGAGTTTGGACATGGCGGCGTACTCAAGGGACTGAACCGAAAAGCGACGAAAAAACCGCACTTTGTGGTTTCAGATATGCAGTCTTTGGCAAATGCCATTGAAGAGATCAGTAAACTTGGATAAGCAATGAAAATAGCCATTATGGGCGCAATGCCCGAAGAGATAGAACCGCTGATAGCAAAGCTGGACAATGTAACGACAACAATCTATGCTGCCAACAAATATTATGAAGGGACATATAAAGGCAAAGAGGTTGTCGTTGCCTACTCGAAGATCGGAAAGGTGTTTGCAACACTGACTGCAACCATGCTCATTGAGAAGTTCGGGTGTGACATATTGCTCTTTTCCGGGGTTGCCGGTGCGATCTGTGATGATTTGAAGATCGGTGATCTGGTCATCGCAGACGGTTTGTGTCAGCATGATCTTGACATTACGGCATTTGGGCATCCGTATGGGTATGTGCCGGAGGGGGAGGTGTGTATTCCTACGGATGTCGGACTGAGAAATATCGCCAAAGAGGTTGCTGCCGCTAAAGGCATCGAATTGAAAGAGGGTGTGATCGCCACAGGTGACCAGTTTATTGCAAACCCCAAGAAGAAGGAGTGGATAGGCGAGGTCTTCAAAGCCCATGCGCTTGAGATGGAGGGCGCCAGTGTCGCGGTGGTCTGTAACGCATTGAATGTACCGTTCTTCATTCTCCGTGCCATCTCCGATGCGGCAGATATGGATGCGAGTTTCAATTTTGACGCATTTCTTGAGAGTTCAGCGAAGATTTCGGCGGATTTCATCCTCTCTATGGTAGAAGCGATAGAAGCATAATCTATTATAGTAATGGTTTCTTCCTACTTTTTTTAGAAAAAAGTAGGCAAAAAAAGCGCCATTATGCAAGTGCACGGACAGTGCTCCCGGCACTACTGCCTCCGCACTTGTGCACCAATGCATAATGACAATATCTATTAGGTTAAAAAATAGTATGAGACATAGAAACGAAGAGACAAAAGCCATTCCCATGAGCCGTAAACTCCTTAAGGTGATTGGAAAGACCAATGTGGAGTTCCGTCTGATCGGCGAGGGAGACAAGGTACTGGTAGGACTCAGCGGCGGAAAAGATTCGCTTGCGCTTGTGCATGCACTCAAACACATTCAAAAACACGCCCCGTTCAACTTTGAGTTTGAAGCCTGCACAGTCAAGTACGGGATGCCCGATGAGCACTACGACTACCTTGTAGCACACTGCAAAGAGTACGGCATCAAGCATACGGTGTATGACACCAACATCTATGCAATCTCCAATGACACCATACGCGAAAACTCTTCGTTTTGCTCCTACTTCTCACGTATGCGGCGTGGAGCACTCTATTCGTTTGCCGAGCAGGGCGGTTTTACCAAAGTAGCCCTTGGGCACCACTTCGATGACATGGTAGAGAGCTTTTTTATGAATATGTTCTACAACGGGTCACTACGCACCCTTGCTCCCATCTACAAAACCGGAAAAGGATTCCGCCTGATCCGCCCGCTCATTCAGGTACGTGAACGACAGCTGCGTGACTTTGCCACAGAGAACAACCTGCAGGTCATCGGTGATGAAGCCTGCCCTGCCATGCTCAAAAATGTCAAAATGCCCCATGCCAGAGCCTCAACCAAGGAGTGGCTTGCAGGCATGGAAAAAGAGAACAGAGAACTCTTTAAGATGCTCAAAGCCTCCTTCAAACATATCCATGACGACACCTTCCTTGACCCCAAGCGGTGGGACAGGGATGATATAGAGATTTAAAACTTGATGAAATCTCTATAAAACCTATGAAATAGGTAATATATACTTAAAAAAAGTAGTTCATTATCGTTTTTGGATTTATAGTATTTTAAGCCTCAAAAATATATACTATATAGTATATATCAAAGGAGCTTCCGATGACAAAGATTGCCAAAGTATTTCAAAACGGTAGAAGTCAGGCTATCAGGATACCTAAGGAGTATAGGGTTGAGAGTGATGAGGTTTATATTGAAAAAATAGGTGACACCTTAATCATTAAGCCTAAAAAAGAGGATAAGTGGGATCGTTTTTTTGAGAGTCTTGATACTGTTGAGACAAAAGATTTTGTGCGTGAAGCGCAGTTGCCTGTACAAGAGAGAGAGCTTTTTTGATGCTTTATATGCTCGATACCAATATATGCAGCTTCATTTTAAGAGAGAAACCGCTTTATATCAAAGAGAAGCTCAAATCGTGTGAAAAGAGTCATACCGTTGCACTTTCAAGTGTGGTGGTAGCTGAGCTTTTGTACGGTGCACAAAAGAGGAACAATAAAAAACTGACGGCTATTGTTGAAGCGTTCATAGGGAACTTTGTGGTCTATGATTTTGACAAAGAGGCTTCATTCCACTATGCCAAGATACGAAATGCATTAGAGAAAAAAGGGCAAATTATCGGATCGAATGATCTTTTTATTGCTGCACATGCCAAAAGTCTGAATGCTGTTTTGGTAACGAATAATACAAAAGAGTTTGAGAGAGTGGAACGATTAAAAATAGAGGATTGGAGTAGAGAATAAGGATGAGCAATAATGACCCAGCAAGAGCTTATTGACAAACTGCAACTGTTAAAACCTGTATTAAAAGAGGAGGGAATTACCCTGCTTGGGATTTTTGGCAGTTATGCCCGTAATAAACAGACACCGCAGAGTGATGTAGATATTTTGTATGACATTGATGATCCAAAGGCATTTGCCAAACGATTTGGTGGGTTTGGTGCGTTTACGCGACTTGAAGAATTGAAAAAATATATCGCACAACAGTTAAATACTGAAGTGGATTTTGTTGCACAAAAAGGTTTGAACAGTGTTAGCAAAATCTACGTAGAAAAAGATCTGCTATATGTGTAAAAATCAATTCATAATACTAAAGGCATCCATTGAGTCAAACAAATAGTTTTCATCCAGTAGGAAGTGGTCGCCTCGACAAGATCCTCTCCCAAACCCTCGAAGTAAGCCGTAATCAGGTTGAAAAGCTCATCAAAGACGGATTGGTGTCGGTCAATGGCAAGGTTGTTGTCAAGCCAAGCTTCAAGGTCTCTGAGGGTGATGAGGTTGCCTATGCGTTCAAAGAAGCCCAGAAGAGAGAGCCTGTAGAAGTGGATTTTGATGTAGAGGTGCTCTATGAGGATGAGCATCTGTTGGTGGTGAACAAGCCAAGCGGGCTGGTAGTACATCCGGCACCTTCGGTCAAGGAGGCGACACTGGTGGACTGGCTGGTGCAAAAGGGCATCTCGCTCTCTACCATCAGTGGGGAGGAGCGCCACGGCATTGTTCATCGCATCGACAAGGAGACTACCGGAGCGTTGGTGGTCGCCAAGACCAATGAGGCGCATGAGAAGCTTAGTGCGCAGCTGCAGGACAAAAGTATGGGGCGTTACTATCTGGCACTCATCGACCATCCGTTAAAAGAAAATACCATCGTTGACAAGCCCTTAGGGCGCAACCCGAACAACCGGCTCAAGATGGATGTGGTACCGCATGGCAAAGTAGCAAAGACTGCCTTTGCAAAGCTGGCGGCTTCCGCACATGACACGGAGCTGATCGCCGCAAAGCTCTTTACCGGACGTACCCATCAGATACGGGTACATCTAAATACATTGGGACGGCATATTTTGGGCGATGATTTATACGGATTTAAGAGCAAAAGAGATAAAATCCCAAGAGTTTATCTGCACGCCTATCTGCTCTATCTGATCCATCCGGAAACCGGGGAGAAGATGGAATTTATCGCACCGCTCTTTGAAGATATGCGAGACTATCTGACAAAGTATTTTACGTCTGAGAGCATCGAAGATGCCCTCGATCCTTCCGGGCTTAAAACGCGTTTTGCAGTAAAGGCGTGATAATTTACATATAGTGTTGGGGTACAATCCCCACATTGTTTTACAAGCAGGATGCCATGCCCCATATAAAAGTCAAACCGTTTGAAACATCCATTGTTGATGAAGCTGTTGCAAAGAGCGATCTGCTCACATTCCGAGCCAAGGCACTTAACCGCGGTGATGAACTGTGGGGAGTTGTGCTTGAGGGAAGAGAGTTTCTGCTTCAGGTGAAGTACTACGATGATGAGGTGCTCATCAAGTATGACAAAGTAACCCGCCCGCTCAAGGTCAACCTTCTCAAAGAGGCGCTTGGGCGTGTTGCCAAAGAGCTTGGACTTGAGGTGATCACCTCCAATATTACACAGCACAAAGAGACCCGCTTCGCTTCGGAGTATGAAAAACAGATAGAGGACTTTGAAACGATTGCGTTCCCGTTTGAAAAGGTGTGTGTAGAGGTGGGGTTTGGTTCCGGGCGGCACCTGCTCTATCAGGCGAACATACATCCTGATACACTTTACATCGGGCTGGAGATCCATACACCCTCCGCGCAGCAGGTACTTAAGCAGATCGACCTGCAGGGGCTGAAGAACATCTGGGTGGTTAACTACGATGCCAGACTCTTTTTGGAGATGCTGCCTTCCAACCTGCTGGAGCGGATCTATGTGCATTTTCCGGTGCCATGGGACAAAAAACCGCACCGCCGTGTGATCAGTCTGCAGTTTTTGGATGAGTCGATGCGTGTACTCTCCAAAGGCTGTGAACTTGAACTGCGAACCGACAGTGACAACTACTTTGCCTATGCGCTGGAGACCTTCTTTGGGGTACCCAAAACAGAAGTACATGTACGCAAAAATACAGACCTTGAAGTGACCAGCAAGTATGAGGCACGCTGGAAGCGGATGCAGAAGGACATCTACGATGTCTATGTGACGGCACTGGAGGTTTCCGAACCTAAGCAGGAAGTGGGTGATTTTAACTTTAATATTGTAAAATATAGAGAAGGTATAGAAGCGGTCTTACCTAAAAAAGCGCTGGTAGAAAAAGAGTACTTTGTACACATTGAGCGTCTCTACACAATTGCAGAAAAGAGACTGCTGATCAAGTGTTCGTTCGGCAGTTTCGACCGACCCGAACATAAATATATTTTGCTTGAAGAGGAGGGGTGCCGCTATTTTGCATCCCGCCCGGTAAAGACCAGTGTCAACCACAAAGCCCATCAAAAAATCATGGAGTTGCTCAGCAATGTCGAACGTAATTAGTGCCAAAAACCTGACCCTTGCCTATGACAACGGACGCAAAGAGATCATACAGAATGCCAGTTTTGACATCCGAAAAGGGGATTTTGTCTTTATTACCGGTCCAAGCGGTTCAGGCAAGTCAACACTGCTGAAGGCACTCTACGGGCAGCTGAAGCCAAAGTCGGGGAACCTTGTCATCGGGGGGATCGACCTTGCCAATGTCAAACCCAAAAAGCTTCAGGAACTGCGTACCCATCTTGGGATCATTTTTCAGGACTACAAGCTGATCAACGAGTGGACTGTAGCGAAGAATGTCGTTTTGCCGCTGATGATCGCGGGGTACTCCATGGATGTGCAAAATACACAGGCACACCGTCTGCTCAAACATGTCAAACTGGCTGAACATGCCGACAAATACCCTTTGGAGCTCTCAGGGGGTGAGCAGCAGCGTGTCGGGGTTGCCCGTGCGCTCTCGAAAAACCCTGTGGTCATTTTGGCAGATGAACCGACCGGGAACCTCGATGACTACTCCTCTAACGTTATCTGGGATCTGATGGAAAACGCCTGCCAGCAGCTTGAGACCACGGTACTGGTCGTCACACACAAGATCCCGACGATCTTCTCTCTGCCGTACCGTCACTTTATTATTGAAAGCAAGGGTGTCTATGAAGTTCATTAAAAACCATCTGATGTTCATACTGCCGCTGATGGCGATTTTGCTCGGTATTGAGTTCTACCTTGTGTTTGACCGTACGACAGACTCGTATGAGAAAGGACTGAAAGAGGGGTACACGATGCTGGTTGTGGCAAAAAAGCCTCTGACCCTTGCACAGATGAAAAAACGCAACCCGCATATTGCCAGTGCCGAAGCGATCAAACGTGATCCAATCGTCTCAGAGGTAGCAAAAGGGGTAGGCAAGGAGAGCAAAAAAGAGATCCTCGCTGCTCTGCCGTACTTTTACAATGTGGGGATAGACAGCTATCTTGAAACACGGGAACTTGAGCAGATCAAACATGATCTTGAAAAAGACCCGGCTGTCAAACGTGTCGAGACGTTTGGCAGCAGCTACAGCTCAGCCTATAAACTCTTCTCTTTCATCAAATTTCTGTTGAAGGTCTTCATCGGCTTCATGGGGATCGTCAGTCTGCTGCTGGTGATCAAACAGATGGAGATATGGAAGTATGCCCATCAGGAGCGCATGCAGGTGATGGAGATTTTCGGTGCACCGCTGATGCTGCGTTCAGGTGTGCTTTTCCGCATTGCGGTTGTGGATGCCTTTATTGCAACCCTGCTTACAAGCGGTGTCTTTTTCTATGTCAAGTATATCTGGGCACCAAAGAGCGGCATCGACCTGATGATGCAGAAGCAGGAAGAGCTGTTTCAAACAGCCGATGTAGGGCTTTTGCTTGGGGTGGCACTGCTGCTGGTGATCATTGCTGTCTATACGGTGGTGGTAAGCAGCAAGGGAGTACGTGAGTGAGAGCACTTGTCCTCTACTGTTTTCTTGTATGTTCACTGTTGCTGGGTGCAAGCAGTACAGCCAAGAAGATCAATGCTTCAAAACAGCATCTGAGCAAGGTACAGCAGGAGCAGAAAAGAGCCAGCCGCCGTCTTGACAGGATCGCCAGAGATATCAAGGCTGCGGAGAAGGAGATCGTCTATCTTGACCGAAAGATCGATGAGCTTGGTAAAGATCAGAATGAGACAGAAGCAGCCTATGTACGCCTGAAAGAGGAGCTTAAACGTTCCGAAAAGGAGTTTGAACAGACTGCTGCTGCGCTGGAGAAAAAGCGCAAGCAGTTCATCTCTTTGCTCTCTGAACGCTTCTCTGTACTCTTTGCAATGGAGAAGACACATGAACCGACACGGCGCTCTATTATCGATCAGGAGGTCTATAAGGCATACAAAGCGCAAAATACCCGTATGCTTGCGCGTCTTAAAAAAGAGATCAAACTGCTGAAAAAGAAGAAAGAGGACAAAAAGTATCAGCGCAACAGGACCAAAAACCAGCTTGCCCGTATCGTAAAGCGGCGTGAATCCTATGCGCAGAAGAAAAAGCAGAAACAGAAGCTGCTCAAACGTCTGGCAGCCGATGAGGAGAAATATACCGCTAAACTTCAGAAGATCGTAGACCGGCAGAATGCGCTGCGTGCGACACTTGCGAAGCTGAACATCCTGCGTAAACAGGAAGTGGAAGAGGCACGCAAACGTGCTGCTGCAAGAAAAAAAGCGATGCAGCTTGAAAAAGAGCGCAAACGCAAGCTGAGGATCGCCAAGGCGAAGGCACGTGAAAAGGCAAGGAAAGCCAAAGAGGCACTCAAACGCGCCAAGACCGAAGAGGCGAGAAAACAGGCACGGCTTGCGGCAAAAGAGGCGGCAGAAGAGTCCAAAGCGATTGCCAAGGAGAGCCAGAAGGTACGCAATATCAACTCCTCCTACCAAAAAGAGGCGGTCTATAAATATCGCGGAGGAAAGACCATCTCTCCTATTGCCGGGGCGAAACTTGTCAAGAAGTTCGGTACCTATATCGATCCGATCTACAAGATCAAGATATTTAACGAGTCCATTACCCTTCAGGCACCGCGGGAAGACGCGCGTGTGAAAAATGTACTCAACGGAAAGGTCGTTTTTGCAGGGAAGTCGAGTATGCTCGGGAAAGTAGTCGTTGTTGCACACAGCGGCAAGATGCATACTGTCTATGCGGGACTCTCCAAGATCGCACCGACAATTCGTGTGGGCAAAAAGATCAAAAAGGGATATGTGGTCGGAAAGGTACGCCGAAAACTTGTCTTTCAGGCAACCAAGAACTCCAAACATATCAACCCGCTCAGGCTGATACGGCTTTAACCCCCCTCTAACCAAGCTTTGGATATAATCGCGAAATCATATAGAGGGGTGTATTCGTGGTAAAAAGAGTATTGGTGAAATTTTCCGGTGAAGCGCTGGCGGGCAGTGAAGGATACGGGATCGATACAAAGATCCTGAACTATATTGCAAGCGAGATCAAAGAGCTGGTCGATCATGGCATCGAGGTCGGCATTGTGGTTGGCGGCGGCAATATTATTCGTGGTGTAACCGCAGCAGCAGACGGAATCATCAAAAGAACGTCCGGTGACTACATGGGGATGCTCGCTACGGTTATCAACGGTGTGGCGATCCAGGAGGCACTGGAGCATAAAGGACTTGCTGCCAGACTGCAGTCTGCAATCGACATGCAGGAGATCGGAGAGGCGTTTATCGTAAGACGTGCACGCAGACATCTGGAAAAGGGGCGTGTGGTTGTCTTTGCCGGAGGTACAGGAAACCCGTACTTTACGACAGATACGGCCGCGACACTGAGAGCGTCTGAGATCGAAGCCGATCTTCTGATCAAGGCAACAAAAGTTGACGGTGTTTATGACAAAGATCCGAACAAATTTGACGATGCTGTCAAGATGAGTGAGCTTTCGTACGATCAGGCACTCAACGACCACATCAAAGTGATGGATGATACCTCCATCGCACTGGCAAAAGAGAACGGACTCCCGATCGTGGTGTGCAATATGTTTGAAAAGGGCAACCTGCTCAAGATCATTCAGGGTGATATGAGCCTCTGCTCTATCGTCAAGTAGCATTTACCGGTAGAAAAAAAGTAAAAAAAGGATAGTTTATGAGAACAGAACAACTTACTGCAAAAGCACTGGAAAGAGTCGATTTCGACAAGTATCTTCTGGCAAATGCTGTCGGAAAACGTGCGGAAGAGATCGCAAATGGGGCAGAGCCGCTTGTCGATGCAGACCCGAAAACAACCAAGCACACAGATATTGCACTGCAGGAGATCGCAGAAGGCAAACTTGTTGTAAGCCTTGAGGGATAGTTCCCTTTGGATGCGTTTCTTGAGAAGGTAAAAGAGACACATACCATAGAGGAGGCTACCGCTCTGCTCTGGGAGCAGATTCCCTCCCCTTTACCCTCTACCAAAAAGGCGCTTGATCTTGCGATGACCGCACACGACGGTCAGATGAGAAAGAGCGGCGAACCCTACATTGTTCACCCCATTCTTGTCGCTGTGATTACCGCTTCCATCTCCAATGATGAGACGATGGTACAGGCGGCACTGCTGCATGATGTGGTGGAAGATACCGACTTTGACCTGGAAGACCTCGAACGTGAATTTGGCGAAGATGTGACCCATATGGTCGCAGGGCTGACCAAAATTGTCGAGATACGTGACGAGGAGCTTGTTCCTTCAGGATCGGATGACCGGCTTATCTCTTCGGCGCTGACATTCAGAAAGATGCTTCTGGCGTCGATCAAAGATATCCGGGTACTGGTGATCAAACTGTGTGACAGACTGCACAATATGCTTACGCTTGATGCGCTCAGGCCTGACAAGCAAAAACGCATCGCGGAAGAGACCCTCGTGGTCTATGCACCCATTGCGCACAGGCTGGGTATCTCACGTCTGAAGAACCATCTGGAAGATTTGAGTTTTTACTACATCTACCCAGAAGACTATGCAAAAATCGACAGCTATATTCAGGAAAATGCACAGAACCTGCAGTTCAAGCTCAATGCTTTCATTCAGAAAGCGAAAACGATGATGGAGAGTAACGGTTTTGATTCTGAAGGGTTTGAGATTATCGGCAGGGTCAAGCACTACTACTCCATCTACCTGAAGATGCACCGCAAAGGTGTGAGTATCGAAGAGGTGCTTGACCTGCTTGCCATCCGTGTGATCGTGAATGAGCCGCTTGAGTGCTACAATGTACTTGGCTTGATGCATCTGAATTTTACCCCACTGATCTCCCGGTTTAAAGACTACATTGCCGTACCCAAAGAGAACGGCTACCGTACCATTCACACAACACTTTTTAACGAAGAGGGAATTGTCGAAGCCCAGATACGAACAAAGCAGATGCACCGGCTTGCCGAGTATGGGGTTGCCGCACACTGGAAATACAAAGACGGCGGCAACAGTGTCAATCTTCAGTGGCTTGAAAGTCTCTCTTATCAGAACGAGTCGGTTGAAGAGTTCTATGAGCTTGCAAAGAGCGATCTCTTCTCTGAAGACATTACCGTCTTCTCTCCAAAAGGGGATTACTATACACTTCCCAAAGGCTCGGTTGCGCTGGACTTTGCCTATGCGATCCACTCAGAGGTCGGTGCCAATGCTACAGGTGCGCTGGTCAACAAACACAAAGCCTCATTGCTTACGGTTTTAAAAAACGGGGATATTGTACGGATCATCAAGGATGAGCGACCGCACCTGCACTGTTCATGGATCGATGCAGTGAAGACTTCCAAAGCCAAAGAGGGCATCAGAAGCCAGTGCAGGGCAAGACTGAGAGAGACCGATACCTTTACCGCATACAATATTCTGGCGGCACTCTTCAACCAGAGTCCCGATGCGATCAGAAAACGCATAGAAGATATGGGACTGGAAGAGTCGATTCATAAGCTGCCTACACAGCTGGACTTTTTCAAAGAGGTGATACACAAGCTTGCTACCTATATGGGTACAAAAGAGGTGCGCTTCTGGGAGCTTCTCAAACGCGGTTACAAAAAGCCGCAGTCCAAAGAGATAGAGCACTTCCGTTTCTTTACGAACAAGCCGCTGGACGGGGTAGAGTTCGATTATTGCTGCCATCCGAAAGTCGGGGATCAGATTGTAGCGTTTTATAAGGACAGTAAGGCTATTATACACCATAAATTGTGCAAGAAGGCATACGTCAAGATACTCAATGGCGAACCGATGCTTTTTGTAAGCTGGAGTACGACGAAACTCTCCCGTTACCGGTTGATCATCAGCCTTCAGAACCAGAAGGGTGTGCTGGCTGATCTGCTTGCGAAACTGACCCAACTCGATATGAACGTGATCAGTATCGAACTGGGGATCAGAAACTCCGAAAGTGCGGAGTACTGCCAAATTGAGGTGGAGAGTTCGGAGTCGCGAAAACAGCTTCTTGAGGAGAAGATCGCCCAGAAGTTCAAACTTATTGAGATGATCAGTCTCGATGATGCCTATAACAAATAGAAAAAGGATAGAAAAAGTATGTCACTCAGTCAAGCGTTAGAAGAGATTCGCAGGGGAACTGCCGAGATCATCGATATGGAGCGTATCGAAACCCTAGTGAAGAAGTTTTATGAAACAGGCAAGACCTATACCGTCAAAGCGGGATTTGATCCGACGGGCGCCGATCTGCACCTTGGACATACCGTACTGCTTCAGAAACTGCGTATATTCCAAAACCATGGAGGGCGTGTACAACTGCTCATCGGTGATTTTACCGCGATGATCGGTGACCCTACAGGCAAGAGTGAAACACGAAAAGTCCTTGACCGTGATACGATCGTTGCCAATGCCAAAACCTACACAGAACAGGTCTTCAATATACTTGATGAGAGCAAAACCGATGTGGTCTTTAACTCCGAATGGCTTGAAGCACTTGGTGCGTCAGGTATGGTAGCGCTGACCACAACCTTCAATGTCGCACGTATGCTTGAGCGTGACGATTTTGAAAAACGCTACAAAGCAGGACAGAGTATCTCCATCTCCGAGTTTATCTATCCGCTGCTTCAGGGGTACGACTCGGTCGAGCTCAAGTCCGATATCGAGATTGGCGGAACAGACCAGAAATTCAACCTGCTGATGGGACGGCACCTTCAACGTACCTACAATGTCGGCAAAGAGCAGGCGGTACTGATGATGCCTATTCTTGAAGGGCTGGACGGCGTACAGAAGATGAGTAAATCGCTGAACAACTATATCGGTATTACCGAAGCCCCGAACGATATCTATGCCAAAACACTCTCCATCTCCGATGAGCTGATGTGGCGCTACTATGAACTGCTCAGTGACAAGAGTCTTGAACAGATCGCACAGATGAAAGCGGATGCAGAGGCAGGAAAACTGCACCCCAAAACGGTAAAAGAGAACCTTGCTATGGAACTGGTGGCACGTTTCTACGATGAGGAGGCGGCAAAAGCGGCAAAAGCGGCATTTGACAATGTCTTCAAAGCAAACAAGCTGCCTGACGATATGCCTGAAGTCTCTGTTGAAGAGGGGATATGGATCTGCAAGGCGCTGGTCGATGCGGGAATCGAGCCTTCCACATCACAGGCACGACGGGACATCAAGCAGGGAGCAGTGCGTATCGATCAGGAAAAAATAAGTGATGAAAAAATGAACCTTAATGCAGGAGAGTATATACTACAGGTAGGTAAACGCAAATTTGCGAAAGTGAAGGTGGGAGCATGACATTCAAACCGCTTAAAATCGGAAAATATACGATCGAAAAGCCGATCATCCAGGGAGGCATGGGTGTTGGTATTTCTTGGGATCAGCTGGCCGGAACGGTCTCCAAAGAGGGTGGTCTCGGGGTAATATCGGCAGTTGGAACGGGAGTCTATAAAAACAGAAGCTATCTTGATGACAAGGAGATGGTAGGCAAAGAGCACAGACCGCTTGACGCGATCAACTTCTACTCTTTCAAAGCACTGAAGAAGATATTTGAAAACGCACGCAAGATTTGCGGTGACAAGCCGCTTGCTGCCAATATCCTTTATGCACAGAGTGAATATGACAGGGTGGTAAAAGATGCCTGTAAGGCGGGTGCGGACATCATCATTACCGGTGCGGGACTGCCGCTTACCATGCCTGAAGCTGCCAAGGATTACCCAGATGTCGCACTTGTGCCCATTGTCTCTACCGCAAAGGCACTGAGAATTCTGTGCAGACGCTGGAAGAAAACGCACGACCGCCTGCCAGATGCCGTCATTGTAGAAGGTCCGCTTAGCGGTGGACATCAGGGCTTTAAGTACGAAGAGTGTTTCCTGCCTGAAAATCAGCTTGAAGAGATCCTGCCACCGGTAGTAGAAGAGGCAAAAAACTGGGGAGATATCCCCGTTATCGCTGCCGGCGGTGTATGGAACCATGATGATATCGTACGCATGATGGAGCTTGGAGCAAGTGGTGTTCAGCTCGGTACGCGCTTTATCGGAACTGTTGAATGTGATGCAAGTGATGTGATGAAGCAGACGATCATCAATGCCAAAGAGGAGGATATCAAGCTCTTCAAATCGCCGGTAGGGTATCCTGCCCGGGGAGTCAAGACTGAATTGCACAAGCGCATCGAGGAGGGGACAGCACCCAAGGTTGCCTGTATCTCCAACTGTGTTGCACCGTGTAACCGTGGAGAAGAGGCGAAAGTTGTCGGATACTGTATTGCAGACAGACTCACGGATGCGTACGACGGTATTGCAGAAACCGGTCTTTTCTTTACGGGAGCCAACGGCTACCGTCTCAATGAGATTATAACCGTCAAAGAGTTGATGGACAGACTGATGAACGGAGAAGAGAAGTAGCGTGAAGCCTCTGCCTCTTCTCTGGCTGTTGCTCGTACTGGGTACGACACTGCTTAGTGCCTCTGCCATACTTGAGAAGGCAGAGGTAAAAAAAGGTGAACTCAGACTGCACTTCAACAAAGCCTACAACAAAGGCAAAATACGCCACTTTACGCTCAGCCACCCTTACCGTGAAGTGTTTGACATCCCAAATGCAAAGCTTAAAAACAGAGCTGTAGGCAAACATTTGCACTCTTCTCACTGCTATTTGATACGGGTTTCCCAGTACAAACCGACAACGGTGCGTGTGGTGCTGGAGACGGGAAAAGGCTATGGGTGTATGCCCTACAGACCGATACTCTCCTATAAGTCCTACCATATCCCTCTGCCTCCCTTTAAGGTTAAGAGACGTCATACGGTACGTGTGAAAAAGAGCCATACAAAACATACTGCACCAAAGAGAACAAAACATACACGTAAATCTCATAAGAAGCATGCCGTAAAGCCCCATATTATGAAACATAGCAAAGCCTATCCCCGCGGCAAGGGGGAACTGATCGTGATCGATGCGGGACACGGCGGACATGATACCGGTGCCATAGGCGGTGGAAAACGGGAGAAAGACCTTGTCCTTCAGATTGCCAAACGGGTGGAGCGCCAACTGAAAAAGCGCGGCTTCAGAGTCTATATGACACGCCGGACAGACAGGTTTTTGAAACTGCCGCAGCGTACCCATATTGCCGACAAAAAGGGTGCGAGGGTGTTTGTCTCCATACATGCCAACTCCGTACCAAAAAGCAAACGTTACAAAGCACAGGGGGTAGAGACATTTTACCTGCAAAAGACGCGTGATGCAAAGTCGCAGCGTATCGCTGCAAGGGAGAATGCCGCAGTTTTGAAGGGTGCGAGCAGTTCCCTGAGCAAAAAGGTCATCATCGACTCGGTACTGGCAGGGCCGAAGATTGTCGAATCTAACAAACTTGCCATCGATGTGCAGCGCAGAATTCTGGCAAACCTGAGAGCTCATTATAAAGGGGTGCGTGACGGTGGTGTGCGGCACGCCCCATTCTGGGTGCTTGTGGGTGCCAGCCGTCCGTCTATTTTGGTAGAGGTGGGGTACATTTCTCACCCAAAAGAGCGTAAACGGCTCTTTACCCCTGCCTATCAGGAGCAGATTGCCAAAGGGATCGCCGAGGGGATACAACGCTATCTTGCCAACAGAGAACGAGAGATAGAACTATAGGAGCGCGGATGCAGGTCAAATCATATGTTGCTGTTTTGTGTATATTTGTTTTGGGACTCTTCTTTCTGCAGGGGTGTACAGGACCTGACCGTTCCAACAGGCTTGTGGTGATCGATGCGGGGCATGGCGGTCATGACTGCGGTGCACAGTGTGGTGGAAAGCAGGAGAAGACCCTGGTACTTCAGGTGGTCAAAAAGCTTCAACAGGCATTTAAACGCGAAGGATACCGGGTTTACCTGACACGCGGCAATGACCGTTTCCTGACCCTTGGGCAGCGTACCCGTATTGCCGACCAGAAAGATGCTGATATATTCATCTCCATCCATGCCAATGCCATTGCTGACAAAAGCCGTTTTGAAGCGGTTGAAGGGGTAGAGACATACTACCTGCAAAAGACACGTGACGGACGTTCACAGCGCATTGCACAGCGTGAGAATGAAGCGGTGCTGAAAGGGACAGACACACTGAGCAGAGATGTTATTGTCGATGCGGTACTGGCAGGTCCCAAAGTGGTTGAGTCGCATAAACTTGCTATTGATGTGCAAAATAATATCATGAAGCGTCTGCGAAGCAGATATCCTGATGCCAAAAACGGCGGTGCCAAACCGGCACCCTTTTATGTACTTGTCGGAGCAAGCAGACCCTCCATACTGGTAGAGGTAGGTTACATTACCAATGCCAAAGAGCGGGAGCGACTTTTTAGCCCAGACTATCAGGAGCGTATAGCAAAAGGGATTGTCGAAGGGGTTGACCGCTATCTTGATAACAGACAGAAAGAGTTGGGGATTTGATGTAGCTTTTGACCTTTCCTCTGCTTTTTCGCAGTATCCTTCTCTTGTTTTCCCTTTGACACAAATCAATTCCTCCCCCCGTTTGAACTATGCTATACTTAAAAGTATTTTTCAAACATGAGGAGGAAGAGATGAAAAAGTTTACAGGTTTACTGCTGTTTTTAGTTGCGGGTATGCTCTTTGCAGAAACGATCGATGTTACCAAGTCAGAGGGGACAGAGCAGAGCATCATCGCATCACTCGCACCCGCACCCGCTTCACCGGAAGCTGATGCCAACACGACCATAGAAGCGGTCTTTAACGATGCGCTCAACCCCATAAGTACGATGCACAGTGTGACACTGAAGCGTTTGACCGGTAAAAAGAAAAGATGGGGAATGTTCGGGTTCGGTATCTCAAGAAGCAAAGACAAAACCATCCAAGGCTCCGTCACCTACGACCAAAATGAAAACACCCTGCGTTTTACCCCGGATCAACCGCTTGAAGTAGGGTTCTATGAAGTCTTCATAAGACACCTGATGAAAATGAAACCCGGTATGGGAATGCGCATCAAACCCATAGTTTACCGCTTCTACGTTCCCGAAGTGATCAACGGCTTCAAACTCCCGCCTGAACCCGATGAAGATAAAAACAACGAAACACTGCTTGGGATTGATTTTAATGATAACGGGATCAGGGATGATGTGGAGCGTGAAATTATCAAAAAATACAATGATAAAATCAAAGTGAATTTAATGTTCCAATATGCTCGAGTTGATCAAAAGATACTTGGTAGCGACCTTACAAAAGAGAAGGCTGTGGAACTGGAGGCAGAAGGAGGCAAAGCGATTAATTGTGAAATGTTTTTATCTGATTCTAATATCAATATAGAACATTCTGTTCGGATGAGTGAAAATTGGACATACAATATTAAAAAAAGAGCAAAAAAGTATATTCATTTTAATCAGTTATTGGGTGGCGGTGTATATGGCAGCAAGATAAGCGATTGGAATGCAGATGCCTGTGAGTTTGATGTAGAACGTATGCTGGAGGAGAGACCATGAAAAAGATAGTACATATTCTTATTGTTTTGGTTTTTGGAATATCCATACTTGGTGCCAATGCGGTCAATGAGTGTAAAAGTGATCTCTATTATGCCAATGGTATCATGATGAAGTATTCTGAAAAGGATGCTCGTTTAATGTGGCAGCAAGAAGCAAAAAAGTTATTATCACCCTATCAAGAGTACAAAAGTATTGAGAAAATAGACATTGCCTATAATATTTCACAAGGGTTTTTGGATGATTTGCTCGAAGCACTTGAGCAAATGATGGATAATGAATGGGGATGGACAGATTTTACTGCTTTTTTTACGGTATTTCTTACAGATCATAATATACAAGAGGACTGGGTACCGCATATAAAAGATTTAGCAAAACAGGTTGCGGCATATAAAGAGAGTATTCAAAATGGTCATGGTGTTATTGTGATTGCACACTCTCAGGGCAACTACTATACTAACGAAGCATATGAAAAACTGGATACATGGATGCAATCGTATTTTCACATGATGGGAGTAGCAACTCCGGCAAATCATGTAGCTGGGTATGCCCCCGGAGATACTACTGCACCATATGTTAAATTTCATAATGATTTTATCAATATTATTGTGTCAAGCTTGTCTGCAAACAGGGATGATACACGGCATCATGGATTCCCTTCTATTGATGCACATGATTTTTATGAAAGCTATTTGAAGGAGCCTACAACAAGGTCTGATATTCAACAGTTTATTGTCAAACAAATACAAGAGCATTTAAAAGCTCCATCTCAATGGAGTACAGACCAAGAGATCGAAAGAGGCACCTGCGACTACCGCATTACCGTTAAACACCGTTTCGATCCCGCGCTGGAGATCGGAGAGAAGGTCTATCCGTTCGCACCAAACAAAAAGCTCTATCAGGTCAACGGCGCTTATGTCAAAGCTACCTGCGGAGGTACTGACTTTACGGATGACTGGGCAGACAAAAAAGAGAACGAATGCTGGATGATCAACAATCCTCCTGAAGAGAAGATTGTAAAAAATATGTGTGCCTTTGAGGTAGCTGTCAATGATGGTGCATACACCTGTTATGATACCGATACATTTTTTACCTATGTGCATACAACAAACTACAGTGCTTATACTTTCCATGTCCATTATGATGATGTCAATACCTCATGGACAGCATGCAGACACTGTACACAAGGCTGGACAAACAGTCATGGAGACAGACTGGAGATCGGTAACGGTGCGGGAGGAAGCTGGATTCATCAGGCGATCAACTTCTATGTGCATATAGCACAGTAGCTCCATCTTCCTATGAATCTGCAAGAATTTTTTGGCTCCCACGTTGTACGTGGTAGCCCTTATTCCGACTTAAAATAATGCTACACATACAAAAATCAAAGTATTGACAAAAAATATTTTTTTCTATAAAATTGTAGAAAATAAAAGGATATAGTATGTCGGTACAAATATCTGCCTATATAGAAGATGATATCAAAGAGAAAATGGAGCGGTACGCCTCTTCACATGGTCTTAAAAAAGGGTATCTGATACAAAATGCTTTGGACTATTATCTGAATGTATTACATGAAATACCCGGCAGTTATATCGTCCCCAGCCAACTGAGTGTGACAGAAGAAAACTTCAAGGCTATCATTGCGCTTGAAAACAGAGAACCAAATGAGAAGCTCAAAGCTTTAATGCATGAAGATTGAGATACGACCGCTCCAAAAAAATGATAATCTGTCAAGTTTTGACTGCGGCACAGTAGAGCTCAATCAATTTTTAAAACAGTATGCCAAACAAAATCAGTTTAGGCACTATATCGGGACGACATATGTTGCCGTTTTGGAAGATGCGATTATAGGCTATCTAAGTGTGAGTGCCGGTAGTGTACGCATAGATAATCTCTCAAGTAAACATAGCAAAAAACTTCCCAGGTACCCTTTGCCTATACTCCGGCTTACGCGATTGGCAGTGGATATCAAATATCAAAATAGAGGTATCGGAAAACAACTCTTGAAGTTTGCACTGAAGCTTACTCTGATGCAAAAAGAGAGATTTGGCTGTTTTGCTCTGGTTGTAGATGCGAAAGAAAACAGTGCAGGGTTTTATGAAGCATATGGATTTGAGAAGATAGATATAGTATCGGGTGCATTGGATATACGCCCCTATGCAAAAAGTATGTTTTTGGCTACGAAAACAATAGAGAAGAGTTTTATAGAGGGGGACTAGGGTGTTGTGCCTCACAACACCGCTATTTCAAATAAAAGGTGACGGCAAGATCAAGGACAGCCCGCATGATGCCGTTTGGTGTATTTACGGTGTTGTCAGGGGACAACACCCTACAGGACTTATTTGTAGTTCTTGATTGCTTTTTCAAGAATCTCTGCCGCAGCCGCTTTGTCTTTGAATCCGCTTACTTTTACCCATTTGCCAGGCTCAAGCATTTTGTATGTTTCAAAGAAGTTTTTGATACGGTTGAGTGTTGCTTCCGGGACATCTGACAGGTCCTGGATATTTGCGTAGGTAGGATCGATCTTTTCAGTAGGTACTGCAAGCAGTTTCTCATCTCCGCCTTTCTCATCTTCTGTCAGCAGAACACCGATAAGACGACATTTTATGAAAGACCCGGCCTGCAGCTGATAGTCACACAATACAAGTACGTCTGCCGGGTCACCGTCGTCTGAGAGTGTATTGGCAACAAAACCGTAGTTTGCCGGGTAGTGTACTGCAGAGAAGAGTACCCTGTCTACTTCGACTGCACCGGAGTCTTTGTCGATTTCGTATTTGATGTTTGAGTTGAGGGGTACCTCAATGATAACTTTGACATTGTCTGGGCATTCACCGTGTCCGATTTTTGTAATATCCATCGTGATATCTCCATAGGTTAAATTTGCGCTAATGGTAGCATAAAATCGATAATAATGTTATGATTTGGTATCAAGAACAGGGAGTGAATAATGAAGAAGATCATGATGGCAGCAGTGTTGCTTATGCAATACGGTATGGCAATAGAAACAGGCAAGGTAGCGCCCAAAGTAGTACTCAGCGGCAATGAGGGTGCCAAAGTGGATGGCAGTGCATGGAGCTCCCAGACACTAAAAGGGAAAGTACACATCCTGTTTTATGTCGATCCGGATGAACGTAAAACCAACGATGCCCTGACACAGGCACTCAAAAAACGCCATTTTGACCGGAAAAAGTTTACTTCGGTTGCTGTGATCAACCTTGCGGCGACATGGATGCCCAATATTGTGCTCGAATCACTGCTTAAAAAGAAACAAAAAGAGTTTCCCGACACGGTCTATGTTAAAGACAAGCAGAAAATACTCGTTAAAAAGTGGCAGCTTGCCGATGATGCATCGGATGTACTGGTGTTTGACAAAAACGGCAAACTGCTATACAAAAAGTTTGGCAAACTGAATGAAAAGGAGATTGCCAAAGTGCTGGATATTATAGAACAGCATCTTTGATCATATATAATTTAGTTTGACAAAATAATGAATAAAGGTGGAATGAAGTTGATAAAAGGTTTGATACTTAAGATATGATCAACCACCTCTTCCCGTTCATTCCATTGATGGGTTTCCACATCATAAAATTTTTTTGTGGCATTTACCGCATGTGGTATGTTGTATTTGTTTAGTATCTTGACAAAATCAGATACAAACTTTTTTTGTTCAGCTATGGTGTAATCATTGCCTTTATTGTAGTTACCAGGCATCCATGCTCCTTCCCAAACGGGAATACCGGTCTTTTCGCGCCATGCTACGGCAGCTTTGACTCTATCTTCTATTAACTTAAGTTCTCTCTCGGTACTACCATCATTATAGTAGTGAGGGCTGTCGGGATCTTTGCTTGGACCGGAGGCATATCCTTCGTGAAATTCCCCGATCAAGTATCCGTTCCCTTCAAAGGAAGCAATATCTAACATATCCAGTTTGGTAGGGTCGGAGCGTTTATGTGCCGATATAATGATAATGCGTTTGTCATTGTGACCACCTGCATGACGAATGGCATGTATCGCTTCTTTGTAAGCTTGATTGAGTTGTGTAATGGGTTCCTTTGAGAGTGGACTGCGTGCAGCGATTTCAATTTCAAGATCGAACATCAGTGCATAAGGTGCATCTTTGTAGTGTTGTGCCACTTCTTCCCACCAGTTTACCCAGGCTGCTTGATGTTCAGGTGTTGGATCATCCTCAAATGTCGCTGATTGGTTGGCGATGATAGGAATCATACCGTTATCAAGTGCATCTTGAATCTCTTTGTCCAAATAGTCCCACATTTTGGAAGCATTATCCTCTGCAACACGTAAACGGATATGGCGAAATCCCTTTTGTGCAAAGGCTACTGTTGCTTCTGTTGTATAGTAGGCTATTTTGTTTGGAACCTCTGACCATGTAGCATCCACACCTACGCCCATATGCTTTATCATCTCTTTTGGGGTAATGGCATGTTCGGAATTATTATATATAGAAGCATTTAGCGTAGTGCAACCAATCAAAAGCAGTATAACAAAATCGAGAATAATGTTTTTTTGCATTGGTTTTTCCTTTTTTACGTTATTAAAGATATTTTAGCAAAATGAAACATAATGATATTTTATTTCAATATTTGGATTATGGAAAATAATAGGTTGATGCTTTCATGCTAAGTGAAAAATTACAAATATTTTTTCCTGATCCAAAGATAATAGACCGCCGTAATCAAAAATCCGATACCAAGTGTCACAGTAATAGCACGCAATGAAAAGCCCCACTCATAAGCATAACCGATGAAAAGTGCGGTAACGATGTTGGAGAGCATGAAGAGCATATCGTTGTAGGAGATGATGCGTCCAAGATAGGCTTTGTCGGTCTCCTGCTGGAGCATCAGGTAGGTTTGTGACCAGAGAGTGGAGGTAAAGAAACCTACGCCAAAGAGAGCGATGAGTGCCAAATAAAAGTTGTGCTGCGTCAGACTCCATGCTATGATGGCAACCCCTTCAAGGATGAAGAAGTAGTGCAGGTTTTGATTGTGGATCCATTTCCCGATAAAAAAAGGTCCGATCATCAAAGCAACGGCTCGAACAGCGTTGATCCAGCCTATGGCAAGCGGTACGGCAATAAGGGTCTTGTATTCGTAATCAGCAAGGAGTGTGACAAGTGCGTCAAAGCTGGTCAGTCCCAAGGAGGCATGCAGCAGTATGAGGTGTATGGTCTTTTTGCGTGATTTGAGGTAGCGAAAACCATCGATGAACATCTGCCAGTGTGAATGGGTGTGCTGTGGAAGTGTCAGTGAGAGTTTCAAACCAAGCAGGATGGAAAGGGCGATGCTATAAAGCAGTGCATCGGTCATGAAAGCTGCATGGTAGCCGAAACGGTAGGTGACAAGCCCGCCCACCGCCATACCTGCCGCATAGGTAAACGACCAGATGATCGAGTGGATCTCATTGGTGTTTTTGAGCATTTCCCCTTCGATGATCTTGGGAAAAAGTGACATCTCTGCACTAAAGAGCATGCTTGACGCTGCCGAACGGATAAAGATAAGTCCCATCAAAAGCCAGACAAGCGAGAGCGAGTCGATGAGCATAAAACCAAGTGTGGCGACGATCTCAATTGCCAGCAGTGTACCCATCAGTTTTTTAAAAGGGATGCGATCTACGGCAATACCAATTACTGGGGCAAGTACCACTGCAGGCAGCATTGCCATGGCAGCAGTGAGTGAAATAACAAGTGCGCCGGCATGCAGTTCAACGAGTAAAGAGAATATGGCTACCTGAGAAAACCATGTGCCAAAATAGCTGATAAGCTGTATGAGTGAGAGCCGTGCGATGACGGGATGGCTGAGTGTTTGAATGTAGCGGGACATCAGGCATCATCACCGAGGGTATAGGTGATTTTTCGGGTCTCCAGCAGTGATACAAATTGTCTAAAGGTCTCTTCTGCCAATAGCTTATTGGGAGAAGCTACCGAGAGGGTGACATGCCAGCCATTGTCATAAAGTTTTGGCAGGGATGATATCTCTACTTCACGCGGTGCATTTTCCATAAGCTCGATGAAAAGGTTCTCTTTGCATGCTGCAGTAAGGGTGAAACGGTGTGACGGTGTGCCTTCTGGGATGATGTGCTCAAGTATATGCGTCACCATCGGATGGCTCATCTGGGGAAATCCAGGCATAAAGAAGTAGCGATTATCCAGGTAGAAAGCAGGCATCCGGTTGACAGGGTTGTACAGAAGTTTTGCCCCTTTTGGAAGCTGTGCCATCTTGATGGGGTGAGGGTAGGCATCCTTACCCAGTTTTGTCTCGATGATCTCTTTG
>JALVGO010000145.1 GCA_027029065.1 Sulfurovum sp.
GCCTGAACCTTCACGCTGTAGAGCAGGGGTGGCGGGTGATCTCTTCTTGGATGCCAATGGTACCCATATGCAGAAGCATCAGAAACAGACCGGCTATGTTGGCAAACCGAACTATACGCAAAAAGAGTTGGATGCTCTGGTGGCCAATGCCCTACAGCACCAATGGCATCTGCTGGTACACTGTAACGGTGATGCGGCAACACAGATGTATCTGGATGCGATGAAAAAGGCACTTGCCGCATCACCGAAAAAAGACCACCGCAGTACGATCATCCATGCACAGGTGATCAGTGAAGCACAGCTTGACCGCGTCAAAGCACTCGGGATGTACCTCTCGATGTTCCCTGGACACATCTACTACTGGGGTGACCGCCATGCCAAACTCTTTTTGGGACCAAGACGCGCCCAAAGGCTTGACCCGATGCAAAGTGCACTCAAACGCGGCATTAATCTGACCATCCACGCCGATGCACCGGTAACCCCTACGAGGATTCTCGATGTGGTACAATTTGCTGTCGACCGTACCACTACCGGAGGGAAGGTACTTGGGAAAGCACAGGAAATTGGTGTTTATGATGCACTTAAAGCAGTAACGACCAATGCGGCAAGACAACATTTTGAAGAAAAAGAGAAGGGTACCCTTGCAGCGGGCAAGAGAGCGGATATGGTTATCCTCTCGCAAAATCCGCTCAAAGCAGACAAAAAGCATATACGTGACATTAAGGTACTTGAGACGATCAAGGCTGGGGAAGTGATCTATAGATCAAAATAGGTCTACTCTGCTTCATCTGATATTAAGAGAGTATCACTATAATTTTAATTGACCGACGGTCAGTCACATATGTTTGGTATGCAAGGAGCAGCCATGAAAAAACTACTGTTTATTCTCCTCCCGTTGCTGGGTGCAGCACAGGAAGGTGCCGGGCTTTCGCAGCTGATCGACCATGCATTGAAGCATAACGGGCAGATAGAAGCCAAACAGATCACCATCCAGTCAAAAGATGAAGCGATCGCATCGGCAAAAAGTGCCTACTGGCCTACGCTCGATGTCGGAGGAAGTTACAGTGTGCTCAATCCTACCTCCATCGTGCAGCCGGGGCGTACAGCGACAGTCTATGCCAGTGTACATCTTGAACTCTATGACGGCGGGCGAAAAGCGGCACAGCTGCGTGCCAAAAAGTATGACAAAGAGGCTTCCTTTTTTGAAAAAGAGGCATTTTCAAAAAGTGTGACACTGCAGATTGTACGGCACTACTATACGCTCAAGCAGCTTCAGGCAAATCTGTATGCACTAAGAGAGCGTTCCAAAGAGCTTAAAGCGCAGATTGTACGTGTCAAGCATTTTAAACTTACAGGTTTGGCGACACAGGAGGCAGTGGACAAACTGCAGTCAGTCTACGACAGCAACAGATACACAATAGAGAATGTCAAGCTTGGTATGGAAACGGCAAAGGAGAACCTGAAACTGCTCAGCGGCATGGATGTCCATTCGCTTGGCAACAGCCGTTTTGTGACACCGCATGGTGTACATTTTGAGTGGTTTGATACCATTAAAACAATGCGTGCGCAGGCAATGTCTGCCGGGGAAAATGCCAAGGCTATCGATGCGAACTATATGCCGCAGGTTGGCATTAGCGATACCTACCACCGTTCCAATTTTGATGATGTAGAAGCACTTCCGCCTCTCTTTGGAGCAGGAGGCAGTGAGGCGTTTCTTGTCGATCACCAAAACGAGGTGAAGCTTGCAGTGAACATGCGTCTGTTTGACAACGGACGTATGAAGCATGAGAGTGAAGCGGTACGGATGCAGAAACTCGCACTGCTTAGTACGCTGGCACATGCCAAAAAAGAACAATCGATGCATTTCAGGCTGGCGGCCAAAGCGCTCGAGACGACACGTGCCAAGATCAAAAGTGCCAAAAGTGCACGCAAAGCGGCAGAGAGTACCTATGTGACGATCAAAAAGAAGTTTGAAGCGGGGCTTGTCGATGACATTGCCTATCTTGATGCGCTGGCACAGCGTACACTGGCAGAGGCACGCTACAAAGAGACCGCTTATGACTACGAGGTGAAAAAATCACTTTATTACTATTATGCAGGGAAAGACCCAAGGGAGTATATTCGATGAAAAAGATACTGGCAGCTATGATACTGATATGGGGTACGCTTTATGCCGAAGAGATATACGCTACATTTACAGTGGAGGCGAAACAGCATGCGGACCTTGCGTTCATCACTACAGGTATTGTCTCAAAAGTAAATGTAGATATCGCATCCGTTGTTAAAAAAGGTACTGTACTGGCAGCACTTGAAAACAGTGATGCCAATGCCTCTTTGCAGATGGCACAGAGTGCGTTGAAGTTTGCAAAGCGTGACTATGTGCGTCAAAGCAAGGTCAAAAAGCTGGTAGATGAGGCACAGTTTGACCGGTATGCCTACAAATACGAGCATGCCAAGGCAGAGGTGGCATACAAAAAAGCACTCTATGAGAAGACACTGCTTAAAGCCCCATTTGACGGGGTGATCTACGCCAAAATGCTTGAAGTGGGCGATGCTGTCAGCGGTGCGATGATCAGAACGGTTTTAAAGATACAGAGTGTCTCGGAAAGAAAGCTTGTACTGGACATTGACCAGAAATACTGGAAAGTACTCAAACCCGGGCTGACGTTCCGTTATAAAGTAGACGGGGATAATACACCGTATACAGGAACGATTGCAAAGGTCTACCCGTATGCCAACAGTGACAACCGAAAGATTCATGCTGAGGTGGAAGCAAGTGGATTGACACCGGGGCTTTTTGGCAGCGGTTACATTGTATTGCCAGAGAAAAAGTAGGAAACAGCAATGTATAAATTGGCTATCAACCGACCGATTGCGACATTGATGTATGTGGTAACACTGGTGATCTTCGGATGGCTCAGTTTCAAAAGCATGCCCTCTGCACTCTTTCCCAATGTCGATTTCCCGATGGTAACAATCAAAACACTCTACCCGGGTGCCGATGCCGATACGATCGAGTCGCAGGTTACCGACAAAATAGAAGAGGCGATTTCTCGCATTGGCGGGGTGGATACGATCCGTTCAACCAGCTCCGAGGGTGCCTCGGTGGTGACGGTGAAGTTTTTTCTTGAACGTAATATCAATGAAGCAACCAACGATGTCCGTGACAAAGTCTCAGCGGTAGAACTCCCCAAAAATGCCAAGACACCGCTGGTGAGCAAACTTGATATCGGCGGTGCGCCCGTTGTCAATGTATTTCTGACGGCACAGCACGATACGGTGCAAAACCTGATGCTCTTTGCCGATGAAAAAGCCAAACCGATGCTACAAAAGATCAATGGGGTTGGGGCGATCAATATTATTGGCTACAAAGAGAGGGAGATCAAAATCTTCCCCGATATCGAAAAACTTAACAAGTTTGGGATCACGGTTCGGGAACTCAACGCCATTGTCAGCCGGGAAAATGTCAAGATAGGCGGTGGAAAGCTCATCGATAAGCACAATGAGTTTATTCTCAAGACCAAAGCCGATGCACAGAGTGTGGAAAAACTGGGTGAGATCATCATTAAAGACGATATTCGTCTTAAGGATGTGGCACGGATTGTCGATAGGCTAAGCGATCCCAAAAGCTATGCCTCACTCAACGGTGTACCGGGGGTTATGCTTGAGATACAGAAGATTTCAGGTACCAACACACTTGAGATCGTGCAGCGCGTCAAAGAAGCCGTTCCCAAACTGCAAAAGATGGCAGCAGGCAAGTACGGCATACAGATCGTACAGGATACGACCCCGTTTATTATCCACTCTCTTAAGGATGTCGAATTTGACCTGATATATGGTGCGTTTCTTGCCGTCATTATTATCTTTGGTTTTTTACGCAATATGACTATTACGGTGGTATCTGCATTGTCGATTCCGGTTTCTATCATGGGTACGATCGCACTGATGGACTTTATGGGGTTTGACCTGAACAAAATGACCCTTATCGGATTGACACTCTCCATTGGGATCATCATCGATGATGCGATAGTGGTGCTGGAGAATATTTACAAAAAGATGGAAGCGGGCATGGGCAGATTTGAAGCAGCCGTCGAGGGGGTTAAGGAGATGGCTTTTGCCATTCTCGCCATCTCGGCGATGCTGCTGGCGGTGTTTATCCCTGTAGCGCACATGAGCGGTATTGTCGGGAAATTTTTTGAAAGCTTTGCCATGACGGTTGGGTTTGCGGTGATTATCTCCTATACCGTTGCGATGAGTTTTATGCCGAGTCTGAGTGCGAGGGTGCTGCATAAAAAGCAGAGCCGGTTCTATAACATCACAGAGCCTTTTTTCAGGGCAATGGAACGCATCTATGATGCCATATTGCGTACGGCACTGCGTTTTAAATGGCTGACGCTGCTGATTGTACTGGCAGGTTTTGTCGGTTCTTTGGCGCTCTTTCCCAAGATTGGGATGGATTTTATCCCCAAAGAGGACAAGGCGGAGTTTGAAGTGAAGTTGCGGGCAGATCTGGGCATCTCCCTTGCCCAAATGATCCGGCGTGCCAAAGCGATTGAGAAGGCGATCCGTGAAGAGAAAGAGGTGGAGTTTACCACACTCAGTGTCGGCTACAATGCGGTCAGAGAGAAGAACAAGGCACTGATCTATGTGAAGCTTATGCCCAAAGATGCCAGAACCCTGCACCAGGAAGAGGTGATCCAAAAAACAAGAGAGAAACTCAAAGCCTATCAGAAGAAAGATATGTTCATTACTGCTGCGGCAATTCCTACGATCAAAGGTGCAGGGGTCTCTGTACCGTATCAGATTGTCCTCAAAGGAGATGACTTTGAGGCACTCAAAAGTGCAAAAACAAAACTCATAGCCTATCTTTCCAAGAAAAAAGGGTTTGTCGATATTGACAGCAATATGGATGAGGGTAAACCGCAGATCGATATCAACATTTTGCGTGAAAATGCAAACCGCTTGGGTATTTCTGCATCGCAGATTGCCGAGGCGATCGCGATTGCATTCTCAAGTGATCTGGAGATAAGCTACTTTGAAGAGCATGGCAAACAGTATGACATTACACTGCGGTTTGACGATGCGCACAGGGTGAGCATTGAAGATATCAAAAAGATACAGCTGCGTACTGCCAAGGGAAAACTTGTGTTCCTGGACGGGCTGGTAACCTTTACGCCTTCCAAATCACTTGCAGCCATCTACCATTTTGATAGGCAGCGTCAGGTAACGGTCTATGCCGATCTTTTCGGGCTCGATCTTGGTGGTGCGGTCAAGTATACCAAAGCGGGTATCGACAAGCTGCTGCCGCCGGGGGTGGAATACAAATTTACCGGATTTGCTGATGAGATGGTTAAAACCAACAAAGCCTTTGGTGCCGCGTTGGGGCTTTCGGTGATTTTGATGTTCATTATTCTGGCGATTTTGTATGAATCACTCATTCAGCCGGTCATTATTATGTTTGCGCTGCCGCTGAGTATTATTGGGGTGATGATTGCCCTTTTTGTAAGCGGTGAGCACTTCAGTCTCTTTGTGATGATCGGCTTTATGCTGCTGATGGGGATGGTTGGGAAAAATGCCGTACTGCTGGTGGACTTTGCCAACGAAGCAGTCGCACGGGGCAAAGATGCCAATGCCGCACTGCTTGAAGCTGGCGAAAAGCGTCTGCGTCCGATTCTGATGACCACGATTGCAATGGTTTTTGCCATGCTTCCTCTGGCATTGAGCGATTCTTTGGGGAGTGAAACCAAAGCGCCGATGGCGATTGCAGTCATTGGCGGGCTGCTCAGCTCAATGATCCTGACACTGGTTGTGGTTCCTGTGATTTACAAAATGATCAACCCTCTGGACAGGTGGCTTCGAAAGTGGTATGAGGGGAGGATTGGGGATTATATGCCCAAATAGCGTTCCAAGATAATTTTGGCGGCAATAGAGTCGATACGGCCGTCTTTTTTGTGTCTGAACTGTCCGGCTGTAAGAGTCTGCGCTTCATGGCTGCTTCCCTGTTCGTCCTGAAACACAACAGGTATCTCAAGCTCAAGAAGGGAGACAAAGTGTTCAATACGCCGCTGCATCTCCGCTTCGCTTGAACCGCCTTTGGGAATGCCTACTACCAGTGTTTCTATCTCCCACTCTTTCAAAAATGCTTTGACATCACGTGCTGCCTGGTTGCGGTTTTTGCGTAAAATGGCATTTTGGGGCAGAACGATCTTCCCGTCAAGGGAGATGGCAACACCGATACGTTTGAGTCCTACATCTATACTGGCCGATTTCATAGGGGGAGTATAGCAAAAAATTATACAGATTCTCTTTGGTTATTTTGTTATAATTGTTAGAGTTTTAATAGGAGGTTGGAATGAAATATGTGGCAACGGTGGTCATGACCGGATTGGCAGTCTCCCTGCATGCGGGAGGGTTTGGCGTACAGGAGACAGATACACTATGGGTATGGATAGCGCTCTTTGCACTTGGTATATTGGGGGTGTTGATCCTTTTTTTCTCATCCAGACAGATGGGGAAAATTGAGAAGATGCATGAAAAAATGCTGGAGAAACAGCGGGAGATTGAACAGTCCCAAAGCCTTTTTCTTGCCAATGTAAGTGAAAATATTCATGAGATCATTGAGAAGAGTTACAAGGAGACAACTGCATGCAAAGAGGAACAGCCTGCGATCAAAGAGACAGTCAAAGGGAAAAAACTGCTGGATGTTACCAATGACCTGATTGAATTTTTGCGTCTGAAATCAAAAAAGGTACAGGTGGATCATGAAAAATTCAATCTAAACAATGTGCTGAACGAAGTGTCAGGTACCGTCTGTTCCAAGTTTAAAGGAAGTCCGGTTGAACTGGTTTTTGATATTGACAACAATATTCCCCGCTATCTTATCGGTGACTCGCTGAACCTTGAAAAAGTATTGCGTCATCTGCTTGAATATGTACTGCAGGAGAATGATCAGGGGGAAGTAACACTCGAGATCGCAATGTTTGGGAATTATGAGGAGCAGATACAGCTTCAGTTTAAACTGAGTGATATGGGAGAGGGACTTGATACAGATGCACTTGAGTCACTTTTTGTGCCGGTGTATGATGAAGAGAGCAAGAAGTACAGCGGTTTGGGGCTTTTTGTCGCCAGAGAACTGATAGGTATGATGCAGGGGGAACTGGCAGTTCACAGTGTTGTGGGAAAAGGAACAAGCTTTACCATGACCCTGCCGTTTGAGATGCTTGATCCGACCAACAGACGTAACTACAGATTGCCGGACAAAGTTCTGACTGCCAAAAAGGTCTTTATTGCAGACAGAAACTATAATGCTGCGCTTGCACTTAAAAAGATGTTTGCCTATTTTCGTCATGATGTCAAAGTTGCAAAGAAAGAAGACTTTCTTGCGCATATGCCAAACCTCAAAGAGTATGACATTATTGTGATAGATGAATCGCTCTTCAATGCACGAACGGTTGAATACCTCCGAAAACTGAAAGAGGAGAAGAGCCTGAAAGTGGTCGCGCTCAACTCGCTACTTGAAAAAGATGAACAGAGCCAAATGGATGAGGTTGTGGATCGTATCCTTACCAAACCTGCCAACCAGGAGCGTATCTTTGAGCTGATCGTAAACCTCTATACGCTGAAACAGATACGCAAAGCTCCTGAGAATGATACAGAGCATACGGATCTTTTGACACACCGTGGAGAGATACATGAAACAGCGCGTGTTTCACAGAGCAGCTTTAAAGACTTTAAAGGTATGCAGCTGCTGATTGTTGAAGATGATGTCATCAACCAAAAAGTACTTTCCAATATTCTGAAAGGATCGGGTATTGAGATTACGATAGCCAATAACGGACGGGAAGCGGTTCAGACAGTCAAAGAGAGTGAGGAGAACTTCGATCTGGTACTGATGGATATCAATATGCCGGTAATGGATGGGTATGTTGCCACCCAGATGATCCGGCTTGAAAGTGAATTTGACAGACTTCCTATTGTTGCCTTCACAGCCCTTGCACTGGAGAGTGAAAGGGAAAAAATATTTAACAGCGGTATGAATGCCTACCTGACAAAACCGATTAATATAGGAAAACTCTACACCGTCTTTAAAATGTACAGACCCATATCAGAGCATGAAGCATCAGTGTCTCACGAAAGAGAGATATTCTCCAGCGATACGCTTGATATCAATAAAGGTATTGCCTATGCCAACCACAATGAAGGGTTCTACATGGAGATTCTCAGGGAGTTTTTGGATGCCTATGGTAACAGTGCGGATCTGTTTGCAAAACTGGTAAGAGAACACCGGTATGAACAGATCAAGATGCTCTGTATCGATATGAAAGGGTTAAGCGGTACAATCGGGGCGAAAGAGATGTTTGGCCTGATTATGAAAATACATCAGAAAGTACTCTATCATCAGGAAGATATGCTGGTTGATTATATTGATGCCTATGGCAGAGAGCTGAAAAAACTTACTGCTGAGATTGACCATTATCTGAACCGTTAACTGAATATACCGTCAACATAGTACCATATACCGTTCTCTTTGAGAAAACGGCTTCTTTCTTTGAGCAGACCTGAAGAGAGGTTGGCTTCAAAGGTAACAAAAGCTTCATGCTCACCTTCTGTGATCTCGGTAATGTGCAGACCGAGAAACTGTGTATGGGTGCTAAAGGAGAGGATCTCCTCTCTCCATCTTTTCCTATCTTCTGTATAGTCACTGTTTTTGGGGTGTGTCGTGTCTATAATATAGTCGGCATTGCCGCAGGCGTAGGCACTGTAGCGTGAACGCATCAGCAGTGGTGCGGTTGGCGGAAGTGCTCCTTTATGGTACTTCTGGCAGCACTTTTTGTATTTTTTGCCGCTGTGGCAGGGGCAGGGTGCGTTGGGTGAGAGCTTTTTCATCAGCGTATCTCCGCGATAAAGGCATCTTTTTGAATCTCTTTTCGTACTTTGGTACGGATGGCAAGCGCCGCTTCCCTGGAGGGGTAGGGACCTATGAGCAGTTTGGAGACTCTTTTGCCGTTTTGTGAAAAGGTGATGCTTTTGTGCGGGAAACCGTGCTTTTCAATCAGGTATATCAGGGATGATTTGGGTCTGCCGACAAATGAGCCAACCTGCACGTAGTAGTTGCCTGTCTGTTTACGTGGTTGTTCGATCTGCTGCATCGGTGCTTTGATAAGGATGGCTTTCCCCTGCCTGGCAGATGCTGTTTTTGTTGCTTGTTCTTTGGTATGCTTTCCGTTTGTACGCCATGCAGGTTCATTTGCTGCGGCAAGAGACAGACTGCTTTGGGGCAGATAGCGCCTGCAGACCTTCAGGCGTTTTTTGTAGTAGGGTGAGGTAAAGAGGTTGGAGTAGACTACCTCGTTTTTGATTGTACTGGCATGGGTGAACCATCCGTCACCAAGGTACATCCCGACATGGGTGATCTTTCTGGGACGGTGTCTGTCAGTCGCAAAGAAGATGAGGTCGCCGTACTGAAGCTCTTTGGGCAAGATACGCTTGCCTGTCTTTGCCTGTTCACGTGCTGTTCTAGGGATCTCTATGCCCATAGAGCCGTAGAGGTAGTAGGTAAACCCTGAACAGTCAAAGTAGTTTGGCCCCTCTTCCGCCCAAACATAGGGGCTGCCCTGCAGTTGTTTGACCATCTTTGCAAGATTCTTTCTGTCCGGAGCGTAACGCACTTGGGGTTTTTTGACCGCATAGTCCGGATGTGCGGGGTGGGGTGAGGGTTTGCAGCCCCAAAACAGCAGCAGAACCGAGAGTACGGGAAGATATTTCATAGACAAATTATAGGTAAAAGCGTTTTAAAGCAGGGTTATGGGAGAATCCTTTTATTTTGATGGATTTTATGCATCATATTCATATTTGCTTTTGCTATAATAAACAGAAAAAGAGAAGTCTCAATAGATTCGAAGTAGAGGTACGCAAGAATCTGTCAGCTTTGGAGTAGGAGATATGAGCGAGATAGTCATTTATGATGATGGAAGTGTCAGGCTTGAAACGACGGTAGATAAAGATACGATTTGGTTAAGCCAAAAGCAACTTTGTGAACTTTTCGAGCGTGATAAATCGGTCATCTCACGCCATATTCGTAATATCTTCAAAGAGGGAGAACTCGAGAAAGAATCAGTTGTTGCAAAAAATGCAACAACTGCCGCAGATGGTAAAACCTATCAGGTGGACTATTACAATCTCGATATGATTATCTCTCTTGGCTATCGCGTAAACAGTAAAAGAGCCACTCAGTTTCGCCGTTGGGCAACATCTATACTCAAAGAGTACCTCCTCAAAGGCTACGCACTTGACCAAGAACGACTCAAACAAGAGAAACTCGCCGAGCTTGAGCGCACGATCGAGACCATTATACAAGCTGTAGAGAGCCGCACCCTTGCAGAAAATGAAGCCAAAGGGTTTATAGAGATCATTGGCAACTATGCCAAAAGCTGGGCACTTTTGCAAGGATATGATGAGCAGACACTCCAAGAGGTGATCGCAACCAAAGAGCAACGCTTTATTCTTGACTATGACGAAGCCTAAAGAAGCAATAACGGCACTTAAAAAGGAGCTGATGGCAAAAGGAGAAGCCACCGAGTTGTTTGGCAATGAAAAAGCGGGAGAGTTCAAAGGCAATCTCCTTAACATCTACCAAAGCTTCGGCGGAGAGGAACTGCTCCCTTCGGTTGAGCAAAAAGCGGCAAATCTGCTCTACTACATCGTCAAAGGGCATCCGTTTAACGACGGCAACAAGCGAATCGGAGCTTATCTTTTTGTTTTATTCTTGCATAAAAACGGCACCCTTTACAAACCAAACGGTGAAGCGAGGATCAACGACAATGCCTTAGCAGCACTCACTCTGCTTGTGGCTACCTCTATGCCGGAGCAAAAAGAGATTATTATTCGGTTGATTATGAATATGTTGGTGGAGGGGATAGGATGAAGTATAAATTATCCGATGTTGTACAGTATTTTTCAGAGAAAAAGGTTAGTTAGCGCGGCACCGCCCGTTTGGGCAGTCCTTTGTCGGGTGTCCATGGGGTGGTGTAGCGCATATCGGTAACCGCCATCTTTTTCAGTGGTGCATCACACTGCATATATTTTGTACGCTCATCTTTGCTCAGATAGCGTTTGCACACTTTGATACGCCGCATGTACTTTGGTTCTTTGGCAAAGTTGGTCAGTACCACTTTGCGTTTTGCACTGCTTGCCTCCGCAAACCAGCCGTTGCCAAGATAGATGCCAACATGGTTGATGCGTTTGCTGCGCCTGTTGGTTGAACCAAAAAAGATCAGATCACCGTAAGCAAGCTCTTTGAAGCTTACTTTTTTGCCCACTTTCGCCTGCTCGGAAGCGGTACGGGGGATGGTCACACCCATCTTGCCGTAAATGTTGTAGACCAGTCCGGAGCAGTCGAAGGCATGGGGACCCTCTTCTGCCCAGACATAGGGTTTGCCAAGGTAGGAGTCAAGAAGTTTCTGGATGTTCTCCCGGTTGGGTTTGCATACGGGTTTGGGTTTGATAATATCGTAGTTGGGGTACCTATAGGGTTTCTTCTGTGCACAGCCCATAAGCAGCAAAACTACTGTTAGCAACAGGAGAAATGTACGCATAAAGAAACCCCTTGTGTTACAGAATAAGCATGGCATCACCGTAAGAGAAGAAGCGGTAGTTGTTTGCAATCGCCTCTTTATACAATGCTAACGTCTTTTCCCTTCCGATAAATGCACTCACCAGCATAATGAGTGTACTTTTTGGCAAATGGAAATTGGTGAGAAGATGGGTAACGCGCTGTGGGGGATTGTGCGGGTTGAGAAAGAGATCGCACTCTCCTTCGGTTTTGCCTGTACGTACATAGTATTCAATGGTACGTGTGACGGTTGTCCCGACAGCCAGCAGGGGTGTGTCACTGTCAAGTACGGCGGCGGCAGAGTGTGGGATATGGAAGTACTCCGAGTGCATCGGGTGGTCGAGGATGTGCTTGGCTTCAACCGGTTTGAAGGTACCGGCACCGACATGCAGCGTCAGTGTGTGGATAGGGTGGGTTGCTTTGAGTGTTTCAAAGAGTTCAGGCGTAAAGTGCAGAGAGGCTGTGGGAGCGGCAACCGCTCCCGCTTCACGGGCAAAAAGGGTCTGGTAGTCACGTTCGTCTGTCTCCTTGTCTTCTCTTTGCATATAGGGAGGCAGGGGGATGTGTCCTATCTCATCGAGCAGCTGTACCAGTGTCTCAAACCGTACCGGTTCTCCCTCTTTTGAGAAGGTGACAATGCGTGAACCGTCCGTATTGAGCGCTTCAACGGTAGCTACCAGAGCGTTGTCAAAAAAGAGTCGGGTACCTTCACGTACTTTGCCGCGTATCATCACCAGTGCACGGTGGGCATCGAGGCTTTTGTTAAAGAGCAGTTCCACCCTGCCACCGCTCTCTTTTTTCCCAAAAATGCGTGCCTTGATGACCCGTGTATCGTTAAGGAAGACATCACATTTTGGCAGAAACTCCAGCAGATGGGAGAAGGTGGTGTGGGTAACGGTATTGCTTTTACGGTCGTAAACGAGCAGTTTTGCGTGGTCTCTTGGATAGACTGGTTCTGTTGCGATCAGCGCTTCAGGAAGTGCATAGTCGTAACTTTCGGTTAGCAGTTCGGCAGACATCTACACCTTCTGTGACGTGTCGCTGTTATGATCTTCTTCCTCGTCCTCTTCGGGTTTTTCAGGGTTGACAGCGGCAACGATGAGGATGGAGACACCGTAGAGGATGACCAGCGGTGCAGCCATCAGCAGTTGAGTCAGGATATCCGGCGGTGTCAGAAGTGCTGCAATAAGGAAGATAATAACAATGGCATATTTGAAGAAGTCTTTGAGCGTACGGTCGGTGACCAGTCCAAGCAGGGCAAGGAAGTAGGCAAAGACAGGCAGCTCAAATGCGATCCCGAATCCCATCATAATCTTGGTAAAGAATCCGACATAGTCCTCAATGTTGATCAGCGGGGTGTAGAGGAATGACCCAAAGGTGATAAGGAACTGGAATCCAAACGGTGTGACGATATAGTAGGCAAAGAGTACCCCCGTCAGGAACATGATCGATCCGCCGATAACAAACGGCAGTACCATCTTCTTCTCATGGCTGTAGAGCCCCGGCGCAACAAAGAGCCACAGCTGCCATAAAATAAACGGCATCGCCAGCAGCAGTGCGGCAAAGAAGGAGACCTTCAATGCGACAAAGAATGCCCCGCCTACCTGGTGGGTTGTGATCTGTCCGTTAAAGGTGTTGTGCGGAGAGAGACCGTTGGAGCTGTTATTCTCCATATCTTTGAGCATAACAGCAAGTTCGTTAGCACTTTGGGCAGCATTTTTCAGCAGGAGTGCAAGTTTGCTTTTTGCTTCATGGGATGCTTCTTCAAGTTGTTCACTCAGCTTTTGTGCTGTGGTGGACGGGCTTTTGATTGTCTGGTTTGTCTCCTGCTGTTTCATCGTCCATGTGGTTTTGCTCTGTGATTCGATGATGCGTCCTACCTGTGTCAGTGCGTCATTCAGCGGCTGGGTAATCCATGTCAGGATTGTATTGTGGAAGGTGAAGGTGACAATAAAGGCGATAAAAACAGAGAGCACAGAGAGTCCGAGACGCTTTCTCAGCTCTGCAAGGTGGGGACGGAGTTCTTCAAACATCAGGCTTTGTCCTCGCTTTTGTCATCGGATGCTGCATCGTTTTCTGTGGTAATGAATGTTCTCTCTTTTTTTCTAAGTGTAACAGTCTCCATTTTGGGCTCTACCTGTGTTGCTGTGGGGTTTTCATCAGCATAGGGGCTTTTTTGTTTGAAGGTGCCGGATGCAGGTTTCTCTTCGATGGCAGTGGGTTCATCGAGAATGTCATCCATGGAGATGTTCTTGAAGCCCTGAAGCTCGCTGGTGGCGCTGTCAAGCTGCTGCTTGTAGTTAAGCGCCTCCTCTTTCAGGTCGGCGATGCGCATCTCCTCTTCTAAAGAACTCTTCGCATCATTGACGGTTCTCTTGACACTTTTGAAAAATTTGGCGATCTGTACCATCGCTTCGGGAAGCTTGTCCGGTCCCAAAAACAAAATGGCGATGATCGCAATGAGCAGTAATTCGGTAAATCCGATGCCAAACATGACGCACCTTACAATTAAATTTGCTGTATTTTATCACATCAATCCCGAAATATGGGTTAGCACTGTCAAGATTGTCTGCTGCTACCCGAGAATATAGAGTGCAAGCGCATCTGCAATGAAAAAATCGGTTGCATACAAGCGAGTGCCTTTTTGTGCGAGTTTCCCCTCCTCTAACAGTGTCTGCATACGTGCCTGCATGGCTTCATCTGCCTCTTTCATGTCGATACCGGTATTGCTTCTGAGTCCGAGAAATATTTTTTCTGTCAGAAGCTGACTGCCGGTAAGCTGTTCTATTTTGGCATGAAGCGGATCTGCGATATAGGCTTCTATGTCCGTATGTGGGTAGAAGCGCCTGTTTTTCAGAAACCCGACCGCACCGGCACCAGCACCGATGTAGTCTTTGAGTGCCCAGTAGCCTTTGTTGTGGCGGCTTTGGTAGGTACCGAAATTTGAAATTTCGTAATGATCGAAACCATGGGATGTGATCTGCTCGGCAACATAAAACGCCAATGCGTCATTCTCCTGTCTGACTTCGGGTGTCTGTGCAAAGGCTGTCTTCTCTTCGATGGTCAGTTCATAGGCTGAGATGTGGTCGATGGACAGGGAGAATGCGGTGTCTATATCTTTTTGAAGCAGTGTGGCTGTATCGCCTGTATAGTTGTAGATGAGGTCTATCGAGAGGTGTTCGATACCAAGCTGATGTGCTGTTTGAACTGCTTCAATTGCCTGTTTCGGTGAATGTGCCCGGCCCAGTGCTTTGAGTTTGTCGGCATGGAAGCTCTGCACACCGAAACTGATACGGTTGACTCCCAATGCCTGCATCCCTGCAAGCCAGGTGCGTGTGGCTGAGTTGGGGTTGGCTTCGGTGGTGATCTCCGCATCGTCGGCAAGGTAGGGAGCCAGCAGAGCAAAAAGGGGTGTATAGAGCTTAGGTGCAACGGTCGATGGAGTACCGCCGCCGATAAAGAGGGTCTCGATGCTGCCGGGGGTTGCTTCGAAACGTTCCAGTTCAAAGGCAAGCTGCCGTAGAAGCGCTTCCATGTAGGCTTTACGTGTATCGAAGCGGTCAACATAGGAGTTGAAACTGCAGTAGTGGCACTTGGAGTCACAGTAGGGGATGTGGATATAGGCTAACAAAATTCCTCTTTTTCAAATGGCTGTAATGGTATTTTAGATAGAATCATATCAGAAATTTAAGAGGATGTCTCTAAATATTATTTTGAAATTTTACCGAAGATGAGTATTGAATATGCAGAAAGAAAAGCGTTATCGCCCAAATGTCGCTGCGGTCATACTCTCTTCAAAATATCCGGAAAAGTGTGAATTCTTTGTCGCACACAGAAGTGATATCAAAAACGCATGGCAGTTCCCTCAGGGAGGAATTGATGAGGGGGAAACTCCCGAAGAGGCGCTCAAACGGGAACTTCTCGAAGAGATCGGATGCAACAATGTGGAGATACTCGGCGAATATCCCGAGTGGATCACCTACGATTTCCCGAAAGTGGCACGCGGCAAGTGTTACCCCTATGACGGACAGACACAGAAATATTTTCTGGTACGTCTCAAGGAGGATGCCAAAATAGACCTCAATGCGTACGAGATACCGGAGTTTGAAGAGTATGAGTTCGTAGCGTATGATGAACTGTTCAGAAAGGTGACCTACTTTAAACGGAAGGTGTACCGTAAAGTGATTGATTATTTTATACAGCAAGGATTGATCTAAGATGTTAGTAGTACAAAAATACGGCGGTACGAGTGTCGGAGACCTCGACCGTATCGAAAATGTCGCCAACCGTGTGGCAAAAGCCAGGGATGAGGGGAAGGATCTCGTAGTTGTGGTCTCTGCGATGAGCGGTGAGACAAACAAGCTTATCTCCTATGCGGAGCACTTCAGCAAGAACCCTGCCAAAAAAGAGATGGATATGCTGCTCAGTTCGGGAGAGCGTGTGACAGCAGCACTGCTTTCCATCGCGCTTCAGGCAAAAGGGTATGATGCTGTGGCAATGACAGGACGTCAGGCGGGCATCGTTACCGATGACCTGCACACCTATGCCCGCATTGAAAAGATCGACCCGACTGCGATGCAGCAGGCGATTGGAGAAGGCAAGATTGTGATCGTCGCAGGCTTTCAGGGGGTCAACAAGGATGGTTCGGTGACAACTCTTGGACGTGGAGGTTCTGACCTCTCCGCTGTGGCACTGGCAGGTGCGCTTCATGCAGACCAGTGTGAGATCTACTCCGATGTTGACGGTATCTACACAACCGATCCACGCATTGAGCCCAAAGCGAAAAAGCTCGATACGATCAGCTATGATGAGATGCTTGAACTCTCGAGCCTTGGTGCAAAAGTGCTGCAGAACCGTTCAGTTGAACTGGCAAAAAAACTTGGTGTGAAACTCTATGCAAAGAGCAGTTTTACAGAGAATGAAGGAACATTAATTACAGAGGAGAGTGAGAATATGGAAGAGGTTTTGGTAAGCGGTGTGGTACTGGACAAAAATCAGGCGCGTGTAACACTCAGAGGGGTTTCGGACAGACCGGGGATCGCAGCGGAGATCTTTACAAAACTTGCTGATGAGAACATCAATGTCGATATGATCATTCAGAATGTCGGCACTGACGGCAAAACCAATCTCGGCTTTACCGTACCGCAGAGCGAACTGGAAAATGCAAAGCGTGTAGTTGAATCATTTGATCACGATATTGAAGGTGCGGACTATGACGAGAATGTCTGCAAAGTCTCTGTTGTCGGTGTAGGGATGAAGTCACACTCTGGCGTTGCGGCAAAAGCTTTCAATGCGCTGGCAGGAAACAACATCAATATCCAGATGATCTCTACCTCCGAGATCAAAGTCTCCATGATCATCGACGAAAAGTATGGAGAGCTTGCCATCCGTACACTGCATGACGCATACGAGTTAGACAAGTAGCCATGCAGCAGCTTCTGAAGTGGACGCTTGAGACCATCCGTGAGGGGGACTGCTTCTCGTGGATGGAAGAGTATCGTTATGAGTGGGCACCGCTTGCCAAGAGTACGGTGACACAGATACTTGAAGGCAAAAGTGTCCTGCTTCTGACCGATGTGCCACGAAAGTGGTTCGGGAAGTATATTCTTGAAAATACCAATACCCTTTCAAAAAACAGACCGCTTCTGCCAATCTTTCCGTTGACAGATATGTTTCCGCATGTCGGTGCATTCTCCTCTACGCAGGATCTGCAACTGCTTGAGGATATGCTGGATATCTCTTTTCCAAACGGCTATTTTATCTGGTATATCGGAAAAGGTGACCATCCCTTTACCAAACTTGCCTACCGTAGCAGTGACAATTTTTTGTGGATCATGGATGAGGAGGTAGAGAACAGCTTTGCACTCCGAAGCAGTGATGAGATGCTCGATATCAAACTGATTCAGCTCTACAAACTGTTTGACATGACGCTCTCTGAGGCGCTCTTTGGGGAACTTGACCTTGAGCATTGAGTTAACGCTGCAAAGCCAGATTCTTATCAGCAGTGATATCCCCGGTACTATAGAAACGCTCAAATCACTGCGAACGACAGAACGGTTTGTTGAGATTGTCAAACTTGATCCAAAAGATGACAGTTTTAAAGTAGAAGATGCCAAACTGGCGATTGAAAAAGCCTATATCGCCAGTGAAGAGCCCACCATCATCATCCTTGCTGCAAAAAGTTTTTCGCCCATTGTCCAAAACAAACTGCTTAAGGTCATAGAGGAACCACCTTCCAAAAAAGAGTTCATCCTCATCACCCCAGCCAAATCGACCATCCTTGCCACCATACGCTCCCGTCTGCCTGTAAGAGTGCTCTCCGAGCAGATTGAAGAAGAGGTACTGGAACTGGATGTGGCACAGCTGAGCCTTCCAAGTGTGTATGACTTTGTACAGACACATAAACGAACCGATGCGAAAGTGATGAAACGTATTGTAGAGCGTATCGCCAAAGAGGCGATGCAGTCACAGAAGTTCGATCTGGACGAAAAGACCCTGATACTCTTCTCCAATGCCTACACCGCACTCGATGTCGGCTCTCCGCCGCAGTTTGTGCTCAATACGCTTTTGCTGAAGCTGTTGGCAAGAAAACAAAAATAATCTCCCCAAAGTTCAAATTTTATACTATAATAATCCTATGATTTCAAAAGGAGTGGATATGCAACTCTACAGACTGGGAGACATCGCCGATAAAAAGGCAGCACTGAAAGCCCTTGGGGTAGAGAGCGGAGGAGTTGCCATCATGGCAAAGAAGATGGAGTTGCTCTACTTTTACATTAAAGACCTCAAGACCCCCGCGGCAAACATTCTCAAGCAGGATGCGCTGAGCATCGGTGCGGAGCTTGCCGTACCGGGCGGGGTGATAGTGTGTGAAAAACCGCTTTATGACTGTATCCTCATCGGTACACGCAAACATATGGAGATACTCTCACGCAAAGAGCTGGCACAGCCTTTTGGGCTCAAAGAGGTAGCCAAAGCACTTCAGTCATTTCTCGCTTCCCAAACCTATCCGCTTCAGATCATGGGTGTGCTCAATGCCAACGAGGACAGCTTTTACAGCGGCAGCAGGTTTCAGGGGGTCGAAGCGGTAGGACGCATTGAACGGATGATCGAAGAGGGAGCCGATATCATCGACATCGGTGCGGTCTCCTCCCGTCCCGGTGCCCAGCCTGTCAGCCCGCAGGAGGAGCTTGCACGTATCCGTCCGATATGTGATGCGATCCAAGATGCCAGAGTGTATGAAAAAGCGCTCTTTTCGGTCGACAGCTACACACCCGAAGTGGTTGCCTATGCCCTTGAAAGCGGTTTTGGACTTGTCAATGACATTACCGGTGCAGCCAATCCGGAGTTGATAAAACTGGCAGCCTCTAAAGGAGCGAAATACTGCATCATGCATATGCAGGGCACACCGCAGACGATGCAGCAAAGCCCGCAGTATGAAGATGTCATGGTCGAAGTGGACCGTTTTTTTGAAGAGCGGATCGCTAAGTGTGAAACGGCAGGGCTGAAGCGGGAAAAGATCATCTTGGATGTCGGCATAGGCTTTGGCAAAACCCTTGAGCACAACCTGACGCTTCTTAAAAACCTGCGCCACTTCACCCGCTTTGGGTGTGAAGTGCTCATCGGTGCGAGCCGAAAGTCGATGATAGACAAGATCATCTCCACCCCTACAGAACAGAGGCTGCCCGGCACGCTCTCTATCCATCTCAAGGCGGTAGAGAACGGGGCAAACATTGTACGCTGCCATGATGTCGCTGAGCACAAACAGGCATTGGCAGTGTGGGAAGCGATGCGGTAGTCCTATAAATTGACAATTGTAGCCCAATTGTGCTACAATTTGGCTACAAAAGTTGCAAAGGAGATACTATGGCACTTACAGAAACAGTACGGGCTCGCATTGATGCAGAGTTGAAGCATAATGTCGAACAGATCCTCTCACAGATTGGCATGACAACATCTCAGGCAATCAATCTCTTTATGAAGAAAATTGAGCGTGAACGGGGTATTCCGTTTGAATTGAAGCTTCCCAATGATGAAACGCTTAAAGCCATAGAAGAGGCTGAAGCCGGTATCAATATGGAAGAGATTACGCTTGAAGATATGGTAGCCGAACACAAGAGGGAGTACGGTGCTCATCGTTAAACGGCATAAAAGCTTTGTGAAAGATCTACGTAGAGTAAAACTTTCTGATAAGCATTATGCAAAGTATATCCTCTATGTAGCGAAACTTATTGAAGGGAAACCGTTGCCCCAGGAGGCATGTAACCATCCACTCAAAGGAACCTATGCCGGATATTATGAATTTCATATTAGTGGTGATGTATTGGTGATCTACAAACTTACCGAGAATGAACTTTGGCTTATCCGCATGGGTTCGCACAGCGAACTATTTAAATGAAAGAGACTTCTATGACAGAACAGGCTTACAACCAAAAAGTAGAAACCCTCAAAGCGTGGGCACACGCCTATTATGTAGAGGACAACCCCATTGCCACAGATGAGGAGTATGACAAGCTTTACCATGAAGTGTTGGCGTATGAGCAGGCACATCCGGACGAGGTGCGTGAAGATTCACCGACACAGAGAGTCGGGGGTGTGGTACTTGAGGGATTTACCAAAGCCAAACACATCAAACGCATGTGGAGTATGGAGGATGTCTTCAGTACCGAAGAGGTAGCCCAGTGGCTTGAAAGGGTAGAGAAGAATGTCGGCACGTGTGACTACTACTGTGAACCCAAATTTGACGGTGCGAGTATGAACCTGCTCTACGAAAACGGCAGGCTTGTGCGTGCCATTACCCGCGGAGACGGCGTGGTGGGTGAAGAGGTGACGGAGAATGTCAAGACCATCCGTTCTGTGCCGCTGCGTATTGCGTATGAGGGGCTTATCGAGATACGGGGTGAGGTGGTTATCCGCAAAGATGATTTTGAGAAGATCAACGATGAACGCATCAAAGAGGGTGAACCCCCGTTTGCCAACCCGAGAAACGCGGCAGCGGGCAGCCTGCGCCAGCTTGACTCTTCTGTCACGGCAAAAAGACGCCTTGTCTTTTACCCGTGGGGTGTGGGAGAGAACAGCCTGAGTTATGAGAGACTCAGTGAAAAGATGGCGTTTGTGTACGATCAGGGGTTTTTGCGACCCCCTTATGAACAACCATGCAAAACACTTGATGAGATAGAGTCTTTTTATCAATTTCTCATCTCTAAACGTGATGAGATCCCCATGATGATGGACGGGATGGTCATAAAAGTAGATGAGATCGCCAAACAGGAGCAGCTTGGCTATACGGTCAAGTTCCCCAAATGGATGTGTGCCTACAAATTTCCTGCGGTAGAGAAGGTTACCCGACTGCTTGATGTGATGCTGCAGGTGGGGCGTACCGGAGTCATTACCCCGGTAGCCGAGATAGAACCGGTCAACATCGAAGGGGCGGTGGTAAGTCGTGCGACACTGCACAATTTCGATGAGATAGAGCGGATAGATATCCGTATTGGTGACCACATCATCATTATCCGAAGCGGTGATGTAATACCAAAGATCACCAAGGTGCTCAAAGAGCGCAGAACGGGTGATGAGAAGCCGATCAAGCGTCCGATATCCTGTCCGACGTGCGGTTCGGAACTGCTCGATGAGGGGGCACTGATCAAGTGTCAAAACCTCTCCTGCCCAGACCGTGTGGTGGGTGCCATCATCCACTTTGCAAAAAAAGGGTGTATGGACATCGAAGGGCTTGGCAACAAGATCGTCGAACAGCTGGTAAGCACAGGGAAGATCCACGATATTCTTGACCTCTACAGTCTGACCTATGATGACCTTGCCGATCTTGAGGGCTTCAAAGCCAAGAAGATCAATAATCTTCTTGGTGCCATCGCCGCTACCAAAGGCGCACCCCTGCACAGGCTGATCAATGCACTGGGTATCGAGCATATTGGTGAGGTGGCAAGCAAGGCACTGGCGCAGACTTTCGGACTTGATATTGTCGATGCAACCTTTGACGAGATTGTTGCCATTGACGGCATTGGTGAAGAGATGGCTAACTCTCTGCTGGAGTTTATGCGTGTTAACCGGGAGAAAGTACTCAAACTCTTTGAGATCATACAGCCTACGGTAGAACGCAAAAAAGAGGCGGTAGACAATCCGTTCAAAGGCAAAACAGTGGTACTGACCGGCACTATGAGCCGACCAAGGGGGGAGATCAAAGCGATGCTTGAAGCACTGGGTGCGAAAGTGAGCGGGTCGGTTTCCAAAAAGACCGATTATGTCATTTACGGAGAAGAGGCCGGCAGCAAGCTGACCAAGGCGGAGAGTCTTGGGGTGGCTACGCTGATGGAGGAGGAGATGAGACAGATTTTACCAAATAAGGATGAAATATGATAAAAATAATTGGGTTGATAACATTTTTATCTATACTTACTTTTGCAAATGATTTAGTATTAAGTGCAGATAGGTTTGCAAAAGAAATTTTTCAAAGTTTACAAACACATAATAAAGATTTATTTGTAAAAACTGCAATTGGAAGTAAACAAATATATTCAGAACAAATGCTTATTGAAGAACCTCGGTTGAGTAAAATATCGAAGCAGGAACGGGAAAAATATATAGAAAAAGTACTGCATTATACTTTGTTGCACGATATGCTGTTAAACTCTTGGAATAAACTGTATAAAAAAGGTACTTCAGCTAAAATAGTATGGAAAGATACCAAAATAGACAAAATTGATGTAAGACTTAAAAAGAAAAGAGGAATTGACTTTTCAGATATATTTGTAACTTTCAGATATCAAGATAAAAGTTATGTTTTTAAAATTGATGATTGTGTAATGATAAAAGGGAATTGGTATATTACCGATGAACTTAAATGGCATGGTGAACTGAATAGTGCTATGGAAAAAGCATTAAGACTTTAGTTTTCAAGTGAATCTTACTGAGTGTGAGATGGAGCAGATGCTCCATCACTTCACTTCTCTTACTTAGGTTATGCGTTATTGAAGATATCGATGAGTTCTTCTTTTTCAATTTTAAGGTAATCTTTTTTAAGCATTTTTTTGATCTTGGTTGTGGTATCACTCTCAAGAAGTGCCATTACCTCTTTTTCGATTGATTCTGGAATCGCGACAAAGAGCCTACCCTCTGCCTCTTTGGCTACAGCATTGATATCCTTGGCGATCTCTTTGATCAGTCGTTTTTTGATCTCTAGTTCCAAGTTGTGCTCTTCAGCAATACCACTTTTGAAACGCCCCGCCTCGTCTGTGACAATATCTTTGAGTTTTTTGTGGGCATCGATGTAGTCTTTTGCTGTGAGCAGATCGAGCTTGACCTCATGCTCTTTCAGCCCTGCTTCGGCTTCAAGTGTTCTCGGCTTCGCTTCATAGACTTTCAACTCTCCCAGACTTGCGGTGATGACAAGATCGCCTACTTTTACTTTTTTTGGCATGATTGACTCCTTTCTTTTATCATAGTCTTTTGTAACTGTATATATTATAAAACAGCAGGGGGAGGATGGAATGCTATTTAGGTTGCAATTATTCCAAATAGATGGCTTTTTTGATAAAATACACCATACACCTTCGTACTATGTGAAGGGAAGCAAAGTGTCAAAAAGAGTAATATAGATGAGACTGGACAAATACCTTGTCGAAGAGGGCTACTTCGAAAGCCGGAACCGTGCGCTTGAAGCGATTAAAGCGGGGCATGTGAAAGTGAATGGTAAAAAGGCAAAACCTTCAATAAAGATTGATGGGACAGTAACAGTAGAGGTGGCGGATAGCAAATTCTATGTAAGCCGTGCAGCACGCAAACTGGAAGCCTTTTTACAGGAACATCCTGTTGAGACTGTAGGGAAGAATGCCTTGGATATCGGGTCGAGTACAGGCGGTTTTGCCCAAATACTGCTGGAGCAGGGTGTGAGTAGGCTTGATTGTGTCGATGTGGGGAGCGATCAGCTTCACCACTCACTGCGAGACGATGAGAGAGTCAATGTCTATGAACAGACCGATATTCGTGGCTTTGAAGGGCAAGCAGACTATGGGGTGATCAGCTGCGATGTGTCATTTATCTCTATTTTGCAGATCACCGATGCGATCGATAGACTGGCAAAGCAGGGAACCGATATCCTTATCCTCTATAAGCCGCAGTTTGAGGTGGGCAAAGAGGTCAGGCGTGACAGCAGAGGGGTGGTGCAGGATATGGATGCCATCGCCAGACGTAAAGAGGCTTTTGAAGCTGAAGCGAAAAGGATTGGTTGGGATGAGGTGTATCAGGCTCCCTCTAAGGTAGCTGGTAAAGAAGGAAATGTAGAATACCTTTACCATTTCAAAAAAATATAGGGTGATGTGATTGAAATATAAAAATAGCATAAAATCGGTTGCCATTGGTTCATTTGACGGGATCCATATCGCTCATCAGGCATTGATCGAAAAGGCGGAGGCTGTTGTGATCATTGAGCGCAACGGCGGCTATTTGACCCCCGGATACAAACGTTCACTCTATACCCAAAAACCTTGCTATTTTTACCATTTTGACAAGATATGCCACCTCTCTCCTAAGGCATTTGTTGAGAAGTTGCAGCAAGATTTTCCCTCTTTGGAGAAGATTGTCGTAGGGTATGACTTTGTATTTGGAAAAGGCAAATCGGGGGATGTAAGTCATCTTAGCGCCTATTTTCAAGGTAGTGTCGAGGTTGTAAAAGAGGTTATGTTCGAAGGGATTTCTGTGCATTCACGAACTATTAGGCGCTACCTTATTGTAGGAAATATCGATATGGTAAATACGCTTTTAGGGCGCAACTACACTATCGATGGGCGTGTGATTGCAGGACAGGGGCTTGGTAAAAAAGCATTGGTTCCCACCCTCAACCTCAAGGTTATACAGTATCAACTTCCGCTTGAGGGCGTGTATGTAACCCGCACACGCATAAAGGAGACATGGTTGCCCTCTGTAAGCTTTCTGGGGCATCGTGTTAGTACAGACGGCTCTTTTGCCGTAGAGAGTTATGTGATAGATAGAGAGTTAGGGCGTGTAACAGGGAGTGTATCGTTACAGTTTGTAGCGTTTTTGCGCCCAAATAAAAAGTTTGAGAGCATAGAAGCACTCAAAGAGCAGATACTTTTAGATGTAGAAAAAGCAAAAGAGTACAAAAGTAGATAGAATCCTTAAAATAGTATAGGACAATAGATGATTTTAGGGGTTAGATCCAAAAAATAGATGAAAAATTAGGAGTGTAATCCTAATTTTATATAGCGGAAAAGAGCAAAATGTTTAGGTGATGTCAATAAAGGATAGTATATATGCAAGATAAGGTATTCACACAAAAGATAAGTAAGAAGTTTGAGTTTGACGAAGCAGTGGCTTCTGTATTTGATGATATGCTCTCTCGTTCTGTTCCGTTTTATGATGAGGTTAGAAAGTTGGTGATTTCTCTTATTTTGGCTGAGCAAAAAGAGGGCATGAGGGTGCTTGACCTTGGCTCTTCTACAGCAAAGTTTTTGCTGGATTTGCACTCTAAAAAGTCTGTAGATATGAGCTTAAAGGGGTTGGATAACTCTCAGGCTATGATAGATAGGGCAATGCAGAAGTGTCAGGCATTTGGTGCGGATATTGAGTTGGAACTTGCCGATATGTTAACCTATACGTATGCACAAGAGGATGTGATCGTTGCAAACTATACGCTGCAATTTATCCGTCCTATGCAGCGGTTGGAGTTGATAAAGAGGCTCTATCGCGGATTGAATGACAATGGAGTGTTTATCTTTTCAGAGAAAGTTGTTTTTGAAGATAAAGTATTGGATAAACAGATGATAGACATCTACTATGCATACAAAAAAGAGCAGGGCTATAGCGAATATGAGATAGCCCAAAAGCGTGAAGCGTTGGAGAATGTACTCATTCCTTTTACGATTGAAGAGAATATACAGATGTGTAAAGAGGCAGGATTTAAAACGGTTCATACACTGTTTCAGTGGGCGAATTTTGTGACATTTGTGGCAAAAAAGTAACACCTTCTGCGTATGTCCGCTAAAAGCGGGTTGCATTATTTAATATGAGTTATTCACGACTTATTCACCATGTGAAAAGATAAAAAATTTCCTCTTTCTTTTTTATGCCCTTACAGACGGGTTGCATTAAAAAATATGAGTTGTTCACTGCTTATTCACTGTGTGAAAAGTGAATAAAACAACCAAGCCTTTTAACATATTTTCAGGAAACTCTGCTAAAGCGTAGGTTTGTTTCATTAATTTTCAGCTATAATCTTTGCAATTTATTTTGAAGGAAGTACTTATGAGCTGGACACCAGGAAGCTGGAGAGCATTCCCTATCAAGCAACAACCGACATACCCGGACACATCAGCACTTGAAGCGGTAGAAAAGGAATTGGGTTCCTACCCGCCGCTGATCTTTGCCGGAGAGGCGAGAAGACTCAAAGAGAAACTTGCTGCAGCGGGACGCGGTGAAGCATTTCTGCTTCAGGGCGGAGACTGTGCAGAGAGTTTTGCCGATTTCAATGCACAGAATATCAAAAACCTTTTCAAGCTGATGCTTCAGATGAACATGGTACTGATGTACTCTACCGGAAAACCTGTCGTAAAAGTAGGACGTATCGCAGGGCAGTTTGCCAAACCGAGATCATCGGATTTTGAAGAGAAGGATGGTGTCAAACTGCCAAGCTACCGTGGAGATATTATCAACTCTATTGAGTTTAGTGAAGAGGCACGTATTCCAAAGCCGGAAAATATGCTCAGAGCCTACAACCAGTCTGCTGCGACACTCAATCTGCTGCGTGCCTTTTCACGCGGTGGTCTTGCAGACCTGAACAAAGTGCACCAGTGGAACCTCGATTTTATCAAGGATAACCCGCTTGGACAGCGTTATGATGAGCTGAGTGACAAGATTGACCATGCTATGAAGTTCATGGCAGCATGCGGATTGACCAGTGACGTTATGCCGCAGTTGCACCAGACGACCCTCTACACCTCACATGAAGCGCTGCTGCTTAACTATGAAGAGGCATTGACACGCAAAGATACGGAGACTGGAGAGTGGTATGACTGTTCGGCACATATGCTTTGGATAGGGGACAGAACACGTGACCTGAACGAAGCGCATATTGAGTACTTCAGAGGTATCCAAAACCCGATCGGATGTAAAGTGGGACCAACTATGCAGCCGGATGAACTGCTTGCGCTCATTGATGCACTCAATCCTGAGAATGAAGAGGGAAGACTGAACCTGATCGTGCGTATGGGTGCGACCAAGATCAGCGAGCTCTACCCGCCGCTTCTGAAAGCGGTACGTGATGCAGGCAAAAAGGTTGTCTGGACGATTGATCCGATGCACGGTAATGTCGAGAAGTCATCGACAGGCTTTAAAACGCGTGATTTTGACAATATTCTCTCTGAGGTCAGACAGTTCTTTGCTATCCATAAAGAGATGGGTACGATTGCTGCGGGGATACACCTTGAGATGACAGGAAACGATGTGACTGAATGTACCGGAAGTACCTCCTGTGCCATTACTGACGAGGGGCTTGCTAGCCGTTACCATACACAGTGTGATCCGCGTCTGAACGCTTCCCAGGCCTTAGAGCTTGCCTTTATGATCTCCGATACTATCGGGTTTAAGGGTTAATTGGTGTATTGGTCATTGGGATGATTTCCAAATGAAAAAAATTGCTACAATCTTCCCGTAGGGTGCGTAACCACGCACTTTTAAACCGTTTACCGGAAACAATCGTTGCTGTCACCACACCTTTCAAAGGTGCGAAATATCGCACCCTATGTTGTGATTATAAAAATATTCTTCTTCTCTTCGTAACGGTATGTGAGTGTCATGTGGTGGATATCGAGAATACTCTTGACAATGTAGAGCCCAAGACCAAGTCCGCCTTTTGAGGTGTGGAAGGGTTTGAAGTAGGCTTCAAGCGGTTCACTGAGTGCCTCACCTGTATTGATGATCTCTACATGATCTGCATCGATACGGACAGTGACATGCTTGTCTGTAGAGTACTTGATGGCATTGTCCAGCAGGTTTTTAAGCACCAGCGTAAAGAGTTCGAAATCTGCTTTGACAATGTAGTCATGCACACGTTCTACCGTTACGAGACGGGCAGGGTGTTCTACCATCAGCAGGTCGATACTCCCCTCTACAAGATCGCTCATTTTGTAGGGTTTGAGGTGGAGTTCGAAGTTTTTAGATGTGATCTTTTCTATTTTGGCAAACTCGTCAATCAGCAGATTCAGCCGTTCAAAAATACTGTGCAGGCGCTGTTTGCTTTTTTCGTCCGGAAGCATTTCGCTCATCAGCCGCCCTTTGGCAATAGGGGTCTTGAGTTCATGCATGATCGCACGCAAGAAGAGCTGCCGTGACTGAAGCAGTTCCCGTATCATGGTGACCGCGTGGTCAAATTCGTTGGCAACTTCGGCAATTTCGTCATGATTTTCACTTTTACACTCTATGTTGAGATTGCCTTCTGAAAAACTTTTGATTTTCTCTTTAAGCTCGGAGAGAGGACGTAAAGAGCGTATGACCCAGAAGTAGAGCAGAATGATCAGGATAAAGACGATCGTAAAGACAATGATCCTCTTGAGTGGATATTTGGGTTTGTTTTTGTTTTTGAGAAAGAGTTTGAAGCGGTCATTGTTGATGAGAATGACACGCTGAAGGCGGAAGGTGTCAACGGCATATTTTTTATATTTGCCCTTCTCTTTGAAGTAACGCTCTATCTGTACGACTTTGGCTTTGTCTTTGATGAGTGAGAAGTTTTGTGATTCGAGGTAGGCTTCGTCTATCTTACCGGTTTTGAGGTAGTAGTTGTATAGATAATGGGCGATCGCACGTTCTCTTGCTTCGTTAAGCTCATCATATTTGGCATGGTCATATTTGATCGATCCGATAAAAAGGATGGCAAGCAGCAGCAGAGTAATGGAAAAGACAAGCTTGATCTTGCTGCGCAGTGAAGTGAAACGTCTAAACAAGCTTGTACCCTACACCCCGTACTGCCTGAATGCGTTTGTTGTCTCCGATTTTGGAGCGTATCTTGGAGATGATGACATCGAGGCTTTTGCCCTGTGAGTCGATGCTCATGGTTGCCGAGGAGTTGATGATCTGTTCACGTGACTGCGTGATGCCCTGGTTTTTGACCAGCAAGGAGAGTACTTCGAACTCTGCAGGGGTCAGGTTGAGTGCTTCCCCTTTGTAGTAAATGGTGTCGCCTTTGATCTCAAAATCACTTTTGGGTGTATTGGCAGCACTGTTCTTGCCTTCGCCCTTGTTGACCCTGTTTAGGATCGCCATGATACGTGCATACATCTCTTTGGGGTCGTAGGGTTTTGGCAGGTAGTCGTAGGCACCCAGTTCGAAACTCTGTACCTTGTCATTGATGTCACTGCGTGCAGAGGAGATGATAACAGGGATATCGTATTTGCGTACCAGCTCTTCACACACCTCCAGTCCGTCCATCCCCGGAAGTGTCAGGTCGAGGATAACAAGATCGTACTTCTTTACACCGGCGCTCAGCCCCAGAAACGGATCTTCATAGTTGGTAACCTTGATGTCAAACTGTGCAAGATATTCTGCCAGAAGTTCTGCAAACTCCGGATCGTCCTCGATCATCAGTACATTTATCATATCGCTGTCCTTGCCTTCTTTTTAGCTATTATAGTCATTCAAGGTTAATTGAAATCAAATCACTTTGTATGCGGTGTTTCGAGCTTTTCCCACTCCAGCTGTCCCCACTTTTTCAAACTCTCTTGGAGACTCTCAAGTGTTTTGTCTGTGTGGCATGCAAAACAGGCATTGGTTTGGGGCGGCATACCAAAGGCTTTGGTCTCTGCCGGATAGGTAAAGGCAAAGCGGTGGGAACGTACCGTAAGCGGTGATTTGCCTGTATGTTTACCGGTCTTTGGCATATGACATTCGATGCAAAGCGATCCTTTGGAGTCAGCTTTGTGGTGGGTGTGCTGCTGTAAAGTATCTTGATGCGGCCCGATGACGGAGCCAAAAGAGTGACACTTCATACAGGCAGCGTTACCCTGCGGTTTTTTGGCGGTATTGGTCAGTTTGTGCGGGTCGTGGCAGTTGATACAGGTGATACCGTGCTTGTACATCGCATCGTGGACATACTCGTTACCCTGTGTACGGTTTTTCTTCGCCGCTCCGTTTGGCCAGAACTCTTTTGTCTCCTGCCCAAGGGCAAAGGGTGCAGGCAGTTTGTAGCTTATCAGCGGTTTTCCGAGCTCATACCCTTTGGGGTAGTCTGTCGCTTTCATCCAAAGCTCTTTGGCGGTAGCCCCCTCTGTCTCAATACGTTTGTCCCGGTTTCGCATATGACACTGCAGACAGACCTCATTGGTACGGATGGGGTCGAACATGCTGGCTTTAAAGACCGGTGAGTCCGGATCATTGGCATGTTCACTTCCCGGTCCGTGGCAGCTTTCACAGGCGATGGCAGGTTCGACACGTTTGCCTGTTGCCATGTAGCCGGTGAAGTGACATCCGTCACAGGTTGTCGAGGTAGGGAACTGTTTGTTGTCATGGGGATAGGAGTCGTGGTACCAGTATTTGTAGGGTTTGAAGTGTTGCCACTTGCCTGTTTGTGTGTTCCACTGGTAGTTGCCCAGGCGGTAGTCATCCTTGCCGTTGATCTTTGCAGGGATCATATAGCGCTGCTTGAACTTGCTTCCGATGGTATAGACGGCATCTTTGAGGGTAAAGTCGGCATCTTTGGGGAGTTTGGTGAAATCGGCAACCACCACACTGCCGTCTTTTCTTATATCCTGTATCATCTTCGAGTGCATGGAGGCTTTCCAGTCGTGGTACTTCTCTTTGTGGCACTCTTTACACTTTTGCGAACCGACAAAGTGTGCCTTTTTTTGTGCTTCGGGCTGCAGATCGACATTCATGCCTACACGCGGTTTGGTCAGCTGCTGGTAATATGGAGCGATTTTTGGCATGTTGCCCCAAATGAATGCTGCAACAAGCAGTACGATAAAAGTAAGCCAGAAGAGTAGTTTTTTCATAATGTAAATGCTTTTTTCATATGCTGTTTGATCTGTTCGAAGTTGTATTGGTGATCTGTGAAGTGTTCAAATGCGATGATGCCCTGATAAAGCAGCATATCAGAACCGTCTTTGGTTGGTTTCTCCAATGTTTTTGCCAGTTTCAAAAAAGGGGTCTCTTTGCCGTAAATCACATCAACACACGCTTTTGCCTGTGGGATAAGTGCCTCAAGGATCTCTTTGGGGGCAGGCAGGCTCTCATCCTCAAGTCCGGCAGAGGTCATGTTGACCACAAGATCGTAGGCTTGGGGCGTAAAGGTGTCGAAAATCGCCGTCTCGAACCCCT
>JALVGO010000146.1 GCA_027029065.1 Sulfurovum sp.
TGATTGTTCCCCAGCTTGTAAGCTCAATCTCCCACTCTTCTGGCAAGTGAGAGAGATCCGCACTCTGGCTCACAGCCGGCACCAAATAGTCACACTCTATAGTAAAATCGGCTCCTTCAATCTTTTTAAGCTGCGGTCTTCCACCATTTGGATCTGGAATGAGCTCAAATCTATTGACTTTGAGGGCTTTGAGATTATCATTTTCATCAGTAATTATCTCTTCAACCGCAGAGTAGAAGATAAACTCCACTCCCTCTTCAACTGCTTCATGATACTCCTCATAGGTGGTATTGCGAATAATGGTAGCTTCATCTCTACGATAGAGCATTATAACCTTCTTGGCATTTGCTCTTACTGCACATCGCACCACATCCATAGAGGTAAATCCACCACCCACACAAACAAGTGTTTTACCAGTGAGATCCACATACTCTTTGTCTAGATGCTGCTTATCTCTTACCTCTTGAGGCACAGGAATACCATATTTGACATAGAGATTAATACAATCTAGGAAATTGATTGCTGGCCAATACCCTTTTATCTCATCCCGCTCATTTTTAGCACGCACCTTTTTACTGATTCTTGTGCCTGTGGCTATCAATATAGCATCATACTCTTTCTCAAAACGGCGCATATCATCGGCTGTCACTCTTTTGCCTGTAATAAAGCGCACACCCTCTAGTGAAGCAACTGCTTCTATATCTTTGTTATATTTTGCCACTGGCATACGATACTCAGGCACACCTACAGCAACCTCTCCTCCAAGAACTGGTAGCTCCTCATACACATCACACGCCACGCCATCAAGAGCTAAGTAGTATGCACCAGTCAGTCCTGCAGGACCTGCTCCAATGATAGCAACTTTCTTGCCACTTAGAGGCTTCTGTTTCCTTGGATGGAGCCAAAAAAGCCCATGCTCATCTTCAAAATCTGCTCCTATGCGTTTTAGCTCCATAATAGAAATTGGCTCATCAAGATTGGCCCTGCGGCACTCATCCTCACATGGGTGTGGGCAGACTCTACCACAAGTATGCGCAAGAGGCATAGTCTTTCTTGTGGCCATCAAGCTATCATCATAGCGAAGATCCCTTACCCCTTCAATATATGCTGGAATATCCACATGCGCAGGACACGCATCCATACATGGTGCTGTCACTTTGG
>JALVGO010000147.1 GCA_027029065.1 Sulfurovum sp.
CAAGCAGCTTCTCATCGATCGATCCGGAGGTATCGACAGCTATGACAATACGCAGCAGATCGGAACTGAGCGAGGGCAGACAGATACCCCGGTAGAGATATTTCATATTGGGAGGCATGAAACTGTAACTGCTCTTGGCATAGTCGGTGATGTAGCGGTAGAGTGCCTCCCGCCAGTCGATCTTGTGCGAAAAGAGCTCCGGCACCACGATCTCCAGCCCTTTTGGCAGGTCACCTTGGCGCTTGTACTTGGCAAAGATCTGCTCGAAATACTCCTGCAGCTCCTCCTGAAGTGCCTCGAGTGCTTCGGGGTCGATCGGCTGCTCCTGCATCAAGAGCGGCTCCGAGTTTGTCGGCTCCTGCGGTGATATGGTCTGGTCATTGGAGTTGCTCTGGGAGGTATTGCTTGAACTACTCTTATTGTCTTCTTCCGTAGGCTCCATCTCTTCACTCTGCGCCTCGGCATCATCACGGGTCTGGTTGGTGATCATCTCATCTTTGAGCACATCGTAGATCTCTTCGGCATACATCCCATCAAAGCGCTCATCATAGTAGACATAGGGCGGCAGGACAAAGCCGTTTTTGACCAGCATGCTGTTGACCACAAGATCGGTCGCCGCCTGCCAGATACGCCCTACCCGGTCACTGATCCTCTCACGATGCTTGAGTACCGCATGCATCGCCCCGTTGGCAAGCGCAAACTCTATCTCATCCAGCGGCACTTTCTCGAAGTATTCAGGATTATAGGTCAGCTTCACCCCGTCGCTGTTGAATGTCAGTGCTTTGGCATCATCCACAGTTTTCAATGCTGTAGCGAGTGATCCTATGTAGGGATGCTCCAACATCAGCTTGGCTTTGGCTTTGGCGAGTTTCTCTTGGTGTGTCATGCGTTATATTCTATATTGGTCACTCAGATATTTTGTCAAGCTCAATATCAACCTGATTATAATAGACCGTCGTACTGCCCTCAAAGCCTGAATCGGTACCAATTATCACCCACATTGTACCGTTCTCGTCTGTTCTGACACGAAACGGTGTATCGTTGTGCACGGTTTTAAGAACATATTCATTCCGGTCGGTACCGTTTGCAAAGTTGCCTATGGCGATCATGTCGGCACCTCCGGAGGTCTGGTTGCCCTTGTCGATGTTCATCCGGTAGT
>JALVGO010000148.1 GCA_027029065.1 Sulfurovum sp.
CTGCCGCAGGTACCTATGTGGGGCTTTATGTAGCGCCGGGGTGGATCGCCTTTGTCGTCACCCTGCTTACCTCTATCGCTTCGGTATTTGGAGATCTTTTTGAGAGCTACCTCAAACGCGAAGCGGGGGTCAAAGACAGCGGCGACCTGCTCCCGGGTCACGGCGGCATCCTTGACCGTATCGACGGCTACCTCTTTGGCGCGCCGATGATGGTGATCGCGCTTAGAGCGTTTTTATAACCTATGTCTATTGTTCTTCTAGGTTCCACCGGCTCCATTGGGGTCAACACCCTCATCATCGCCCAACGCTACAACATTGAAGTGGAAGCTCTCATTGCTGGGAACAACATCGACCTGCTCAACGAGCAGATCGCCACATTTGCTCCCAAAATGGTTGCCATCGCCCACGAAAAAGACAGAGCGCGCGTCAACCACCCCGATGTACGCGTCGGCACAGGGGGGATCCTCTCCATCATAGAGGAGGCACAAAGCCCCACAGTCGTCAATGCACTGGTTGGCTATACAGGGCTTGCCCCCACCCTCAAAGCAACCCGACTGGGCAAAAAGGTCGCCCTCGCCAACAAAGAGTCACTGGTGGTAGCGGGTGCCTTCATCGATATGTCGCGTATCACCCCCATCGACTCCGAGCACTTCGGACTCTGGTACCTCATGAACAACCGCCCCTTCTCCAAGCTCCACATCACTGCAAGCGGCGGAGCGTTCAGAGAGTGGGAACTGGAGAAGATGAAAGATGCTACCTTTGCAGATGCCCTCAAACACCCCAACTGGTCGATGGGAGACAAGATCACCATCGACTCGGCAACCATGACCAACAAACTCTTTGAACTCCTCGAAGCCAAATGGCTCTTTAACACTGCCAATATCGATGCCGTCATAGAAAAAAAATCGATCATCCATGCATTGATTGAGTTTGTAGACGGATCCACCACCGCCCATTTCGCCGGCGTGGATATGAAGTTACCTATTGCCTTTGCTCTCAAAAAAGAGGTCTTAGAACCTATCTTGCCACCGGTAGATCTACTTGGTATCGGAGAGCTCTCCTTTGCCCCTATTGAAGAGAGTCGCTACCCGATCTGGAGCATCAAAGAGCACATTCTAAGCAACCCTCATCTCGGTGTCGTTGTCAATGCCG
>JALVGO010000149.1 GCA_027029065.1 Sulfurovum sp.
CCACAATGAAAAGCTTGAGATCGATTACATAAAAAATATATCCCATAAGGCCAATGAATGTGAAGGTGCGGGTAGAGCCTAGGTGGGGAGAGGAGTTGCTAAAGGTTAGACGATAAGCTTTTAGCTCCAATCCCACCAAAAATGCAAGGGCTACTACATACAAGATATGCCAAAGCTCATTTGGAATAATTTGTGTCATATGACATCGATTCCTTTAACACGCCTATAGTATCGAAGCACCGCAATTTTGACTGTATCATTAAAAACAAACCAAACTAAAGCATAGCCCCACATAAAAAGCGCCCAATCCCATCCAATCGGTGTCATAAGATTAAATCCATAAACACCTATTACAGTGCCTATTATTGCAGTAGATAGTGTTGCTAGAAAAAGGATCCATGATGGCCAAGGAGGTTTAAAAAACCAGTCATCTATTCTTGTGTTGTATATGGTTCCATGGCCTGCGACAACAAGCTTGACAAAAAAGAGGCTTTGAACAAATCCTAACCACGATTTTTCGTTATGTGGGTCTATCCAACTAGGCACATCTGGCAAGAAGTGAGCTGTTTCTGGATGTGTTTTAAGATAGACCATAGTTATATAAAAGATCAAAAAGGAGCTCATTACCCCTGCAATACCAAGCCAACTAGAGAGCACCAACATCTCATGCATATCCCAGCGTACAGGCATTTTACGCACTTTGGTATTGTCGTATGCTATAGCAAGTATCGGAATATCGTTAAGCAGAGCCAAAACAATAATCATAATAGCGGTAATTGGATAGAAATTGAAAATCACAATAGCCAAAGTCATAAAGAGTATGATTCTAATGGTTTCAGCAATTCGATAAATAGTATAACTTTTCATCCTCTCAAATGTGATGCGCGCCTCTTTAATTGCATCGATAATGACTCGAAGCCCCGGTGCTAAAAGAATTATATCTGCTGCAGCCCTTGCAGCATCCGTAGCACCACTTACCGCAATACCTGTATCTGCTTTGCGAAGCGCTGGAGCGTCATTAACGCCATCTCCAGTCATCCCAACGATATGATCTGCTTTTTGCAGCTCATCCACAATGAAGTATTTATCCTCAGGAAAAACCTGTGCAAAGCCGTTTGCCTGCTCAATGAGCGCTATGATTTCGCTCTCATG
>JALVGO010000150.1:0-920 GCA_027029065.1 Sulfurovum sp.
TATAGCTATGCATCATATTGCAATAGTGCAAAGAAACCTCTTCAATCAAGCCATGAGAGATGAGAACGCCATAGTGCCAGGACTTATTGGATTGGTGCTGCTGGTAGCTCCAGCGCTGCTGGCAGCTTTGCTGATTGTCAAAGAGAAAGAGTATGGCACGATTTTCAATTTCTACTCCTCTCCTCTTACAAAAAGCGAATTTCTCATAGCAAAACTGCTGCCTGTATTTATGCTCCATTCAGTCAATATCTTTATCCTTTTTCTTTGGAGCACATACCTCTTTGCAGTCCCCTTTAGAGGAAGCTTTTGGCTCTACTGGCTCAGCTCAGAAATCTATATTCTCATTAGCCTCTCTATTGGATTGCTAGTCTCTATCATTACAAATAGGCAGATAGTAGCGGTGGTGCTCACCCTCATCATCACCATTATCCCTGGATTTCTTTATTCTGGTATCCTCATGCCAATCTCATCTATGCAGGGCGAATCCTACATCGAAGCGCACCTCTTTCCTATAATGTATTACAATCAGATAGCTTATGACACCTTTCTTATTGGCCAAGGCTTAGCCTCACAGAAAAATCTCCTCTATCTAGGGATTCTCATACTCTATAGTATCACTCTGCTAACCCTTGGCTCTTTGTTGATGAAAAAGGGGGTGCGATGAGAGTCTTTTATTCTGTGTTTATGAAAGAGATTATCACATTTTTACGCTCATGGGGGCTGGTGGCTGTAGTGTTATACTCTTTTACGCTTGATGTCTATATCGCTGGCTCTGGTTTGGTTATCACTCCTCGCAATGTAACTGTTGGCTATGTGGATGAGGGAAGCAGTATTACAGCACAAAAGATCCTTGCCAAACTCCATCCCCCAGAGTTTCAAAAACCAAAGCGCTTCCTTTCTCAAAAAGCCCTTTTAGATGC
>JALVGO010000150.1:930-1151 GCA_027029065.1 Sulfurovum sp.
AAATTGGCCAATTACGATCATCCTCAAATCCCGATATATCTTGATAGCACCGCCGCTTCGCAAGCCTATATTACACTCATCTACTTGCAAAATATTCTCCTAGATTTCAGTATGTCCCAAAAGCTTTTTGATCTAAAAATTCATAAGCTCTTCAACCAAAATAGCGACTCTAAAATGTTTATCTCATTTGTGGAGATGCTCTCTGTCATTACAATGCTTGG
>JALVGO010000151.1 GCA_027029065.1 Sulfurovum sp.
CTAACTTGTTTTTAATGATTTTTTCTTGTGTATGTAGATTCATTGTCTCTCCTAAACAATTTGTCTAGGAGAAATTGTAGTCCTGTTTGTTTAACAGTTGTCAGATTATGTTGTGACTAATACAAATTAGTTACGGATACCGAGTGCATCTTTGATTGTGTGCCATCTTTCAATGTCCACTTTTTTCAAGTATCTCATCAGTCTTCTTCTCTGACCGACAAGTTTGAGAAGACCCAGTCTTGAAGAGTGGTCTTTCTTGTTTGTTTTAAGGTGCTCAGTCAGGTACTTGATTCTCTCTGTAAGCAGAGCAACCTGTACTTCTGTTGAACCTGTATCGTTTTCGCCTCTTGCGTATTTAGCAATAATTTCTGCTTTTTTCGCCTGATCCAAAGCCATAATGACCTCCTGATTGGTATAGTGAATTCTCACTCGTTTAAAATGAGTCCGAAATCATAGCATAATAACCTTTCACAGGACTTAGAACAAAAGTAAACCTTACTATAATAGATTTTAGAGTAAAATACTCCTAATTAATACAAAGGTGTACTATCATGTTATTGACACGCGCAAGTGAATACGCACTGCTATCACTCGACAGCATCCGCAGATCTGACAAACCTATCGGTGCAGAACAGCTTGCCAATGAGCTTAGCATCCCAAAAAGCTTTTTGGCAAAAATACTCCAGAGTCTGGCAAAAGAGGGCATACTCGAATCCCGTAAAGGGGCTCACGGCGGATTTGTACTGGCAAGAAACATTGAAGAGATTACCGTACGAAGCATCATCCTCGCCGCTGAAGGCAAAGCACCGGCAGTCTTTGACTGCACAAGCTATTCACACACCTGTCCCAACGGTGCGATCGGCAGCTGTGCCATCTCCCCTTTCCTTGCCAATTTCCAGACCAGAATAGACGACTTTCTCAACGGCCTGATGCTAAGTGACATTCTCTGATGAAACAGCCCTTTATTTACCACCTCTCCCACATTGATCTTGACGGTTACGGGTGTCAATACCTTACTACCAAATGTTTTGACAGTGTTGCATGCTACAATGCCAACTACGGTCCCGAAGTCACAGCACGTCTTGAAGAGATGATCGGACAGATAGAACAGGATATCTTTTTGCAGGGAAATGATACAGAGCGTCTTATCCTGATTACCGATCTGAACCTGACCACCAAAGAAGGCAACTGGATCGAGAAAGAGGCTGTACGTATCGGTGCAAAACTGCAGCTTCTTGACCATCACGCTACCGGAGCCAATGCAGCAGAACGCTTCGCCTGGTACAAGCTTGACACCTCACGCTGTGCCACCCTCATCACCTATGACTGGCTCCAACAGCATTACGGTTTCGATACCCAAAACGAATATGCCGACATTGTCAAAGCTATCAATGCCATCGATATCTGGAAAGATCAGGATCCCTACTTTGAGTACGGTAAAGTGATGCTGGGTATGATCTCCGGTGCACGTGAGATCAACCGCATTCTCTTTCCCGATGAAGACAGGGCATTCAAACTTGCCATGATCGAGGCGGCTAAAGCGCGCATCGGCAAACAGGACGCACCTATTCTCCTCGATGATGACCTTCATCAAATCAAAAAAGCCTTTTTCAACAAAGGGGAAAACAATACCAAGGACAATCTTGTCGCCTATTATGTTACCGATCTACTCACAAAAGAGAAACAACGCCTGACCATCCACTACAAAGAGTACAAAGGCATCCTCGGCTACAACGTCGGTAACACCTCTATTATCGGCAATACATTCCTTGTCAACAACCCCGACTATGACTTCTACATGGATGTCAACTTCAGAGGCAACTTTTCACTGCGCAGCAACAACAAACTTGACGTCTCCCAAATGGCTGCACAGATCGGCAACGGTGGCGGACACCCCAATGCCAGCGGCGGAAAGATCGAAGGCTACAAGGACTCTTTTGTCTATAAAGAGGTAAGAGATTTCGTGCAAAACTATATTCATGAAAAATCCTGAATGTAATAACAGCTTTTTATCTATATAGATTGTTAAACAGTTCCCTGATGGAACTGTGTTATAATAACCCAACTTTTTGAACGAAATTTGGACAACACTTATGGAAACACTCACGATCGAAGCCAGCAAATATACACCTTCTATCATAATGGATGGTGATGTCGGTACTATTGATATTCGCGGTAAATCATATCCTGAGAATACTTTTGAGTTCTACACACCTGTGATGGAGTGGCTCAAGAACTACTTTAAAAACCCTAAAAAACAGACTACCCTGACTATGGAGATTATCTACTTCAACTCCAGCAGTTCCAAATTTTTTTACGATCTTTTCGATTTTCTCGAAGCACACAGCGACATGACAGACCTTACAATAAACTGGGTTTATGATGAAGAGAATGAGAGTGCTTTGGAAGCAGGAGAAGAGTTTATGGAGGATTTTGAAGATCTATCCTTCCATCTTGTTGCCAAAACCGTTACGGAAGCCTAATGTCCTATATCAAACAACTGCAGTCACTTTATGCACGTGTCAGCAATATGGATGACACCACATGCCACCTGATTGCAAAAGAACTTCAAGACATCCTTGCCTCAGCAGAAAAAAACAATAAACGTATCAACAGGATCATCACCCAGTCTGACAGACAGCAGATGGCTATTGTGCATCTCAATGAAGAGCTCGATGCCTACAAAAACCATCTTGAGAAAAAGGTAGAAGAGGAGCTGCAAAAACGCAAAGAGCAGGAAGATCTTCTCATCGAACAGTCCCGTCTTGCCGCGATTGCAGAGATGATCGATGCGGTTGCACACCAGTGGAAACAGCCGCTCAACCTCATCTCCATGCGTTCTTACCTGCTGCTGAATGATGCACAAAAACACCAGTGTGTGTCTCTTGAAACTGTCACCGACTTTTATGACAATATTTTACAGCAGATACAACATATGTCTGAGACCCTTGACAACTTCAGAAGCTTTTTCAGACCGATTGAGAAGGCAGTCCCTTTTTCAGTCAAAGCTGCCATAGAGAGTGTACTGGACCTTATCCGTGATGACCTGTACAAACATTCTATTGAAACCCAACTGTTTGTAACACAGGACTTTACCCTTACAGGCAACCCCAATGAGTTCAAACATATTATCCTCAACCTTGTCAGCAATGCAAAAGATGCCTTTGAACAAAACAGTATTACGCCGCGAAACATCGCAATTACCATCGATGGCGATGCCCGTTTTGTCACAGTGGAGGACAACGCCGGGGGTATCCCTCCGGAAGTTATAGAGAAGATCTTTGATATGCATGTCACCACAAAAAAAGAGAAAGGCGGTACAGGGGTAGGACTCTATCTCTCCCAGCAGATCGCAAAAAAACACAACGCTGTACTTCGTGTTGAAAATACCGGTAACGGTGCAAAATTTACATTTTCTTTAAAGGATAACCATGATCACCATCAGTAACCTAAGCTCAGTACTTGACGAGGATGGGATTATCTTCCTGGCATATGGCGGGCTTTTTACACAGCCGCTTATTGCAGGCATGACAGAAGCACTTGAAAAAGAGAGTGAAGAGGCAGACATCCCCGCGGGGATCGCCAATAAGATTTTTGTCATCTTTATTGAGCTGACCCAAAATATGATGCATTATGCAAAACAGTACACTTATGACCCAAAAGGGCTCATCTTTGTGATCAGACAGCCGGATCGTTACATTATCTGCAGCCAGAATGTTGTCTCCCAGGATGAACGTGATGCACTCGAAGAGAAGCTTAAACAGTTGGCTTCATCTACCAAAGAGGAGATCAAAGCACTCTACAGAGAAGCACGCAGAAGCGGTACAGACACCCATGCCAAAGGTGGTGGGCTCGGTTTTCTCGAAATTGCAAAAAAAGCAGACAGTATCGAATCTCTTTTTCAGGAAAATAAAAAGGGAGAGATCCATTTCAAACTCTGTGCCACCCTCTTTGTATAGACTATGAAACATCTTTACAAATACATTCTTCTCTGCCTTGTTCTTGTATTCTCCTCTGTACAGGCAGACTCTTACAAAGTCTCATATGACCCTGGCTATGCTCCTTTTTCTTACGGTCAGGACGACAAATCTTACGGTCTGTTCATTGACATTTGGAAACTCTGGGCAAAAGAGAACGGACATACCGTTACCTTTGTGCAGGCAAAAAGCTGGGATGATGCCCTCGAACTTGCCAAAAACAAAAAAGTTGACTTCTTTCTCGGTACCGATCCTTACGATGCATGGATGCAGGCAAGCAAACCCTTTTACAAAACCAAAACAGCACTCTTTACGCGTAAAACATTCTCAGGAGAGCCAAAAGCCATTGGTATTATTGGAGAAGATTACAAAGAGGATATCACACACCGTTTCCCCAAAGCTGTGGTACACGCTTACGACACATACAAAGCACTGGTTGATGCACTTATGGCAAAAAAGGTAGATGCCATTTACGATGATGCCATCGCCATAGCCTACTACGCCATCCAGAACCATGTCAGCCACTTTATCAAACAAACCTATACCTACGCTACCGTCTCTGATGTCTGCGCTATCTCCGCTTCGCCAGAACTGATAGAGATCTTTGACAAGGGCTTCCATAAGCTCAAAATCACATCACTTGAAAAGATAGAAAAAAACTGGATATTTGACGAAACACTGCGCTTTTACAACAATACCTGCTTCCTCTCGAAAACAAAACTCACCTATGTGTATGATCCCGACTGGAAACCGTTTGAGTATCAAGATAAAGCCACCCATACCCACATGGGCATCATCGCCGATCTGCTTGCCCTCCTCTCAAAAAAAACGGGTCTGGTCCTCACCCCGCTGCACACAGAGAGTTGGCAGCAGTCTATTGCCAAGATCAAATCCAAAGAGGCAGAGATGGTCAGCGCCATCCCCTACTCACAAAAGAATGCCGCCTACCTCAACTTTACCACCCACCCCATCTACCGCTATCCCGCTGTACTGGTTGCAAAAAAAGAGACACCGCTGTTAAGCGACAAAGAGATTGCCGAGCACACCATTGGTGTCGTCAAAAGTTCAACCCTTGGAAAATGGGTGCGGCAACAGTATCCCCACAGTACCTTTGTCCCTCTTGAGAGCACAGAAGCCGGCTTTGATGCCCTTAAAAACCGAGAGATAGACTTTTTTGCCGTAAACGGTGTGACCGCTACCTATTACATCAATGCACTTGGTTTTGACACCTACCGTATCTACAAACGTTTTAACCATACGTTTGCACTCAAAATCGCCCTTGCAAAGCATCTTGACCCTGCACTGCTGTCCGTGATCGACCAGGGTATAGAGAAGATCAGCGAGGCAGAACGCAAAGCAATCTATCGCAAATGGATGAGCGTCAAAGTGCGTAATGTGAGAAGCTGGAATTTGTTGCTTGGCATTATCGGAAGTGCACTGGGAATTATTGTCATCATTATGCTTATCAATCGAAAACTGCAGCGCCTTGTTGCAGAAAAAACAGCACAACTGAAAACACTAAACCAAAACCTTGAACAGACAGTCAAACAAAGGACACACTCACTGCAGGAAGCCAACCGAAAAATGCAGGACAACATCAACTACGCCTCCTTTATCCAAAATGCCCTGCTTCCTGCAGAAAAAGAGATACAACACTGTTTTGAGGATTTTTTCATCCTCTGGCAGCCAAAAGATACTGTCGGAGGAGACATCTACTTTTTTCACAAACTCTCTGACAAAGAATCACTGCTCTTTGTTGTAGACTGCACCGGACACGGGGTCTCTGGTGCATTTGTGACCATGCTGATACAGGCGGTTAAAGAGCAGATGCTTTCCAAACTTGCCAAAAAGCACTACACACCCGCAGCCATGCTCGCACACATGAACAGAGATTTTGCCAGTTTGCTCAATCAGAAGCATATCATTTCCGATATAGGGTTTGATGCTGCCATCATCCACATTGACTGTCACAACAAAGTACTGACCTATGCCGGTGCCAAAATACCGCTCTTTTATGTAGATGAAGGCTCAATAAAGACAGTGAATGCAGACCGACACTCCCTTGGCTATACCAATGCCAACCTGAATCATACATTCAAACAGACCCAGATCGCCCTGAAAAAAGATATGCAGTTTTATATTACAACAGACGGATACCTGGACCAAAACGGTGGTACCAAAGGATACCCGATGGGGAAAAAACGCTTTACACAGCTGCTTCTAAAGATACACCGCCTGCCGTTTGCAAAGCAAAAAGAGGCGCTGCTGCACCATTTAAACATGTATAAAAAAGAAGAGGAGCAGAGTGATGATATCACTGTGATAGGATTCGAAGTCAAAATGGGTTAAACGGTTAAACCTTGACCCGTGCCTCAAGGGCACGAGAAAGTGACATGATGTCTATATTTTCAAGCTCTACCCCGGTAGGCACTCCCTGTGCGATCTTTGTAAATGTCAGAGGCAGACCGGAGAGTTTGTCCTCAATGTAGAGGATCATCGTATCGGTCGCGATACTTGGCGGGAAGGCAAAGATGATCTCCTCAACCCCTTCAACAGCATAAAAAAGATGTGACTCATCAAGATCCTGAATCTGCGAAACGACATAATAGACCCCGTCAAACTGTCCGCTCTCTTCAATCGTCAAGATATCTTTGGCACTCTGCACGATGCATAGCTTGGTGGTGTCACGGTAAGGATCAGAGCAGATACTGCACAGCTCATCCTCACTCATATTGTGGCACTTACTGCACTTTTGGATGCTCCCCACTGCATGTTCGATGGCATGGGCAAGCTTAAGCGCACCAAACCCATCTTCCATCACCGCATGATAGGCAAGACGCACCGCACTCTTTTTCCCAATAGAGGGAAATGACCCAAATGCTTCAACAAGATTTTCAAAGGCTTCTATTTTATGTTGTTTCATTGCTGCTCTTTTGGTACGACAGCAATCGCACCCTGCATTTTTTTAAATAAAAGCTTTTCGATAGAAAAGCATACCAAAATTCCTCATTCCTCATTCCTCATTCCTCATTTCATCGTGCTTTTCATAGTCCACCACTTTAGAGTACTCAACCACCTCTTTAATGAAGTCAACCACCTTAAGGTGTTCAGGATGCACAGCATAGGCTTCCAGCCCCTCTTTTCTCTCAAATGTCGTGATAATACTCAGATCCATCGCCCGCTCTTCTTTGGAGAAATTCAGCCCCACATCAATACTGCGAAGTGTCGGTACCGCACCCATCAGGTTTTCAAGCATCTGCTTTGCCTGTATCATGTTAGCCTGTTTGTGTTCTTCTTTGAACTTGAAAAGTACAATGTGTACGACCATAGTTGCCCACCTTTTTTTAATTCGCCATTATAACGAAATTATGGTAGAATTCGCCCAATATTTTGTAATGAAACAGGAGCACGTCAATGACGGAAATGGACTACTATGAAATTCTCGAAGTAAGCAGGGACTGCAGCGGTGCCGAACTGAAAAAAGCCTACCGGAAACTGGCACTGAAGTACCATCCGGACAGAAACCCTGATGACAAGGAAGCCGAAGAGAAGTTCAAACTGATCAATGAAGCCTATCAGGTGCTCAGTGACGATGAGAAACGTGCCGTCTACGACCGCTACGGCAAAGAGGGACTTCAGGGTCAGGGAGCCGGCGGCGGATTTGGCAATGCGAGTATGGATGATATTATGGATATCTTCAACTCCATGTTCGGAGGCGGCGGCGGATTTGGCGGCGGATTTGGACGCAGCAGACGTGATCCAAGCCAGAAGTATGCGCTTGACCTTGAAATGGAACTGCCTTTGAAGTTTAACGAAGCGGTCTTTGGCTGCGAAAAGAAGATCGACATCACCTACAAAACCTACTGCCGTGACTGTGACGGTACCGGAGCAAAAGACGGCAAACTAAGTACCTGTGACTACTGTGGCGGACAAGGGCAGATCATGATGCGTCAGGGCTTCATGACCTTCACCCAAGAGTGTCCGAAATGTCACGGTATGGGGAAAAAGATCGAACAAAAATGCTCCTCCTGCCACGGCAAGGGGTATGAGACAAAAGAGGATACCGTCACCATCAAGATCCCTGCGGGGGTTGACAGCGGCAACAGACTCCGTGCACAGGGTTACGGTAACAAAGCCAAGAACGGACAGCGCGGTGATCTCTACCTTGTCTTCTATGTCGAGGAGGATGAACACTTTGTCCGTAATGGGAACGATGTCTATATTGAAGTACCGGTCTTCTTCACCCAAGCGATCCTCGGAGAGACCATTACCATCCCCGCACTCAAAGGAGAGCTTGAGCTCGAACTCAAACAGGGAACCAAAGACCGTGAACAGTTTGTCTTTGAAGGAGAAGGGATTGCAGATGTCCACAGCGGTCGCAAAGGACGGCTCATCGCCCAGATCAAGATGGTACTGCCCAAAAAGACCAATGACGAACAGCGCCAGCTGCTTGAAAAGCTTCAGGAGAGCTACGGCGTAGAGAGCCGTCCGCACAAAAGTACTTTTGAGTCTGCTTTTGAACGTATCAAGGGCTGGTTTAAGGGCTAATCACTATCTCTATACAACCTTCTGATACAATATGATCTTGCTTTCAGATGGAACTATTGTTCCTTCTTCTTTAGTTGTATCATATGCTATCACATACACTTCATCACCACTTTGCAGATAGTGTGATTCACCAAATTCGGCATAGGCTGTCGCACCGATGCTGATGAGTGCCTGTTTTGGATAGCCACAGTTCTTTAAATGCATGGCAATATCCTCCAGCGGTCCAAAATCTTTCTGTTTGTTCATCTTCTCGATCAGCCACCGCTTGAGCTTTCCATAAAAGTAGCTGTAGCCAGGCAACGGCGCGTCCACACCGTAAGGATACAGCACCCCGTCACGTTTGACAAATGAGCAGAGATGGTAGCTGTCCATCACGCCGCCCTCTTCAAAACGGTCTATCTCGATCCACTTGTCACCGATCCCTTTGGAGTCTGGTCCCCATGATTTCTTTTCGGAGATCTTTTTTGCACCCTCTTTTCGGATAGTACAGTCATTGAATGTTGTAAACTTTCTGGCAACAAGATCTGTTACCGCCATTGTCTCATCATAGACAATGTCAAACAGCACAGCAATCTCCGGTTCTACTTGGGCATTTGCCTCATGAGGGGGCAGTTGCAGTCTCTCTGAACCAATAGAGTAGATACCAAGGAAATCATCACTCCCGGGAAGATAGAACGGAAAAATGCCTTTTGGTGCCTCCGGTGCTTCTGTCACAACATTTTCAAAATCTTTCAGCTCACCTGCCTGTTCAAGATGATGTGCAAAGTTTCCGGCTACCCCAAGCCCTATACAATCTTTTAGGTTCATCTTACCTCTTTTTTGCAGCATTATAACATGTGTCATAAAAAAGTACACGCATACTGCACATACATTTTTTATACTTGGTCAATATAGCGATTACAAAAAAGGAGATTGTATCTTTGTCAAGGAACCTGTAGACAAGATCAAGCGCCTTCATGTGACCTACGACCTGATTGTGTTCTGCCAACGATTTCCCCTGTACTGTCAAACCGTTTTCAATAATGAAGGTTGTATCCCCTTCTGTCAGGGTATTGCCTTCTATGGCATTGGAGTTGTAGGTCCATGTTATTTTGAGTTTCTTAAGAAGCTCTTCTTTTTCATATTCTTCCAGGCTTTCAAATTCCTCACCCATAGTAAAACCCCTTCTTTTGTATACAGATTGTATCTCATGCATCAATGATATATTATAGCGAAACTCCTACAACGACTTATAGAATTTTGGGACTGTTTATTGTCTGGTCAGAATCCTCATCCGACAAAGACTTTATGTTAAAAAGCGACTTTGTGTCCGGTTGTTTGCGTACACCCCTTTTGGGCTTGTGCCTTCTTGCTCTTTTTAATGCATCCCCGAAATGTGATACAGATATCGGTCTTATACTTTGCGCGATCTCTTTTGCTGTCTCCGAAGAAACACCGTTTTCAAGAAGACAGCCTCCGGCTTCAGCAAACAGGTCACTGATCTTCTCAATGGTCTCTTTCATAAAATTCGGTTCCATACCGCTGTTCAGCCCGCATACAAGAAGATCATCCAGAGAGATATCTTCAACCTTGCCGTTCACCGTCATTCGATGCTGTCCGAAGGTCGCATGACCGTATGAGTGGATAATGTCATATGCCGGGGAAAGCGACCACTTCCCGCTGTCATCCATCAGGAAGGAGAAGTTCTTGATATGATCATCGCAATTCTGCCCGATCACATTGAATACCATCCTCCGGTATGCCTCTTCCGCCGCTGTCTGGCTTTTGGTCAGAACCTGTGATATCCTGATATACTTTTCGTAGGAAAAAGTTCTGTTCATGAAATCTTCATGCGTAAGCCCAGCCAAAGTGGCCTGATGGAATTTTTTGCCTGTTTTTGCATCTCTGTCAAAACGTTTTGTGGCAAAATGCGTATCATTGCCGGAACGGATCAGGGATACCTCCGGTATATCGATCCCGGCGTCTTTGGCAATCTGATTGTATGCGTATTCTATCCTGGTCAGTTCCTTGCCACGTTCATCGAACTTGATGATATACGCTTCCATATCCTCTTTCATATGGGACGTATGGCACAGGCACACCCTGTCTTCTTTTGGGTTCCAGAGGACCGATGCCTTCGGCCGTGCACCTCCCGGAGAGGCATGGGCAAGGATCTCTTTGAGCACGTCACCCGTTTTCCCGGAATAAAGTTTGTCTATCTCGGAGGCATACGCTTTGATCTTCAGGGCGATATCATACTCTCTTTTGCGTGCCGGTGCATATTCAATGGCGCCTATACCGTCATCACCGATATAGGAGAGCATTTCAACGGTACTCAGTCTGAAATGATCAGATACGATCCCTCGCTCTTTTTTGAAATACTCTCTCATGAC
>JALVGO010000152.1 GCA_027029065.1 Sulfurovum sp.
ACAGAATCCCTCCAAAGTAACACCGCTTGGCGGTAAGGAGATCGTTGTCATCACCGCTCCGCACTGCCGTTTTTGCGAAAACTTCAAGTTCGATGTGACTGACCACTACCACGGTACCATACCGCTGCGTACAGCCAGACAGAGACAGCTTGAAGGATTTACGCTCAAGGGAGCCATTGAGGGGACACCGACCATTCTTTTCATTGAAGATAGCAAAGAGGTTTACCGTCATGTAGGCTATATGGATGAAAAAGCGTTTTACAAAGCGCTTGGTGCCTTCAAACTCGGTACCGACAGCGAAGCGTTCGATATCGCCTTCAACAAAAGTACGGAGAGCCGCTTTTGCAAGCGCTACGAAAAGTTCAAACATACCAGTGACGGTATCTTCATCGACACCATCAGCGGTGACATTCTCTTTGACACACGTGACCGTTTCAACTCAGGCTCAGGCTGGCTGAGTTTCTACAAACCCGTCAAGGGTGCCGTCATCGAAAAAGAGGACAACAGCTACGGTATGCACCGCGTGGAGATCGTTGCTGCCAAAAGCGGTGCCCATCTTGGACATGTCTTCAACGATGCCCCGGGTGGCAAACGGCGCTACTGCATCAACGCCACTGTTTTGGAGTTTGTGCCACGGGATAAACTAAAAAAATGATGAATATCAACCTATTTGACAGTGTAAAACAGTACTAAAATTCAAGTCTATTGTAGGGTGTTGTACCCCTACAACACCAATATTATAAACAACACATATACTTATAAATACCTGCTATGATACAAACATAGTGAACGGTGTTGTCAGGGGACAACACCCTACGAATTTTAGAAAATACATCATAAAATTGAGTATAATCCTATAACAACATCTTAAGGAGTCACCATGCCATACAACACACTCACAGAAGAAGAACAGTACGTCATCCTGCACAAAGGCACCGAACGCGCCTTTACCGGAAAGTTTTGGGATCACCACGAAGACGGCACCTATGTCTGCCGCCAGTGCAATACACCGCTCTTTCCCTCAAGTGCCAAGTTTGACAGCGGTACAGGGTGGCCAAGCTTCGATGATGCCTTCCCCGGGGCGGTCAAAGAGCTGCCCGATGCAGATGGAAGACGCGTAGAGATCGTCTGTGCCAACTG
>JALVGO010000153.1 GCA_027029065.1 Sulfurovum sp.
CAGGGACCTGGAACGGCTGTCTGCTTCGGACTGGCGATTGTCAAAAGACTTGTCGGCGAAGAGACGATGCAGCAGATCAAAGAGGGCATGCTTCTTTCCTACTGCTAAATGAAACAGAAACTGCAAAATCTTCAACACAAAATAGAGCACGACCCCAAACTCAAAAAGGCGGTCGACTCCATCAAACCCAAACGCACCATATGGGGTGTACTGGGGATCATCCTTTTTTTCTTCGTTCCTGAACTCATCACTTACATTTGGCAGCCCGAACTCGTAAACTGGGCGCATGCCCACAGTCTCACTGAGCCGCTTGCGATGCAGCGTATGCTCTATGCACAGCTTGAAAAGATGTTTGCCGATGGTGTCAGCTGGCTCAACATCGGCATAGGAGCAGCTTTGCTGGTGTGGGTGTGGCGGATGGAGAAGTAGTATCTAATACATCTCAATCTTATGCTGCATCGATGATCTTCCTGAAGACCTTGAAGTCTATGATCTCATGCTGTTTGCGTACTTCATATTCGGGTCGCATCTCATGGTCTTTGAGAAGGATGCCGCGATAGATGATCGATTCAAGCAGATAGATGTTGTGTGTGGTGTTGAGGATGATGAGATCCACCTCTTTTTGCAGCGCATGGTGCAAAGAGAGTTGGGCATCGAGCGAAGTATCCTCCAAATAGACGGCGATATCCACATCGCTATTGGGCGTCTCCTCCTCTTTGGCATAGCTGCCAAAGAGGTAGCCAAAACGAACATTGCTATCACTGTTTAGGATATCTTGGATGATTGCTTTCATGGGATGATTATAGCATAAATCTATTTTGATGAAAAAATGACAATTTGTCATGATTTTGCTTTAACTTTTTAAAATAGAATAAAATTTGATGGTAGTTTGAATGAGTTGCGAGGATAAAGACAATGGATGAATTGATTGTAAGTGAGCAAAGTATACAAAACAGGATCTATAATATTCGAGGTCAGCAGGTAATGCTTGATAGGGACTTAGCAGATCTCTATCAGGTAGAGACCAAAGTGCTCAATCAGGCTGTTAAGAGAAACATCAAAAGATTTCCGGATACTTTTAGGTTTCAGCTGTTGGAAGATGAAAAAAATGAACTGGTCACAAAATGTGACCGGTT
>JALVGO010000154.1 GCA_027029065.1 Sulfurovum sp.
GTAAGGTGAAGAATATAAAAGAGGGACTGGAGCTCTACGAGAAAGCCCACAGCAGATTCCCGATAGGATTCGTCTACCAGCCCATTATGGAACTGAAGGACAGAATTTCAAAAATAGAGGGGGTCCACCGAATAGCCGTCGCAGGCTCATTCAGAAGGATGAAGGAGACGGTGGGGGACATCGACATACTCATAACCACAGACAGACCCGCGGAAGTGGGAAATGCCATAGTGAATCTCCCCAATATAGAGAGGGTTCTCCTCAAGGGTATGACGAAAATCTCCTTCATCTATACTCTTCCCCGTGACCAGCTCATACAGGTGGATGTCAGAATCGTCAAGGATGAGAACTGGGGAGCATCCCTCATGTACTTCACAGGCTCGAAGGAACACAACATCGCAGTCAGGGACATAGCGATAGAGAAGGGCTACAAGTTGAACGAGTATGGCCTCTTCAAGGACGTTCATGTGATCGCCAGCAGGACGGAGGAGGAGATTTACGAAGCACTGGGCATGCAGTATATACCCCCGGAGCTCAGGGAAAACAGAGGCGAGATAGAAAAGGCACTCCGGCACGAGATTCCACGACTCGTTGAATTGAAGGACATAAAGGGGGACCTTCAGGTCCACAGCGTATATTCCGATGGACAGATGACCTTCGAGGAGATAGAGAAGCACGCTCTGGAGCTGGGATACCAGTATGTGGCAGTAACGGACCACTCCTACAGCCTGAAAGTGGCAGGGGGCCTCGAGGAGAGCAGGCTATTCGAAAAGATGGAGAAGATAAGGGAATTCAACAAGAAATCCAGAGTGAAGCTCCTCATGGGGGCAGAGGTGGAGATCAGGATGGATGGAACCCTGGATTACCCGGATGAGGTTCTGAAAGAGCTGGATATAGTGCTGGCATCCGTACATAACGTCAGGAAGAACGAGGACATAACCCAGAGGTATCTCAGGGCGATGGAAAGTCCCTATGTGGATATAATCGCCCATCCGACGGGGCGTCTGGTAACGGGCAGGAAACCCTACCCATTCGATGAGGAAAAGGTCTTCAGGACAGCCGCAGAAAGGATGGTTCTCATGGAGATAAACGCCCATGCCAACCGTCTGGATCTGAACGACATCATGA
>JALVGO010000155.1:0-402 GCA_027029065.1 Sulfurovum sp.
GTGCGATGTGGTAGCTAAAGTAGAAGATGGTAAGATTACTAGCTTTTATGCAGATCCAAAAGGTGTGGTGAGCCAAGGCAAGCTTTGCATTAAGGGTAAATATGGCTGGCAATACCTCTACCATCCCGAGCGGCTCTTTCAAGCTTTAGTAAAAAAGCATTTTGTTAAAAATAATAGCAATCTTTTTTGCAATGTCACTTTACAAGAGTTTGATACAGAGCATTTTAGTATAGCGTATGAAGATGCTTACAGAGTTGTAGCTTTAAAACTTCAATCCATTATCGATAGATATGGTGCACAAAGCTTTGCTGCTATTGGAGGAGCTAGAACTAGTTGTGAGAGTGGTTATATTTTTCAAAAGTTTGCAAGAGAGGTAGTAGGCAGCCCACATGTGGACAATTG
>JALVGO010000155.1:412-1125 GCA_027029065.1 Sulfurovum sp.
ACTATAGGAGAGGGAGCAGCAACCAATCCATTTGATGATATTTATGCGTGTGAAAACTTGCTCGTTATTGGCTCAAATACCACTGAAGCTCACCCAATTGTAGCCAATAGGATTTTGGATGTGGTGAAAAAGGGAGTAAGCCTTAGTGTTATTGATGTAAGAGAAATCACGCTTAGTCGCTTTGCTACAAGACATCTCTCAATCCCTTTTGAGACAAATTTGATGATTTTGAATATGATTGCAAGAGTAATCATTGAAAATGGATGGGAAAATCGTGATTTTATCCAGAGGCGCTGCAAGGGGTATGAAGAGTATAAAGAGGCGCTATTAAAGGATCCTTACAGTGATAAAGAGCTTTTAGCTCATATTAGAGGTTATGAGGATTTGCCACAAAAAATTGAAGAGGTGGCTTATGAGCTTGCGCACAAAAAGACACTCATTCTTTGGGGTTTGGGGGTGACTGAGCATATAGATGGCAGCTATGCGGTAATGGCTATAACGCACCTTGCCATGCTTACAGGCAATATTGGCAAAAAGGGTGCAGGGCTTATGCCACTTCGTGGTCAAAACAATGTGCAAGGCACGTGTGATATGGGTATGCTACCATATTATCTACCAGACTATCAAAAGCCTCACATTGAGGGATTGATGACGCCAGATATTATTGAAGCAGCACGCAAAAAAGAGATTAGAGCAATCTTTAATATGGGAGA
>JALVGO010000156.1 GCA_027029065.1 Sulfurovum sp.
GCTGGACATTGACCTTATAGCTCACTCCATCTTTGGCTTTGCATCCTGAAATAACAGTCTTAATAGCCCCAATCATTTTGCCCTCTTTGCCAATAATCTTGCCAGCATCGGCTTTATTGGCATAGATGGTAATCTCCATATAGCTATCGTTAACTTTGTTGCTAACAACCTCTATATCTTCAGGATGGTTTGCCAAGAGTTTTGCGAAGTCTCTCACAAAGTCTTCGACCATTATTTCGCTTCCGCCCACTCACTGATTTTTTTGACTCTATCGCTCATTTTAGCGCCGACACTTAGCCAATAGTTAAGTCTCTCTTTGTCAATTTTTGCAGTTGATGGCTCTGTTAAAGGATTGTAGTATCCAATTACCTCAATCCAACCGCTATCTCTTCTTTTTCTGCTATCTGTTACAACAATTCTATAAAAAGGTCTCTTTTTTCTACCAAATCTTGCAAGTCTAATGACTGTCATATACACTTCTCCTTTGTTTTATTCATAATATTTTAACCACTTTGCACCAAAATGCAAAGTAGTCAAAATATTATCGAATTGGCGGTATGCCACCACCACCCATCTGCTTCATAAGATTTTGCATATCCTGCATACCCTTCTTGCCAGCAAACTTTTTGGCAAATTTGGCTGCATTATTAAACTGCTTGAGGATTTTGTTCACCTCTTGCAGCGTTAAACCTGCACCTTGAGCGATACGGCGCTTTCTAGAGTTGTTTTTGAGAATCAAGTCTGGATCTTTTCGCTCTTTTGGCGTCATGGAGTTGATCATCGCTTTGATTTTTTTGATCTCTTTAGAATTTTCAAGATCCAAATCTTTTATAGCCTTTGCCATATTCCCCATACCAGGGATCATAGCAATAAGGTTTTTAAGGCTTCCCATCTTTTTAATCGATTCTAACTGCTCAAGAAAATCTTCAAAATTGAATTTCCCTTTAGCAATCTTTTTGCTAATCTTCTTGGCCTGCTTCTCATCAATTACTGCTGCAGTCTTCTCTGCCAAGGATTCAATATCTCCAGCCCCCATTAATCGGCTAGTTATACGCTCAGGTATAAAAACCTCCAAATCTGGCATCTTCTCACCAGTCCCAATAAAACGCAGAGGCACATGTAT
>JALVGO010000157.1 GCA_027029065.1 Sulfurovum sp.
TCCTAATTCCTAATTCCTAATTCCTAATTCCTAATTCCTAATTCCTAATTCCTAATTCCTAATTCCTAATTCCTAATTCCTAATTCCTAATTCCTAATTCCTAATTCCTAATTCCTAATTCCTAATTCCTAAATTTGTTCTATCTCCTCATCCTTGTCAAGCAGGTAACAAAACCGCAGACCGTGCAGGAAGATCGCCCATGAGATGTAGATCCAGAGCAGGAAAAAAAGTACGGTACTGATGCTGCCGTATACTGATGTATAGGTTTTGTTGTGGACGACATAAAAGACAAATCCGCTTTTGCTCAGATACCAGATCAGTGAGGCGATGAAAGAGCTGGTCAGTGCCGCTTTGGGGTTGATGTGTGTGTTTGCAGAGAGCTGATAGGCGATATAGAACGCTCCCCATACTATCAGATAGGGCAGGAGTGCATAGAGGTGAATACTGCTGGTGATCTCGTTTTTGTCAAGATACCCCTGAATAAAAGAGGAGAGGAAAAAGGAGGCACCGATCATCAGCGGCATGAGAACAATCAACAGCAGGTATGTCTTGATGCTTTTAAGGATACCTCTGCTTGGCAGCTCAAAGATGTCATTTACAATGTAGTCGTAGTTTTTGAAGAACATGATCGCAGCGAAAATGACATAAAATGCGCCCATCACTCCCAGTTTGTCGGAGTTGGCAATAAAGGTGTTGATGCTTGCCATGATCTCTTTGGATTGTGTAGGCATGAGATTGGCAAAGATGAGTGCCTGCACTTTGTCGTACACATCATGAAATACAGGAAGGGTGGTAAAGAAGTAAAGAAAGATAACAAGCAGCGGAATAATGGCAAAGATCGTACTCCAGCTCAAACTCGAAGCGTAATGCCCCAGCCGCTCATCGAGCAGTTCTTTGAAAAAGTCCCGCAGAAAAATATAATACTCTCTAAGAATTGCCCGCCGTCTCATCTTGCTCCATAATATTTTTTATCTCATTCCCACGCAGAGCATGGGAACGAGTAGCCTCTTTTTAACTTTTAATTTTTAATTTTTAATTCTTTCACAGTCCCATCTTCCCCGGATTGAGAATACCGTTGGGATCAAAAGCCTTTTTGATATCTTTAAAGAGCTGCAGCTCCGCATCGTTGAAGGCGATGTTCATAAAGGGCGCTTTGGAGGTACCGATGCCGTGTTCGCCGCTGAGTGTTCCACCCATCTCCACGACCATTTCAAAGATCTCTTCGATCGCTTCATGCCCAGCTTCAAGCTGCTTCTTATCACCGCCGTCAACCATCACGTTGACATGAATGTTCCCGTCTCCCGCATGTCCGAAGCAGGGTACCTTGAAGCCATACTTCTCACCGATAGCGTAGATATTCTTCAATGCTTCAGGAAGCATACTTCGGGGTACGGAGATATCTTCATTGAGCTTTTTGCTGCCGTAAATGGTGATGGACGGGGAGGCATTGCGTCTGGCAAACCAGAGCTTGTCACGCTCCTTATCGGTATCGGCAACGACAAAATCCTGTGCCCCGTTCTCTTTGAAAGAGCTGTTGAGGATATCGAGCTGAAAGTCAACCTCTTCGATGACATTGCCGTCCACATCACCAATAAGCAGTGCGCCGGCATCTTCCGGAAGTGCTATACCCAGTTTCTCTTTGAGTGCCTGTACGACAAGTGCGTCCATGAACTCCATGGCAACCGGATTGGCACCGCCCGCAAGTGACTTGAAGACGGCGTTCATCGCATCTTCAACAGAGGGGAAGATGCCCATATAGGCTTTTCGGAATTTCGGCTTTGGCAGCAGTTTGACAGTGATCTCGGTAATGACCGCCAGTGTTCCCTCCGAAGCAGTCAGGATACCGGCGATGTTGTAGCCGGCCACATCCTTGATGGTGCGTTTGCCCGCGCGGATGATGTCTCCGTTGGCACGCACAGCACGCAGCGCCATGACGTAGTCTTTGGTGATGCCGTATTTTGCCGCCCGCATGCCGCCGGCGTTTTCACTGACATTGCCGCCGATGGTGGAGTACTCTTCACTGGCAGGATCAGGCGGATAGAAAAGTCCTACCTCTTCGACTGCCTTTTGCAGATCCATGTTGATCACACCGGGCTGTACGACTGCAACCATATTTTCCATATCGATCTCTAGGATTTTGTTCATATGCTTTTCCATCGCAAGCGTAATACCGCCGTTTGTCGGCAATGCACCGCCGGTAAATCCGCTGCCCGCCCCGCGTGGGGTAATGACAATGCCGTGGTGGTTGCAGTAGACCAGAATGCGGCTGACATCCTCTTCGTTTCGGGGGAAAACAACCGCATCGGGTTCAAACCGGGTACGGGTCGCATCGTAGCTGTAGGCGATCATGTGGGCTTTGTCGCTGTAGACATTCTCTTTGCCTACAAGGTCTTGAAGGGCTTTGATATGTTTTTGCTCTAACACTATAGTCTCTCCATCGTTTGGTAATAGTCGCCTTCCCCGCTTTCGGAGAAGATGCCTGTTTTGAAGGAGTCAAACCGCATAAAGAAGGGGTACTGCGCTTTTTTAGGAGTACCTTTGAAAGTACGTTTGGCAACGATCTGCCCCGAGATGGGGTCAAGCAGCACCGCACTCTTCTCTTTGATAATGTAGATCAGTCCTACCTGGTACGCTTTGGCAAATTTGGCGAGGTTCTCTTTGGTAGGATAGCCGTCTCCTTCTGAGGAGAGGAACATGGCGAAGAGATCCGGGTGTATCCAGTGTTTTTTTGTATGGTCTGTGATCTTTGCGTAGGTTTCGGCATCCGGTGCCAGAAGCAGCACGGTATCGTAAAGGTATCCGCCAAGTACTGTGTCACCTTTTGTGACGGGTGTTTTGATGCTTGGAAGCTCATCATGGTGTATGACCTCTTTTGCTACAAGTTTGCCACTTCCGTCTGAATCGGTCTGTACCATATATCCGGTAATGGCTTCGAGTGTCTTTCCGAAACTGTGTATGACAATACCACTCATACCGGTTACAGGAAAAGGTTTGTTCAGCTTGATATTTGTACCATCAGAACTGACAACTTTGCGTTGTACCGGGGAGGGGAAAAAGCCTGCCCATAGAGAGCTTTCAGAAAGTGTAAAGAGCAAAAATGCGATCAGTAAGATGCGCTGCATGACGATCCTTTATGCATATATATTGCTCTGATTATACAAACAAAAGATTAAAGCGCAATTATGCAGCACAGATGAAACAGAAATAATCGGATTAATCTATTTCAGTTATAATTACCCCTATTATTAGGAGTCGGCACAATCATATGAGAATATTTATCGTTAGTCTGCTCTGCATCAACTGGTTGCTGGGGATGCATGTGGAGTATCGCCAATGGGAGAAGGGAAAAACCTTCTCAGACTATATGCATGACAGAAATATTTCGGCATCTCTGCTCGAATCGATCTCAAAAGAGGATCAGAAGTTTCTTTTGGAGATACGCAGTGACTACGGCTATTATGAACTTCTCGATGACAATAATATCCTGCAGCAGTCTCTGATTCCTATCAGTAAGGAGATGCAGGTACACCTTTTTAAAAAAGAGAATGGTACATACGGATTTGATATTATCCCGATTTGGTATCAGGAAGAACCTTTTTTTGGGAAAATAAAAATTACCTCAAACCCCTACAGTGATGCGCTCGAAGCCACCCAATATCCAAAAGCAGCCGAAAGACTGAGTATGGCACTCAAAGACGTGATCGATACCAGCCGGCTGCAAAAGGGTGATGAGATAGATTTTTTTTATACCCAGCGAACACGCCTTGGGATGGTTTGCACACCTCCAATGATCAAAATGGTCAAGGTTGCTTCCGGGAAAAAAGAGAAATTCATCTATGTGGATGAGGAGGGGTACGGCTATGATGAGATAGGCAAGAAAGTAGCCTATACCGTTACCGGAAAGAAAAAAGTGGTTTATACCAGACGTGTCAAAGGACGTAAAAAAGGCAGCCGTTTCGGAATGCCGCTTCGCCATGCCCGTATTACATCAAGTTTCTCCTATAGGCGATGGCATCCTATTTTGCACCGCTACCGTCCCCACCACGGTACCGACTTTGGAGCAAGACGCGGTACTCCGCTCTTGGCGGTCAATAATGGGAAGGTGATCTATGCCGGATGGATGGGTGGTTATGGACGTGTAGTCAAGATAAAACATGCCGGAGGCTATATTTCGCTCTATGCCCATCAGAGCCGTATCCGGGTTAAACGCGGGCAACATGTCAAAAAAGGGCAGATCATTGGCTACGTAGGCAGCTCGGGTCGAAGTACGGGACCACATCTTCATTTTGGTTTGATGAAGTATGGTCGATGGATAGATCCTATGAAGGTACTCCGTAAAAAGTCAGTCGGTGGTACTTCTGTACTGAAAAAGTTTACCAAGTATGAAACGGTGAAAACGACCAAGTACAGAAAAGTCGAGATCAAAGGGGCAGAGGAGAACAAAAAAAGACTTGAAGCCTATCTGATCGACAATGCCCCATCCTACATCTGGAAAAAAGAGCGCTTTGAAGGGCGTTTAAAAGATGAGGAGGTACTTGAAGATGATGAGTGATATTCGTGATTTCAGACTGGAGCCGCTCAAAACCCCTCATTTTGTTCAGACTGCACTTGCCCGATACAGTCAGGACGGCGTAGAGAAGAGATGGGAAGTTGTCGAGGCGCATGACAGTGTTGCCATTCTCATTTACCATGTAGAGAAAGAGGCATTTGTACTGGTAAAGCAGTTCCGTCCCGCTGTCTATCTCAATGACGGGAAGGGTGAAACGGTAGAGCTGTGTGCCGGGATTGTCGACAAGGATATGCCGCTTGTGCAGATTGCTGTTGAAGAGATAGAGGAGGAGTGCGGCTATCAGGTACCGTTGGAGGCGATAGAACGTGTCACGGCATTCCACACCTCAGTAGGATTTGCCGGAAGCCGCCAGACGCTATACTATGCAGAGGTGGATGAAAAGATGCATGTAGGTGAAGGCGGCGGTATTGAGGGAGAACAGATCGAGGTGATAGAGCTTCCTGTAAGTGAGCTTGAACGTTTTATTTTCGATGAGAGCATTGCCAAGACGTCGGGGTTGATGTTCGCCTTTTTGTGGTGGAAGGAAAAAACGCTTCGCGTTTTTTAGTGAAGAATTAAGAGTGAAGGGTGAAGAGTGTAGGTAGGCATTGCTTTGCAATGCTTTTATGAAAAAGACTTGACAAGAGTGAAAAACTGTGTCAAAATCCTTAATCCTTAATCCTTAATCCTTAATCCTTAATCCTTAATCCTTAATCCTTAATCCTTAATCCTTAATCCTTAATCCTTAATCCTTAATCCTTAATCCTTAATCCTTAATCCTTAATCCTTAATCCTTAATCCTCTTCCTTCGCCTGTGTATATGCTGCATAGTAGGTGCTGCCGTCAGCAAAAGTATTGACTGTCAGCTTTGAGAAGTTCTCCAGATACTCCCAAAATTCTCTAATCAGTGCAATATCGACATGTTGTGCCTTGTCTGCCAGTGCTTCACGCATGGTGCCGAGCCACTCGATGCGGTTGTTTTCGTTGATAGAGAAGTCATCATGCACACGGATCATATATTCGTTCAGATCCATCCCTTTGGCTTCATCTTCATACACTTTCGGACCACCGCAGATCTGGATGAAGAATTTGCTGTTTTTGAATTTGACCTCTTCAAACTCCTCTTCATCCTGTGGAAAGAAGTGGGCAATTTTACTTTCGTAGATTTTGTCATAAAAGTCGTACATCAGCTCTTTCATCCCCTCTTCTTTGCCAATAGCATCAAAGAAGGCTTTGGGAGGGTTTTTAAAGTGTACCGGTGCTCCTTTTTCAACGGAAGTCATCGGTAGATCCATAATCTCTTTTCTGGTTGCCATAGAAAGCCTTTCAGTTAGTAAATTAATGTGGATTATAATCTATATAACTTAGAGGTTGGCTTAGCGTAGGTTTTTGGAGGGTAGTGTTTTGTATTTTCTGCTTGTCATATTGGTGTTGTCAGGGGACAACACCCTCCGCATCACAAAACCGTTTCTGCAAACAGCCGTAAGATTCGATGCGCCTGTCACGCAGGAACGGCCAGATCTTGCGTATCTCTTCTCCTGCCTGCATGTCAAGCTCCAGCTCGATGATCTCTTCATGCTCCTGTGAACCCTCTGCAAGCAGTTCACCTTGAGGTCCGAAAGCAAAGCTGTTGCCCCAAAAGTCGATGCCTTCGAGTACGCCGGAAGGGTCTTTTTCGCTTCCCACACGGTTGACTGTCAGTACCGGAACGCCGTTTGCTACGGCATGTCCGCGCTGTACGGCGATCCACGCTTCGCGCATCTTGCGTTTCTCTTCTGGGGTATTCTCTTTTTCACACAGTTCATCGTGGCGCTCTTTGGGGCATGCAAGGTAGCCGATGGCGGTGGGGTAGATGAGTACCTGTGCCCCTTTGAGTGCCATGATGCGTGCCGCTTCGGGGTACCACTGATCCCAGCAGACCAGCACACCGAGTCTGCCTACAGAGGTATCTATGGGTTCAAAGCCCATGTCTCCGGGGGTAAAGTAGAATTTTTCGTAGTATCCCGGATCGTCAGGGATATGCATTTTGCGGTATTTGCCTGCGATCTTGCCATGGTCGAAGACATAGGCGGTGTTGTGGTAGATGCCTGCTGTGCGTTTTTCAAAGAGTGAAGTAACCAGTACGATCTGCCGCTCTTTGCTGATTTTCTGCCAAAAAGCAATATCTTCTTTATAGGTTTCGGCATAGTCGAAAAATTTTGTCTCTTCACTCTGGCAGAAGTATTCGCTCTGGTGCAGCTCCTGCAAGATGACAAGTTTGGCATCGGTCTGGGCGATCATCTCAAGTGTACGGGTAATGGTTGCTTCTTTGCTGCCGTGGTAACGCTGTTGTATCAGTGCAGTTTTCATGGTTGACTCCTAAAAAGGTATCTGCATCGTCGAGCAGTGCAGGCTGCCGCCCTCTTCGATGAGTTTGAGGCAGTTGACGGGAATGATCTCCCTGTCTGGGAAAAGCTGTTTGAAGATCTCACCTGCTTTGGCATCGTTTGTTTTGTCACCATAGGCGGGGTAGACCACTGCGCCGTTGCTGATGAGAAAGTTGGCATAGGTTGCCGGAAGACGGCTACCCTCTTTGTCATATTTGGCTTCGCACATGGGTAGGGGGATAAGTGTATAAGGGTTTCCCTCTGCTGTACGGAATGTATGCAGCTGCTCCTCCATTGCCTTGAGTGCTTCGTAGTGTTCGTCACTGCTCTCATCACACTTGACATAGACAATGGTCTCTTTGTTGACAAAACGTGCCAGTGTGTCAATATGGCTGTCGGTATCGTCCCCTGCCAGATATCCGTGGTCAAGCCATAGAACACGCTTGGCACCGAGGTATTCTGAAAGTTTTTCTTCTACCTCTTTTTTTGTCAACCCTCCGTTGCGGTTGGGGTTACAAAGACACTGTGAGGTTGTCAAAATGGTACCCTCTCCGTCACTCTCAATGGAACCGCCCTCAAGCACAAAATCTATCTGCTCAAGCGGTGTGGTACCCATATAGCCTTTCTTATGGAGTGTCTGGTTGACACTGTTGTCAAGAGCAGCTTCAAACTTTCCGCCCCAGCCGTCAAAGGTGAAGTCAAGCAGTTTTTTTTCACCATCTTCCTCGACAGTGATATAACCGTAGTCACGTATCCATGTATCGTTGGTTGGCAGCTCGATGAAGATCATGTTGAATGTTGAGCAGAACATGGAACTGATCTTTTCTTTCTCTTTACAGATAATGTAAACAGGCTCTTTGTAGGCGACCGCCTGTGCGATACGGATAAAGGGCGAGAGGGCTTCGTTGAGTGACTTGGGGTTGCCTGGGTCATACCAGTCTGTCTCTTCATGCGGGAAGCTCATCAGCACACAGCGCTGCTTCTCCCACTCGGCGGGGAGGCGTCTCATAGGGAATTCTCCCTATGAGAAAGTGAAGAGTGAAGAGTGCGCCCGAACGAAGTGACAAGTGCCCTTGGGGTAAAGAGTGAAGAGTGAAGGTATGCATTGCTTTGCAATGCTTCTATTGTAGAGTAAGTCATTTTTATCCTTTGGATTTAGATAAAAGCTTTTCGAAAGAAAAGCATACCAAAACTCTTCACTCTTAATTCTTAACTCTTCACTTGCAGCCCCGCTGCACTAGTCCAGATCGCACTTTTCGTTGGGGCGTCCGGAACGGTCTTCTTTGATGACATCTATGAGTACTTTGAGCAGGTAGAGTACAAATCCGGCCGTAAGTGTCATACCAACAATTTTAATAATCGTGATCGTATCCACAGGTAGCCTTTTAATTTTTAATTTTTAATTTTTAACTATAATACCACTATGGCAAAAATAATCATTAGCAAAGACAATTTCTACCACAATCTTAACCAAATCGCACTGAAAACCGGCTCAAAAGAGAAGATAGCCGTGGTGCTCAAAGACAATGCCTATGGGCATGGGTTGGAGATTATGGCACAGCTTGCGGCGGCGTTTGGTATCGTAGAGGCGGTCGTGCGCGATCTTGCTGAAGCCGACAGGATACGCAAGTACTTTAGACATATCTTGGTCTTGGGCGGCAAGGCACGCAACGATGCCGTGTGCAGTTTCGCTCTCAATGATCTGGACGATATAGAGCGTGCCGAGGAGGGGGCGCGGGTAGAACTCAAGGTCGATACGGGGATGCACCGCAACGGCATCGACATGGATGATCTCGAAAAGGCACTTGAGAGGATCGGCAAGAGGGGGTTGGCGCTTATCGGTGTGATGACCCATTTCCGTGCTGCCGATGAGATGGGCTCGGTGCTTTTCTGGCAGCAGAAACAGTTCGAAACAGTCAAGCGGCGGGTCAAAGCGGCGGGCTTCACCGATGTACGGTTCCACTCCCACAACTCGGCGGCGATCCTGCGGAGTCAGCACTTCGATGAGGGGCTTGTGCGCGCAGGGATCGCGATCTACGGCTACAGCGAATTACCCGATACTTTCGAAACCGTACCGCTCAAACCCGTGATGCAGCTCGTTGCCTCAAAGATCTCGACACGCAGACTCAAAAAGGGCGAAAGGGTAGGCTACGGCGGCGACTTTGCTGCACCGCATGAGATGACCGTCTCTACCTACGACCTTGGCTACGGCGACGGCTGGTGCCGCGGCAATGCCTTCGCCCCCTTTGTCACGGCAGAGGGACTGCCCATCCTCGGACGGGTTTCGATGGATTTTATCTCACTAGAGAGTGACAAGGATGAGGTGGTGATCTTCGATGATGCACAGAAAGCCGCAAAGCAGCTGGGTACCATCTCCTATGAGGTGATGACGGCACTTTCTAAAGATATTGAGAGAGTGGTGGTATAGATTTGGTGGAGGTGAGGGCTACCGAACTATATCGCTATAGCGTGCTTTGTGGCTACCAGTCCCTCAGCGTGTACCGATTCGTGTACCATTTGAGTTTAGGAACCGGGTTCAATTCCCCCTAGTGGGATTGAGCAAGCAGAAGAGACGAGGTGTTGCCGCACCCCGTCTCCCGTTTAGGATTACAGCAAGATTGAAATAATCTTGATTGCATATCCAACTGCCAGAATGGTGTAACCGAACAGAATTAACACGTCATAGCTTGCAACCACGGAAGCCTCCTTTTCGCTCTCTAGAGAACGTTACTACATAGGCATTGACCTACATTCCCACACTTGAAAAGGGCAGTATTATCGGCGATGAAATGCTTGACTTCTGGGTTCGGAATGGAACCAGGTATATACCATTTCTCTAGAAACACCTATGCGTAAGGCAAAAAAAAAGCCCTGATAGGAAAATCCTACCAAGGCTTTGAGGTTCCATGGTGCAGTGTCGGCAAACACGACCATGATATGTTAAACTGTTCGATTAGGAGTGCTATTTTTGCTACTCCTCTATATATCTTTCATTTTTAAGATACATAAAGGAAAAGCCTGTATGGCATTATATTGTTATGTAGCTTAGCCAAATATTAAGTTACTTGAGCTTCACTTAAAGAGCTGGGAGTGTGTCCCCAGTCTCAAGAGTTCCAAAGTATTCTCTTCTATCCTGTAAACCACAAGCAGATCTCCGCTGATATGAAATTCTCTTGTATCTTTATAGTTTCCCGTAAGGTCATGATCTTTTGCCTCTGCGGGTAGTACTTCCTCATTCAAAAGTAGAGAGATATACATAAAAAGCTTTGCTGTATTGGTTGGATTGAGTTGGGCTTTTTTGAGATCTTTTGTAAATACTTTATGTATAGCGATATCAAGCACCGACTTCCTTTTTGAGTTCGTCAAGCGATACTTTGGTCATGTTTTTACCCTCTCTTGCTTCTTTGATCACCTCTGCGGTCTCATCATTTGGTATTTTGATTTGAAAGGGAATGCCTTTTTCCATGACAGCCTGAGTAAGAAAAATATTGAAAGCGTCACTGAGCCCCATGCCATACTGCTTGAAGATCTCCTGGGCTTTCTTTTTCATTTCGGTATCGAGATAGACATTGGTTCTGGTCTTGTTATTGGCTGTTGCAGTCATACCGATCCTTTATGTTGATATAGTTCCATTATAACACACAGTGTGTGTTTTGTCAAATAGGGTTGATCTCTGAGTCAGTGATTATAATTTCATGAAAATTATTACTCAACTTTCGCACATAAATCCAAGCTCTTTATGAGTATAAGCCCTGAGTAGTGCGATAATTTGAAGTATATCCTTATTCTCCTTGACAATATTTTCAACCTGAGCAATTTTAGTGAGGATTTCAA
>JALVGO010000158.1 GCA_027029065.1 Sulfurovum sp.
ATATCAAGCTCCTTCTCGGTAATCACATCAAGCCCTACCACACCGATATCGGCAGCACCATGCTCTACATAGGTAGGTACATCCTGATTACGGACATTGAGAAAACGGAATCCCTCTTTCTCCATGATCAGCTCACGCCCTTCAAACTTAAACTCTCCGCCAAAGATATTGGCAAAGATATCCAGCGTCTGCTCTGCAATACGCCCTTTTGGGAGAGCTACGGTTAGCATGATTCACCTCTTTGAGGTGAAAGCGGGTAGCGGGTAGCGGGTAGCGGGTAGATTTTTTTTATTGTATTTTTCAATACTCGTTTTGTAAACATCTTTTTCCTTCCAAATAGAAGCATTGCAGAGCAATGCAAACTACAATTCCTAATTCCTAATTCCTAATTCCTCACTCGCGCCCAGCGCATACCCCATCCCCTTGAACACCAGTGTTTCATCATAGAGGGCATGGTCAAAAAAGGTCGAGAGGAACTTGCCGTCCCCGCCTGTAAAATAGATGCTTTTACCCTTGCTGTGTTGCACTATGAGTGATTTTATAGACGCGATTATACCATAGCTTATCTGCTCTTTGGTTGTAACCGGAAGACGTGTCAGGTCAATGTCCGTTGCAAGGTCGGTCTCCAATGCCACAGAGATCTCTTTATAGCTCTTCAGAAGTGCCGAAATCCCCGGGAATATCCATCCGCCTCTGTAGGTACCCTCCTCTACCACATCCACCGTGATCGCCGATCCCGCATCGACAAACACACCGCTGTCATGACTAAGACAAAACGCCCGCCTGTCCACGCCCATCGTGTCATATTCACCGGCAATATGTACCTTGTCGGAGATATTTTCCCATACTGTTTCTTTCTGAATACGTGCTTCCAAAGGGTGATTGACAGAGATATAATAGACCTTTTGGGCAGCATATTGGCTGATTGCTTCATCAGGCAGTAAATGTATCACGTTTTTACCATCGTAGAGGTGGATACGGCTATTGCCTATATCGGCAAATAGATGATAATCTAATTTCTTGCCTCTCACTCCTACCTCCTACCTGCTACTTGCTACCTGTTCAAATACTTTCCACCCATTCTCTTCCAACAATGCCTTGGCTTTGGAGCAGA
>JALVGO010000159.1 GCA_027029065.1 Sulfurovum sp.
CCGATCCTTTCGAAGGAGTAATCCATGGTGTACGTATCCACCACATTCCTCAGATAGAAGATGGGCCTGCCCACCTCGAATCCCAGAAGCTCCCTGAAGAGCTTTATCCTCTGTGTGCGGGGGTTGGCCGTGGCGGAGGAGACCACTAGAACGCTCTCTATCCTCTTCTGACGGTTCAGGAGTATATTCTGGAGTTTCTCAATCCTCTTCGAATCCCTTTCCGTCTTGTTCTGCTTTGCCTTCAGTCTTATCAAATCGAGAGCCATCTCTATGTCCTTCTCCTCGAATCCCATCAAAAGGAGGACCTTGTCTATATTGCGGGCGGTCTTCAGGAAAGAGTCCACATCATCCACGAAGAAGAAGTGGAAGAATTTCCGGGGGATGATGTCCATGTTTTTGTAGAGGAACATGCTGGTTGTAATCAGTATCTTCATGTCCCCATTGCGGATTCTCTCCTTCGCTTCCTCCTCCCTTTTCTTCGACATTCCGGAGACGATTGCCACCATATCTTCCTCGGGGACCCCCATGGACAGGAGTTTCTCCTTCACCTGCTGGACCAGTATCTTCGTGGGGAGAATAATGTAGGAGAACTGCCCCTTTTTCAGGAGATAGACCGCTGTAATGAGTCCGAATGTGGTCTTTCCGATGCCCGTCGGGGCGATTAATGCAAAGGACCTTTTGAGGAAAACCCTCTTTGCCCATGTCTTCTGAAGGCTGAATGGAGCAGAGCCTATTATTTCCCTGAATGTCTCCTCCCATTCCTTTACCCTGGAATCCGTGAAGCAATATTTGAGATAATCCCCCTTTATCAGGAGGTTTCTGCACACTTCCTCCCTGCTCTCTGCGGGAATCTTCAGGCATCTGGAGCAGGGAAGGCCCCTTATGAGCCTGTCGGAGCTGATGTTTCCTCCGCAGTTGGGACACAGGTTCAGAAAGACGGATTTCAATGCGGACATGGTATAAGTTTAGAGTTCTGCCGTCTTTAAAATTCCATGAGAACTGGAGGGAAGCAATGTCGGTGGAAAGTCTCTTAATCGTAATAATCGCACTTCTGATTGTATCGATTCTACTGCTCCTGTTCCTGATTTTCAGAGGAAATAGCCATCTGG
>JALVGO010000160.1:0-1239 GCA_027029065.1 Sulfurovum sp.
TTCTCCCTTCTCCCTTCTCCCTTCTCCCTTCTCCCTTCTCCCTTCTCCCTTCCCTCTTATGCTTCAGTCCAAATTGGATAAAATACAGCAATTATTAATTCTGACACCAAAGCAGCCTATGAAAATCGAAACCAAAACCGCACAATTCAGTTCGCCGCTCTATCTTGAGAGTGGACGTATTATTGAGCCGTATGAGATCGCCTATGAGACCTATGGTGAGCTCAATGAAGATAAGAGCAATGTTATCCTTGTCTGTCATGCACTCAGCGGTTCACACCATGCTGCAGGGCTGTATGAGGGCGACAGGAAGCCCGGATGGTGGGACGGGCTTATCGGTGACGGCAAAGCGATCGATACAGAAAAATATTTTGTGATCTGTACCAATGTGATCGGTTCCTGCTTTGGCAGTACGGGACCGATGAGCGAGAGTTATCCGTCACTTGAACCCTACCGTCTGAAATTTCCGGTTGTGACTATCAAAGATATGATACGTGCGCAGATGCACCTGCTTTCCGATCTTGGGATCTATCATGTACGGGCGATTGTCGGCGGTTCGATGGGAGGTATGCAGGCGTTACAGTTTGCGGTGGACTATCCCAACTTTGCCGATGATATCATTTCGCTGGCTGCGACGTATGCGACACGCCCATGGACGATCGCGTTTAACAAAGTCGCTATCGAAGCAATTCGCCGTGATCCCCGCTTCAAACATGGCAACTACGATAAAGACGACTTTAAAGAGGAGGGACTTGACGGGCTTGCCATCGGGCGGATTGCAGGACATATCTCCTATCTCTCTCCTGATTCGATGGATGAGAAGTTCGGGCGAAACTATGTCAGCAATGATGGGCTCTTCGAACTCTTCGGACGTTATGAGGTCGAGCGTTATATGGAGTACAATACGAACAACTTTGCACGTATCTTTGATCCGCTCAGTTATCTCTATATTGTCAAGGCGATCAATACGTTCAATCTTTCACGGGGGTATGATTCGCTGCACGATGCCATCAGCCGTATCAAAGCGCGTGTACACCTGATCAGCTTCTCGTCAGACTATCTCTTCTTCCCTTCCGAGATGGAACATATTACCAAAATGCTTGAACGAAACGGACAGACATACACCTATCTTGAGGTGGACAGCAACTATGGGCATGATGCCTTTTTGGTGGAGTTGGACAAGTTTGACTATCACATCAGAGACGTGTTGAGTGAGGAATTAGGAATTAGGAATTAGGAATT
>JALVGO010000160.1:1339-10657 GCA_027029065.1 Sulfurovum sp.
AGGAATTAGGAATTAGGAATTAGGAATTTTGGTATGCTTTTCCTGTGGAAAAGCTTTTTATCATAAGGGTTGGAAATGAAAACAGAGACATTTGAAGAGAAACTGGCGTACTCCAAGGCGTTGCTTGAAAAGCTGATGGATCCGGAGATTACACTGGAAGAGTCGGTGAAGCTCTATGAAGAGGGGCTTAAGACTATCAAAGAGGCGCAAAAGATGATTGAAGAGGCAAAGGTAAAGGTCTCTGTGATCGATCAGCAGAACCAAACGGTGGATGAGTCGTAATGGCAAAGAGACTGGTGGTCGCCGCGCTTCAACTGCCGACACTCGGGATGAACGCTACCCGTCTGGAGTTTTACCTTAAAAAGGCGACCGAGCGCGGCGCACAGGTGATGCTGCTTGGTGAGTATGTACTCAACCACTTCTTCAAGGAACTTGCGACCATGTCCAAAAGTATGGTCAAAGCACAGACAAAAAAACATCTTGAACTGCTTAAAACCCTTTCAGTCAGGTACGATATTGTCTTTGTTGCCCCGATCATACTGGTAAAAAAAGATGGCTACTATAAAACGATCGTCAAGATCACTCCCAAAAATACACGTTACTATGAACAGCAGATATTGATCCCTTATGAGCATTGGAATGAAAAAGCCTTTTTTGCCAACAAGATCAAACCGCTTAAAGACCCGATGGTCTTTAAACTTAAAGGCTTCAAGATCATGGTCATGGCAGGGTATGAGATGCACTTTGATCCTTTCTGGCAGAAGGTGATGGAGAAGAAGATTGACCTTGTGCTGCTTCCGACTGCTTCGACATTCGGGTCACACAACCGCTGGCGTGAAATTATTAAAACCAAAGCCTTCCTTCACGGATGTTTCATTCTGCGTGCCAACCGTCTTGGAGAGTACAGTGACCATGAGATCCAGTGGAAGTTCTACGGAGATACCATGCTTGTCTCTCCTGAAGGGGAGGTAGAGATGATGCTCGAGGATAAGGAGTCGATGCTTGTAGAAGTGATTGACAAAAAAGAGGTAACAGACCACCGGAAAATGTGGGGGTTTGAAAAAGCACTCAAGGAGCATAACGTATGACACCGGAAGCCTATTTTAACAGACAGATACAGCTGTGGGGGGAAGCGACACAGAAGAGCCTGCTGAAAAAGAAGATCGCTATTATCGGTTCAGGCGGGCTTGGATGTACTCTTGCCATGGCACTGGGAACATCGGGTATCGGAGAGATCCATATGGTGGACTTTGACCGGGTTTCCGAGCACAACATTCATCGGCAGATCGCCTTTACACTCGAAGATGAGGGAGCAAATAAGGCAAAGAGTGTTGTCATGCTGCTTGAGAAGAAAAATCCCTTTCTCAAGGCGGTCGCTTTCGATATGGCATTTGAGGATTTTAAAGAGATGGGTAACCGGTATGATCTTATTCTCGATGCAACAGACAACCTGCCTGTACGTGCTGAGATAGACAAGTATGCCAAAGCGACCGGTACACCATGGGTCTATGCCAGCGTTGAAGCTTTCAACGGACAGGTCTGTTTTTTTGATGAGGCAACATTTCAGGTATTCAATATCTCCGACCATAAACCAGGAGGTATTGCAGCGCCGATTGTCATGCATATAGGATCGCTTCAGGCAAACCTTGCCCTTCGCTACCTTGCAGGATTGCCGGTAGTCAAAGACAAGCTCTACTACCTCTATTTTGATGACGAAGGTGAACTGATTACCCAGAAATTCGCAATGCCGAAAGAAAAGAAATAATAACGCCAAAGAGAGGCTGCACCCAAATCTCGAAATAGAAATTCACGACTTTGCATCATCATCGCATTCACGGACTTCGCATAAAACCATCGCCGAACCTACGGGTGCGACTCAAGTTTTCTGCAAACCCCGTAAATACGAGCATAACGCAAATTCAAAGAATCCTATTTCGAGATTTGGGCTGCACTATAATATGAAATGTGTTAAACTTATACCTCATATAAGGAGAAGACCATGAAGCTGAAGATCTTAATAGTGGCAGCAGCAGCGGCGCTGCTTGCAACCGGATGTACGCAGGAGACACAGAACAGTCTGAGCAGATCACTGCAAAACTGGACAGGTACCAATGGGGTACTCGATGTTTATGCGGGAGACAAACTGGTGCACCGTTTTATTAAAATCGATAAGATTTCAACTGCATACGGTACCAATGATGGAAAACCAAGACCCTACCGTTACGGATACGGAATCGATGATATGAACTTCAATATGAAAAAAGACCCGGGAGAACAGAAGGTTTATTTTGAATTTTCGGACTACTCTACCTCTTATATATTTTACGAAAGAAATACGAAATAAAGGACAACAATGAGATTTGTAAGCACCAAAGAAGCACCAGCGGCAATAGGACCCTACTCACAGGCGGTTATAGCAAACGGACTTGTTTATACTTCAGGGCAGATCGCACTGATGCCTGACGGCACAATGGAGACAAGAGGCATCGAATACCAGACCAAACAGGTGATGAAAAACCTTTTCTATGTACTCAGAGAAGCGGGTTCGGGTTTTGAACATGTGATCAAAACGACCATCTACCTTGCAGATATGAACGATTTTGAGAAGGTTAATGAGATCTATGCGCACCATTTCGGAGAGCATCGTCCGGCAAGAAGTACGATTGCAGTCAAAACACTGCCAAAGAATGCGCTTGTAGAGATAGAGTGTATTGCATTTGCAGATCAGACAGTCGATTTCGGTTAAACCGATACACTTTAAAAAAATATTAAACATTGTTTCGATATAATCACGAACTTTTTTAAAATACACAGATAGTAAAGGGTTTGCAATGTACGCAATCATTAAAGCAAGTGGCCAGCAATTCAAAGTGCAAGAGGGTGATATCATCTGTTTTGACAACATGGGTCTTGAGCCAAAAGCAGCAGTAGAGTTCAAAGAGGTTCTGGCTCTTGACAACGGAGAATTGACAGTAGGAACACCATTCGTAGAGGGTGCTGTTGTCAAAGGTGAGGTGATCAACGAAGGCAGAGACAAAAAAGTGATCATCTACAAAAAGAGAAGAAGAAAAGATTCAAAGCTCAAAAGAGGTTTCAGAAGAGACTACACAAGAGTTAGAATTACAAAAATCGCATAAGCTAAGGAGATAAAATGGCACACAAGAAAGGTCAAGGGTCTACCCAGAACAACCGTGATTCCATCGGACGCCGCCTCGGTGTTAAGAAATTCGGCGGAGAGAAAGTGATTCCTGGTAATATCATTATCAGACAAAGAGGTACAAAAGTGAAGCCCGGAAACGGTGTAGGTATGGGAAAAGACCATACTATCTTCGCACTTGTTGAAGGTATTGTAAAATTTGAGAACCACAGCAGAAGCCAAAAGAGAGTTTCTGTTATTCCCGCATAATACTTAGAACGTATTTTTAGGTATACCGTTTCAGGTATACCGACTTTTCTTTATTTCCTCCAAAAAACTTATTATTGTTCCAAAAACGCTTTTTTGATGCAGCGTATTGTTTGGATGGTTTTTCATGACAGATGCACCCAGATAGTATAACTCTGATGATTGTGTTATTTAGAGAAAAATCCGAAGAGATTTGGGTATAATTGCATCATTCATATGAGAGATCCGTATTAAATGGATCTTTTTGTAAACAAAAGGTAAAAGATGTTTGTAGACAGTGTAGAACTGACGATCAGTTCAGGTAAAGGAGGTGCAGGTGCGATCTCTTTCTGGACAGAAAAATTTGTAGTCAATGGCGGTCCCGACGGTGGTGACGGTGGCAGAGGAGGATCGGTATTTTTTAAAGTGGACAATAATACCGATACGCTCTCTGCACTTCGAGGAAGAAACCATATCAAAGCGGAGAACGGACGTCCGGGTGAGGGACGAAAGCGCTATGGACGCAAGGGTGAGGATGTCACGATTATAGTACCTCCGGGAACGACAGTGATCGACCTTGAAACAGGAGAGGAACTGCTTGACCTTGTAAAAGAGGGAGAGGTGGTCAAGTTTCTTGAAGGGGGCAAAGGCGGGCTTGGCAATATGCACTTCAAGAGCTCTACCAACCAGCGTCCTACCTATGCACAGCCAGGTCTTCCGGGTATTACCAAGCGTGTCAGACTCGAGATGAAACTCATTGCCGATGTAGGACTAGTAGGGTACCCCAATGTCGGAAAGTCAACACTGATATCTACCCTCTCCAATGCACGCCCGCAGGTTGCCAACTATGAGTTTACCACGTTGACGCCAAAGCTCGGTGTGGTGCATCTTGGTGACTATGACTCTTTTATGATGGCAGATATTCCCGGAATCATTGAAGGGGCGAGTGACGGACGGGGGCTTGGACTGGAGTTTCTCAAGCATATTGAACGTACCAAAACACTGCTTTTGCTGATCGATGCTGCCAACTATAGAGAGATGAAGTACCAGTATGAAACACTGCTTGTTGAACTGCAGCGTTACTCCAAAACACTGGCAACACGAAGACATGCCATTGCCATTACCAAGATCGATTCCCTCTCTACAGACGAGGTGAACAGGCTTACAGAACAGTTCCTCTCAGATATCGGTTTGGAAAAAAATGATACCCTTGGCAAATACAAGGCTGATACACAATACAGCAGCTACGGATTCAAAACAGACTTTGGTGTGAAGCTGCCTCAGAAAGAGCCGCTCTTTGTCCTTCCGATCTCTTCTGTCGCACACCTCAATACAGAAGCGCTGCGCTATGCACTGGGTGATTTTGTCAAAACTGTCCAGGCAGAGGAGAAAGCGGCAAGCGAGGAGGAGTAGATGCGTCTGGTGATAAAGGTAGGCTCCCATGTCCTGACGGAGAACGGCAGTGTTGCCAAAGAGCGTATGCTGGCACTGGTTTCTCTGATTGCCAAGCTCAAAGAGGCTGAACACGATGTGATCCTTGTCAGTTCCGGTGCGGTAGCGGCAGGGTACAGCCAGTTGAAACTCGACAGAAGTTCTGTTGCCAACCGTCAGGCACTTGCGGCGATCGGACAGCCGTTGTTGCTGAAGATGTATCAGGAGAAGTTCGCACGTTACGGACTGTTCTGTTCACAGATACTGCTCAGTGCAGATGTGTTTGACTCCAGAAGGGCAACAGCACATGCCAAAGAGGCGGTCGATACCCTGCTTGCAAACCATGTTATCCCAATCATCAATGAAAACGATACGGTCAGTATCGACGAACTTGTCTTTGGTGACAATGACAGACTCTCGGCACATGTGACGCACTATTTTGATGCATCACTTTTGGTGATCCTTTCGGATATCGATGCCTTCTACGACAAAGATCCCAACTGCCATGCCGATGCAAAACCAAGAAAAGTGGTGACACACATCAGTGATGCCGAGCTTTGTGCAGAGCATACGCCCAACAATGAGTTTGCAACCGGCGGCATTGTGACCAAGTTGCAGGCGGCTGACTTTTTGATGCAGCATGGCAGAGAGATGTTCCTTGCCAGTGGGTTTGATTTGCATGATGTGGAGACATTTTTGCTTGAAGAGAGGCATGAGGGTGGAACGCTGTTTAAACATACAGTATATTGACATTCTAAAGCATAAAGTATATACTATAAAAGATAAAAGTATATAAAAGGAGTGGATATGACTGCCAAGACAGGATACAAAAAAGAGCTTTTCTCCTTGCCTGTAGAAGTTGCTGAAAGTCTGCAGACATATGCCGATAAAACACACAGGAAAAAAAGCCACATCGTCAGTGAAGCATTATTGGACTATATGGAGAAACATCAGCGTAAAGCATGGGCACAGGAGGCTAAAAAGCTATTTGGTATCATCAATGCAAATACTCCGGATATCCAAGAAATCAAAGCCAACAGAGATGATATATGAAGCGGCTTTTTATCGATGCGAATATCTTTATCGATGCGATAGATCAAAGCAGGAAGTTCTCAGCATCGAGTATTGCATTTATGGATAAAGTATTTGACACCATAGAGCAGTACCAACTTTATACTTCTTGTGATTTAATCACAACAATATATTATATCACAAGAAAAAATTTGGATAATCAAAGTGCATTGGATCAAATAAAGAGGATAAGTCAAATTATCACTATTATCGAATTTGGAAACGAAGAAGTCAATGAAGCCATAGGGCTAATGCAGAAAAACAAAAAATATGTTGATTTGGAAGATACCATACAGTATGTGATGGCGAGAAAAGAGCGGTGTGATTATATTATCACCAATGACAAACATTTTGCATCAGGTGATATACCGATGCTAAGTAGCCAAGAAGCGTTGAAAGAGTTTAGTAAATGAAAAAGAAAATAGTTTATATGGGAACCCCCCACTATGCCGAAGCAATCCTTAAAACACTGATAGAGGCTGAAGATATGGAGGTCTCTTTGGTGTTGACACAGCCTGACCGTCCTGTGGGGAGGAAAAAGGTATTGACTCCGCCACCTGTGAAAGTGCTTGCCCAGGCACATAACATACCTGTATTGCAGCCAAACCGACTGAGTGAAGAGGGGATTGCTGAGAAGATAGCACAGGAGAAGCCCGACTTTATCGTTGTGGCGGCATTTGGACAGCTATTGCCAAAATCGATCCTCGATATCGCTCCCTGTATCAATCTGCATGCATCACTGCTGCCACAGTACCGTGGTGCCTCGCCGGTACAGCAGTCACTGCTCAATGGTGACAAGGTGACGGGTGTAACCTCGATGTTGATGGAAGAGGGGCTGGATACGGGACCGATTCTTGAAAAGATAACATTTGAAATTCCGGAAGATATGCGTCTGTATGCGTTGATGGCACAATTGACACAGGATGCCTGTACCCTGACCCTTTCGACACTCCGCCATTTTGATACACTGACACCGCAGCCGCAGGACGAGAGCAAGGCGAGTGTGTGCAAAAAGATCAAAAAGAGTGACGGAGAGGTGGACTTTTCAAATGCGACAGTTGTCTACAACAAGTACCGTGCATTTGAAGGATGGCCGGGGATATTTGCCCAAAACGGTACGAAGTTTGATGATGTGTCATTGGTTGAAACAGTATCGGAGCATACCCCTTTTGAGATTCTCTCGATAGAAGGGGATGATGTGGTCGTTGGCTGTGCAAGAGGCAGTCTGAAGATCGGCACCCTGCAGCCGCCATCAAAAAAAGCGATGTCTGCCAAGGCTTACTGTGTCGGAAGGGGACTGAAAGTTGGAGATACAATCGTTTCATAGCCTTGCTTCGACACAGCAGTATCTGACCGATGCGATCGGAGAGGGGAGACTGCAGGCACCGGTAGCCGTCATTGCCAAAGAGCAGTATGCTGGGATAGGCAGCAGAGAGAACAGCTGGCAGGGAGAAAAAGGCAATTTTTTTGCTTCTGTCGCTGTCTCTTTGAATGATTTGCCAAAAGATCTTCCCCTCTCTTCGGCTTCAATCTACTTTTCGTTCCTCATGAAAAAAGTATTGTTGCAATTCACCGAGAAAATCTGGCTAAAATGGCCTAACGACTTTTATATAGATGATGACAAAGTCGGTGGTACCATTACAAAAGCGACAGGAAATGTGCTGGTTTGCGGGATTGGTATCAACCTGCAAAAGAGTGCCGGAGAATACCGCGGAATCGGTATTGAGATCTCACCTGAAGCACTTTTGAAACAGTATCTTGAAGTGCTTGAGAAATTTCCTGACTGGAAGCAGATTTTTAGTGAGTATCGGGTAGAATTTGAGCTTAGCAGAAGATTTTCAGTACATATAGAAAAGAGAAAAGTGAGCCTGAAAAGCGCACAATTGTGCGATGACGGATCACTCATGATTGACGGGAAGAGGATATATAGTTTACGATGAGCGAAGTAATCAGTATTGCCAACCAAAAAGGTGGCGTAGGTAAAACAACAACAGCGGTCAATCTTGCTGCCTCGCTGGCGGAAAAAGGCAAAAAAGTGCTGCTGCTGGATATCGATCCGCAGTCCAATGCCACCACAAGTCTGGGATTTAGCAGAAACGACTATGAATACAATATCTACCATGTACTCATAGGCAGTAAAAAACTCTCGGAAGTCATCCTCAAAACACAGATCAAAAAACTTGACCTTGCCCCATCCAATATCGGTCTTGTCGGGATTGAGAAAGAGTTTTACAACCCGAAAAAGAAGAATCGGGAACTGGTATTGAAAGAGAAGATCAAAGAGGTTTCCAAAAAGTATGATTTTATCATTATCGATTCACCGCCGGCACTGGGACCCATTACCATCAATGCGTTGAGCGCCTCAGACTCAGTGATCATTCCGATACAGTGCGAGTTTTTTGCCCTTGAAGGTCTGGCGCAGCTGCTCAATACGGTCAGTTTGCTGAAAAAGACCATCAATCCGAAACTGAAGATCAAGGGCTTTCTGCCGACTATGTACTCGAAACAGAACAACCTTTCCAAGCAGGTACTGGCAGATCTTTCCCACCATTTCAAAGACAAGCTTTTCCATGTGAAGAAGAACTCCAAAGAGTGCATCGTGGTACCGAGAAATGTCAAGATCGCAGAGAGCCCAAGCTTTGGAAAGCCGGTGACAGAGTATGCTACAGGCTCCAAAGGCTCACTTGCCTACAGAGATCTTGCAACAGTCATAGCAAGAGGTTGAGATGGCACTTGGACGTGGACTGGGAGATATCCTCTCTGAAGTAGAAGAGGCGTATGAGAAAGACCTTAGCAGTATCGACAACTTTGAACTTGAGGCACAGGGCGCACGGGTTGAGGAGCTGCCTGTAGAGCAGATCACCCCAAACCCCTACCAGCCCCGAAAACATTTTGATGAGACAGCACTCAAAGAGTTGAGTGAGTCCATCCGCAAACACGGACTGCTACAGCCGATCGTTGTGATCGAAAAAGAGGAGGGGTATCTTCTTGTTGCAGGGGAACGTCGTCTGAGGGCGCACAAGCTTGCCAAACTCGATACGGTCAAGGCGATTATCGCCAATGTCTCCATTGATGAATTCAGACTGCGTGAACTCGCACTCATAGAGAATATCCAAAGAGAGAATCTCAATGCCGTTGAACTGGCAAACTCCTACGCAGAACTGATCGAAGTACACAAGATCACCCATGAAGAGCTTTCACGTATTGTCCACAAAAGCCGATCACAGATTACCAATACCATGCGTCTGCTGAGCCTGAGTGACTATGCGAAAAAACAGCTTGTTTCCGGGAAGATTACGCAGGGACATGCAAAAGTGCTTGTCGGACTTGACGAGAAGCGCCAAAAGATCATCATCGATTCTATTATCGGGCAGAAACTGAGCGTACGCGATGTTGAAAAAATGGTCAAAAACAGAAAAGAGAGCAGTACGTCA
>JALVGO010000161.1 GCA_027029065.1 Sulfurovum sp.
GTGGATTTCGATAACATCTGGGGAGGATTTCTCGAAAGTTTCGGCTTTTCAACAGAATCTTCTCTATCCCGTGGGGAAAGGCTTTACCTTCTTGATCTTTCCAGAAATTTTATAAGAGCATGTCTTAATCCTTATTCCGAACTCTGGAACCAATTCAATGAAGAAGGAGGAGTTAGACCAGCTTTTATCAAAATTTTCGCCGATTTTGAGGCTCTGCCATTCAAAGAAGGAGTCATCGACGCTTTACAGGAGACCGGTGCAATTGTTCACTATCCTTTTGTAAGGAGAAGAGGGAAACATACCAAAGACGCTTCCGACCGGGCCCTTATTCTTGAGGTCGTGGCCGATGTTTTCTTCAAAAGGTCGGGCCTGACGGGAATGATTCTTTGTACTGGAGATATAGATTATTTCCCCCTCATCCGTTTTCTCAAGGAGTACAAACCGGATTTTAGTGTTTACCTCTGGAGCTTCAGGAATCGGGCAAATACCTTCTACAAGGAAAACGCTCACCTTTTTGAAAAAATATTCTATCTGGATGACTTTATTACCGGAGAGGTAGAAAGACTCAGACCGCGGGATAGTGCCCCGGAGGAAAAATTTTACGAAAAATTCAGAGACAGGGTTCTCCGGGGATTGAAAAACTGGTTCGGGAAAGGAAAAGAATATGCAACGAAGGATCTGATACTTAAAAACTGGTTGCCCAGATGGGCCGAATTGTCCATCCTATCTTACGAAGATGGTCTTCATTTCCTCAAGAGAATGGAGGAAGAGGGCCTCATAGTATCAGAATCAAGAGAAATCGAAGGAAAGATCAGGACCTGTTATCGCCTTATTGACTTCGATAGCTAAATAGCTAATCTGGCCTTAAATTGAGGTAACTATTTTTGACTTTTTCTTTTTATAGACCCTCTCTTTTGTGAAATCTTTTCCTCCTCTTTGCTATATTTTGCCGTATTCAAAATCTGGGGTCTTTTTCGACACATCCTCTTAGCCTTGCTTGACAGACAAAATTTTTGCCGGCTAAGTTTTAAAGGATTGCCAAAAAGGTATTTTTGGGCTTATGTTTGAAGCTTTTGAGCTCTCAGAACGCTATCGGAAAGTGCTGG
>JALVGO010000162.1 GCA_027029065.1 Sulfurovum sp.
GGACAGAGCGGGCCGAAAAAAGGCATCCTCGCCTAAAATGACCCCTACATCCCCCTCTTCTGGCCAAAACTTTGCAGGGCGGATCATCCGCCACTACCTCAAATATGACAAAGAGAACCCCTTTATCTTCATTTCTGCCATGCTTGCTTTTGGCGGGATCGCTGCAGGGGTGATGGTACTTATGATCGCCATGGGGATCATGAACGGGACGCAAAAAGAGTTTAAAAAGCGCCTTTTTGTCATGAACTATCCGCTTACGGTACTGCCGATGCGTGAGGGTGCTGTCAATGACAACCTTGTCAGAACACTCCATCAACACTATCCCAAACTGAAGTTCAGCCCATACTATTCGACACAGGTGATCACCAGAAATGCCGGTGCGGTACAGGGTTCACTGCTTTACGGTGTCGATTTTGACAAGGAAAGCGCACTCAACCCCGTCTTTAAAGAGGCGGCGGCACAGAGCAGCAGCAAAAGCAAATTCAAAGCGATCATCGGAGATGCCCTCTCTTTTGAGATGGATGCCCCAAAAGGGCACAAAGTGACACTCTACTTCTCAGAACAGCAGGCGATCGGATTTGGTACTATGCCGCTGCAAAAGCGTTTTGTTGTAGACGGCACCTTTCATTCTGGACTTAAAGCCTACGACAAAGCGATCATCTACACGACACTTGAAGCCTTTGAAAAACTCCTCAAGCGTAAACGCCAAAGCTATGACGGTCTGCATATCTATACAGAAGATCCAAGGGAGATGATCGGAAAACTGCGTAAGATACTTCCTGAAAACACCATCATAGAGGGGTGGTGGCAGCAAAACGGCAACTTCTTTGCTGCTATGCAGATGGAGAAAAAAGCACTCTTTCTTGTACTCCTTCTGATCATTCTTGTCGCATCGCTCAACATCGTCTCCTCACTTCTTATGACCGTCATGAGCCGAAGAAGCGAAATCGCGCTTATGCGCACCCTTGGTGCAACACAAAAAGAGATCAAAGATATCTTCTTCAAACTGGGGCTTATCATCGGAACGGCAGGGATCATTGCCGGTACACTGCTTGGAGTGTTTGGAATCTGGCTGCTGAAAACCTTCGATATCATCTCCGTTC
>JALVGO010000163.1 GCA_027029065.1 Sulfurovum sp.
CGTTTTTTCTCCTCCTCTTTTGTGTTAGGGTATTTTAGCATTTTTGCTTGGGTTTTTCAGAGGACTCAATTCCTAATTCCTAATTCCTAATTCCTAATTCCTAATTCCTAATTCCTAATTCCTAATTCCTAATTCCTAATTCCTAATTCCTGTAGAACGCCTCATCAAACGTCTTCTTGATGATCTCCTGATGCCTATGGTCTTTAACCTGCTCAATGAGCGTATTGGCAAAGGCAATAACGAGCATCTTTCTTGCTTCAACCTCACTGATGCCGCGTGAACGCAGGTAGAAGAGCTGTTTTGGATCAAGCTGTCCGGTGGTTGATCCGTGGCTTGCTTCCAATTCGTCTATGTAGATCTCAAGCTGCGGTTTGGCAGCCATGTAGGCTCTCTCATCCAGCAGTATCGCCTTGGAGTTTTGGTGTGCTTTGGTGTATTTTGCCGAGTGCTCCACTTTGATGAGTGCATCGAAGATCCCTCTGGAGTGTCCGTCAAGAATGTTCTTTGCCTCCTGATGTGAGGTAGCGTGCTCACCCTTGTGGATGATCTTTGAGACAGTACCGCGTTGCGCTTCGTTGTTGAGGTAGAGCAGGTGTCCCGCATCCATATGCGCATAGCGGTCAAGCTCTGCTTTGATAAGCTGCAGTCCCATATCTTCACCCATATCAAAGCTCTTGATAACGGCATTGGCGCGCTGGTCGAGCTTGAAGCGGTGCGATGCGACCATGGCATACTTGTTGTCATGCATGTTCTGGTTCTTGAGCATTCTAAGGGTACTGTCAGGGGCTACGAAGATGTCATAGCCGTAGAGTACCAGCGTGTCGCTGATATCCTCTGCATGGAAACTCTCAAAGAGTGTCGAGTGGCGGTTTGCCTGATTGAGCAGCACAATGCGGTAGTTGATCAGTGCGCCGCTTTGGGTGTAGCGGTGCTCGAGCTCAATGTCGGCATCGCCGTCGAGGTCTATCTTGATCACATGCGGGCTGAGTAGGTGTCCAAGGTAGTACAGCGGGTCGAAGTGCTCCATATCCATCGCCTGGCACTGCTCGTAGTAGATACGCATCCCTTTGGGTGCATGGGTGACCATACCGTCGGTGATGACGATCTTGTCCGACTCCTCTATGGGGTGGGGCACATAGGAGAGGGTACGGTACGCTTTCTCAAAGAGCTTCTCAACCTGGAAGTAGCGGTACTCTTCACTCTTTTTTGTCGGCAGACCAAGAGCTGTAAAGCGCTCCAATGCAACAGCTTTGGGGTCAGCCCCAAGCAGCGCGGCAGCTTCCTCTAAACTTTTTTGTTTGAGATCAAGCAGCTTCATGCCTCTTCCTCGATGCTCTCGTACCCTTCCTCTTCAAGCTGTGCAACCAGCTCAGGACCGGCGGTTTTGATGATGCGCCCCTCTTTGAGTACATGGATGTAGTCAGGCTTGATGTAGTCAAGAATACGGCTGTAGTGGGTGATGACAAGGAAGCTGCGCTTACCGTCCTTCATCATATTGATTCCCTCACTGACTGCACGCAGGGCATCGATGTCAAGTCCGGAATCGATCTCGTCAAGAATGATCACCTCAGGCTCAAGCATCAGCATCTGCAGAATCTCGTTACGCTTCTTCTCTCCGCCTGAGAAGCCTTCGTTAAGCGATCGGCTGATCATGTCAGCCTTCATACCGAGCATCTCAAGGTGTTTTTTCATCTCGCGCAGGAATTCTGCGGCATTGAGCTCCTCTTTGCCTTCATGTTTGCGCTTGGCGTTGAGTGCTGTTCTTAAAAAATAGGCGTTGTTGACCCCCGGGATCTCCACAGGGTGCTGAAAGCTCAGAAAGATCCCCTCAAGCGCTCTCTCTTCAGGCTCCATCTCCAGAATGCTCTTGCCTTTGTAGAGAATGTCACCTTCGGTCACCTCTACATCGTAGTGTCCTACGATGGTCTTGCTGAGTGTCGATTTACCCGCACCGTTTGGCCCCATAATGGCGTGTACCTTGCCAGGTTCAAGCTCCAGATTGAGTCCCTTGAGAATCTCTTTCTCTCCGATCTTTGCATGTACGTCTTTAATTTCCAGTATTTTCATCCTACGCTTCCTTCCAGTGTTAGTTCCAATAGTGCTTTTGCCTCGATGGCGTACTCCATAGGGAGTTGTGAGAAGACCTCTTTACAGAAGCCGTGTACGATCATGCTTACTGCGCTCTCTTCATCGATACCTCTTTGTCTGAGGTAGAAGAGCTGCTCGTCGCTGATCTTGCTTGTGGTTGCTTCATGTTCGACCTGCCCGTGGATATCCTTGCTCTCAAGGTAGGGGAAGGTGTGCGCCCCGCACTGGTCACCGATGAGCAGCGAGTCACACTCGGAGTAGTTTCTCGCCCCGTGTGCGTTGGCGCCGATCTTGACCAGTCCACGGTAGGTGTTCTGCCCCTTCATCGCCGAGATACCCTTGGAGATGATGGTTGAGCTTGTGTTCTTGCCAAGGTGGATCATCTTCGTTCCGGTATCGGCCTGCTGTGCCAGTGTGGTGACCGCAACCGAGTAGAACTCACCCACGGAGTTGTCACCCTTGAGGATACAGCTTGGGTACTTCCATGTCACTGCCGAACCGGTCTCTACTTGCGTCCAACTTATTTTAGAGTTCTCCCCCTCGCAGATACCGCGTTTGGTCACGAAGTTGTAGATACCCCCTTTGCCGTTCTCATCACCGGGGTACCAGTTCTGGATCGTGGAGTATTTGATCTCCGCATCTTTCATGGCAACCAGTTCGACAACAGCTGCGTGCAGCTGGTTCTCGTCACGCGTAGGCGCGGAACACCCTTCGTTGTAGCTGACGTAGCTGCCCTCGTCGGCAACGATGAGCGTACGCTCAAACTGTCCTGTGTTGAGCGCGTTGATACGGAAATAGGTACTCAGCTCCATAGGACAGCGTACCCCTTTGGGGATGTAGACGAATGTTCCGTCGGTAAAGACTGCGGAGTTGAGCGCCGCGTAGAAGTTGTCGGTCATAGGAACGACGCTGAACATATACTTCTTGACAAGCTCCGGATAGTCGCGGATCGCTTCGGAGATGGAGCAGAAGATGATACCGTGTTTGTTGAGCTCTTCAGTATACGTGGTCTTGACCGAAACGGAGTCAACCACCGCATCAACGGCGACACCGGCAAGCTGCTTCTGCTCTTCAAGTGGAATACCGAGCTTCTTGTACGCCTCCAAAATCTTGGGATCTACTTCATCAAGGCTCTCCGGTCCTTTCTTGGGTGCAGCGAAGTAGGAGATGGACTGGTAGTCTATGGAGTCGTATGTCAGATGTGCCCAGTGGGGCTCTTCCATCTTCTTCCACTTCTCGAATGCTTTGAGACGCAGTTCAAGCATCCACTCGGGTTCATCTTTCTTTTTTGAAATGAATCGTATCGTATCTTCGTTGAGTCCGGGCGGTACGACATCGGTTTCGATATCTATCTCGAAACCGAGCGCATACTCACCCGAAACGGCTTTGTTGATCTCTTCTTGTGCCATGGGTTTTCCTAATTCGGAGTTATTTTGTATTATTTATAGCATAAAATGGGTTAACGGTCAAGTGATTTGGATCAAGGTTTATATTTTTTACCGATAGATTGCATGTTTATCTTTACAAATTTATATATTATCTGTTACTATAATAATATCTTTAATCTATGAAGAGGAGGAGAATCTTATGAGAAATCTTATGCTTTTAGCTGTAGCTGTATTGTTTTCAAGCCTGTTGACCGGGTGTATCCCGCCAAATGAGCATGTTGGCAAACCGGCACCGCATTCGTATAAAGACGGATACTATGACGGAGGGTACTATTATGGTCACCCCTATAATGGAGACTATTACTATCGTTAATCGGTGATGCAGAATCATCAGAACCAATTTGAAAAAGGATAAATATGATTAAAAAACTATTGATTATTCCCGTAGGTATGTTTGTACTTGGCAGTACCGCTTCTGCGTCGATGCTCGATCAGCTCATCTACAATGTCGCCGGACAGGCGACCAATGCAGCAGGAGCGCGTCTTGGGGATGAGATTTACTATGGAAGTTCCAGAAGCTCACGACCGCCGGCGCACCATGTCAAGCATAGAACACATAAAAAAGTACATAAAAAACCGGTATATCATATGACTGACGAGATGCGCATTCAAAAAGCACTGACCAGCCTTGGATATTATCATGGTCCCATTGATAGTGCTGTCAACTCATTTGAGACCCGCAGTGCTATCAAAAAGCTCAATATGGACTACGGTATCAGCAACAGCGCGTCATTGAAACCTGAAGTAAAAGATTCGTTGATTTTTCTGGGGACACTGTTTACCTTTGACAGAAATCTGATTGCAAGAGGAACAGACAGCCGTACCAAGGGTAAAAAAATTCAGACAGCTCTTAAAATTCATGGCTTTTACCATGCCAAGATCGATGGAGCGGTTGGCAGCGGTACGCGTAGAGCTATTGCAGAATACAAAGCGGCACAGGGGCTCTCTTCTGGCAGTAGACTTGATTTTGAAGAGGAGTATCAGCTTATCAGCTCTGCCAAAGAGATGAATGACCGCAATATTGAGGAGACACTTGCTTCTTTGAAATCTCTTGGAAACAGATATACGCCGCCTCCGGCACAAAACGGCTATGCACAGCAGCGACAACCGGTTGCACAGCCACAGTACCGTCAGCCTCAGCAGGCACCTGTCCAGAACCGCCAGCCTGTTCCGGCACCACAGTATAACAGTGCAGCGGTACCTCAGCCAGCACCGGCAGCAGTAAACACTGCTCCTTCTCAACCGGTAGCGGCACCCAAAACCCAGCCAGCCGGTGAAGTATCTGTAGATTCTCTGGAAATGTACACAGACAAAAAATAGTTACATTCTGTCTCTATTCTCCGCTTTATGCGGAGAGAATAACCCCTTCTTTATACTTATCCCGATAGATAGTATGACATAATACGTTCTTGCATAACTGTATCTTGTGACTGTATTGCAAAAATAGATGGTGATTGATGAAATGTGGTGTATAGTATGGAGCGGGAGACGGGACTCGAACCCGCGACCCTCAGCTTGGAAGGCTGACGCTCTAGCCAACTGAGCTACTCCCGCATGGAGTTCTTATCTGCTATCAGATAAAGGCATGTGCAATTGCAGGGCGTATTATAGCAAAAGAAGCTAAAGAGTCCCTATCTGTTATCGATACCCTAAGTCATAAAAATAGTGCTATAATAAAAATAGACAAGAAGAAGGGTGTGTATGTTCCAATCGAAAATTCTAAGAAAATTTTTGGCATTGATTGGCAGTGTACTTCTGATCTATACAGGAGTAACGCTTTTTGTTGCCGTACCGAAGATTGACAATACGATCAAAAATCTCGAAGAGAAAAATGCCAAGCTTGTATTGGACAAGGTTGTGATGCTTACCGAAAATGTTGCCAAAGATCTTGAACACTTCCGCAAAGAGCTTTTCCATACACTCAGAGAGATCATGAACCATACTAAAATAGGGAAGAGCGGCTATATCTATATTTTTGACAGCCACAGGATGATTATCCACACCAACAGCAATATTGACGGCAAAAACTTTAAAAAACTTGTCAATCCGGGTAAAGGTACCTATATCTATGATGACCTTGTCAAAGCTGCACATGGAACCGGTGTGTTGCGATACAAGTGGGACAAACCTTCAGATAAAGGGCATTATATCTATGACAAGATTTCATGGATACGCTATGTCCCTTCCATGGATCTCTATGTTGTTTCTTCTGCCTATGCAGATGAGTTTGAATCGGTTTCAAGAACGATTCACAATCAGCTTCTCTATCTGGGGCTTACTGTACTGCTTCTGACACTCCTTCTGAGTGTAATGCTCTTGCGATATCTGTTAAGACCTGTAGAGAAACTGGCACAGACAGCATCCGTGATTGCAGAAGGGAATTACCATATCAGGGCATCGGTTGATACGGCTGATGAAATCGGTGAACTTGCACGTAACTTCAATACGATGGTAGATAGGCTTGAGGAGCAGATAAAGACACTTGACCTCAAAGTGAAAGAGAAAACGGAGGCATTACGGGAACTGGCAATAACCGATCCTCTGACAAAGCTCTTTAACCGAAGGTATTTTGCAGAGGTATCTACACAAATATTCAGCCTTGCCAAAAGAGATGGTGAACCGCTCAGTGTGATGATGCTCGATATCGACAGGTTCAAGAAAATCAACGATACCTACGGTCATCAAAACGGAGACCGGGTAATAGAGACGCTTGCACAGATTGTCACTTCGATCAAAAGGGAGAGTGATATTGCCTGTAGGTATGGTGGTGAAGAGTTTATATTGCTGCTGCCAAAAACCTCCAAGGAGGGTGCACTGCAATTGGCACAGAGAATCAGAAAAACGATGGCATCCCATACTGTTGCAGGTGATAAAGGTGAGAAGATACAGTTTACTGTCAGTGTCGGTGTGTCTCAGGCTGACTATGAAAAGGACGGCAATATTGAAGCAGTCATCAAACGGGCGGATGATGCCATGTATCAAGCTAAAAAAGAGGGAAGAAACAGAGCCTGTGCATTGTAGTTTCAGTGTTTTGTACGTATAGGGAAAATAAATAGAATGAGAGTGGTACCTCGGGCCGGAATCGAACCGGCACGGGCAAAGCCCATCAGATTTTGAGTCTGACGTGTCTACCAGTTCCACCACCGAGGCACGTACGCTATAGAAACGTAGCTCGAATTCTACTTGCCCGGAGCTTAAAACTACTTAAAATCATGCCATTTTGACAGATTTCATAGGTGACTAATGTTTATCTGTTATAATATCTTCATTAATTAATATCAATTATTATTTCAGGATTACGAGTGAAGACCACACTGATCATAACAGCCATACTGTTCATCTATGGCGCATTTTCTACATTTTTCAGAGATACCGCACTGGCGGGCAATATCGGGAAACTGGTAGGTGATACCAATATCTATCTTTTCGGATATTTTGCCTATATTAACATTCTGCTGCTCTTTATTCCGCTTTACAAGCTCTACAGTGATGCATCTGTAAGAAGGGATATCGATTTCTATCTGGGATGGATTCTGCTTTTTATCGGGGCAGCACTTTTTGAAGCACTGCTTGTCGATCCGGCAGATGCCGGGTTTATAGGAACGCAGGTTGTTTCGTTCCTGCAACCCTATATCGGTAAAGCGGGGCTGTGGCTCTTTTGGCTGATGATCATCTCCCTCTCGGCTCTCTTTATTGTCGATGAGACATTTGAATGGCGTGCACTGCTGCCAAAAAGAGAGAGAGCCTCCAGACCTAAAAAACGTGTAAAAGAGGGCGGAACTGCATTTTTTGCCACTATCACATCGGCTTTGAAAAAAGGAGTCAAACTTCTTTTGACAAATCCGTTCGCTTCGCCCCGGCTTGAGGATGAGATGATGCCTCCGGCGGTAGAGGAAGAGCGTGTGAAAGAAGCACCAAAACCAAGAAGAAGTGTCAAACGCAGTGTAAAAAAAACGCTCAAAGCTTCTACGCCTGCGAATCCGGTTACTCCAAAACAAGAAGAGAGTGTGCCTGAGTTTGATGCCACAGATGCGCAAGCGGATGACGGTATGCCTCCTTTTGATGTGGATATACAGGAAGAGCATACCGATACGCCTGTTGTGACATCCAAAAGCGGTGTGCAGATCGTCAAAGAGCTGGAAGAGAATTCAAGGCTTATGGAAACGCTCGAGAAGGGCAAGACAGAGAAACCCAAAAATTTCAAGTTGCCGAAACTGGACTTCCTGCAAAAAGCCCCCAGACAGAAAAAGCGGATCAATGAAGCGGAGATCGACCGAAAATCGGGCAACCTTATTGAAAAACTCAAACTCTTCAATATCAACGGAGATGTGGTACGAACCTACAGCGGCCCGCTGGTAACGACCTTTGAGTTCAAACCGGCACCCAATGTCAAAGTCTCCAAAATTCTTGGGCTTCAGGATGACCTTGCTATGGCACTCAGTGCAGAGACCATCCGTATTCAGGCACCCATTCCCGGACGCGATGTTGTCGGCATTGAGATTCCCAATGAACAGAGTGACATTATCTACCTGCGTGAGATTCTTGAAAGCGACCTGTTCCAGAACTCCAAGTCTCCACTGACCATTGCACTGGGGAAAGATATTGTAGGCAAGCCGTTTATTACAGACATTAAGAAGCTACCGCATCTGCTTATTGCCGGTACGACAGGGTCAGGTAAATCGGTTGGAATCAATGCGATGATCCTCTCATTGCTTTACAAGAATGACCCTGATCACCTAAAACTGATGATGATCGACCCTAAAATGCTGGAGTTTTCCATCTATGATGATATTCCTCATCTGATCACACCGGTCATTACCGAACCCAAAAAAGCAATTGCTGCACTGGCAAATATGGTCGCGGAGATGGAGCGCCGCTACCGTTTGATGGCAGACAAACGTACCAAAAATATTGACAACTACAATGAAAAGGTCAAACGTGACGGCTCTGCTGAACCGATGCCGTTTATTGTTGTCATCATCGATGAGCTTGCCGACTTGATGATGAACGGAGGGAAAGAGGTAGAGACCTCCATTGCCCGTCTGGCACAGAAGTCAAGAGCCTGCGGGATCCACCTCATTGTAGCGACACAGCGTCCGAGTGTCGATGTCGTTACCGGTATCATTAAGGCAAACCTGCCTTCACGTCTAAGCTACCGTGTCGGTCAGAAGATCGACTCCAAAGTCATTCTCGACTCTACCGGTGCGGACAGCCTGCTTGGACGCGGTGACGGACTCTTTACTCCTCCTGGAACTACCGGACTGGTGCGTATTCATGCGCCGTGGGCGACGGAGGAGGAGATCGAGGAGATCGTTGAGTATATCAAAGCGCAGCGTGTGCCGGAGTATGATGAGAGCTACCTTATCGAGGGAGGCGGCGTCGCCAACAAAGGAGGAGAGAGCGAGGTGGAACTCGATCCTCTCTATGAAGAGGCGAAAGCGGTCGTGCTTGCTGACAAAAAGACCTCTATCTCCTACCTTCAGAGAAAACTGCAGATCGGTTACAACCGTTCGGCAAATATCATTGAGCAGCTTGAGGCAACAGGGGTGCTCTCTGCACCCAATGCCAAAGGGAACAGGGAGATCATCGCCTGATCCTCTCTGCTTTGTTTGGTAACACTGTCTGCAAAACGCCCGCTTTTTCTGTAACCATCTGATACAGATATTCTATCTGCTTTTCTTCCTCTTATCATTCAAATAAGATTTAACCCTATTTGGGTAGTATTTACCTACCAAATAATCATAAACAGGAGACCACTATGGCCTTAGTAGAAGAATATAAAGCACACACCGAAGAACGTGCAAAACTCGGTGTACCCCCACTGCCTTTGAATGCAAAGCAGGTTGCAGAACTTGTTGAACTGCTCAAAGCAGATAAAGTGGAAGAAGCGGATTATCTATTGGATCTGCTCAAGAACCATGTACCTGCGGGTGTGGATGATGCTGCCTATGTCAAAGCGGCATTTTTGAATGATATTGTCCAGGGTAACGCAAAATCCTCAGTGATCACACCGCTTGATGCGGTTAAAATCCTCGGTATGATGCTGGGCGGATACAATGTCGGTCCACTCATTGAAGCACTAAAGAGTGAAGACAAAGAGATCGCTCAAGCAGCTGCTGATGAGCTGAAAAACACTATCCTTGTCTATGCAGACTTTGAAACGGTCAAAAAACTGATGGAAGAGGGCAATCCGTATGCCAAAGAGGTGATTGAATCATGGGCAAATGCCGAGTGGTTCCACAACAAAGAGCCTCTGGCAGAAGAGATCACAGTCACTGTTTACAAAGTACCAGGTGAGACCAACACAGATGACCTCTCTCCTGCATCAGAAGCCTTCACAAGAGCAGACATCCCTCTCCATGCCAACGCATTCCTTGTTGCAAGAATGGAGAAACCACTCGAGACAATGGCTGAGCTTAAGAAAAAGGGACATCCGCTTGCCTATGTCGGTGATGTTGTCGGTACAGGATCTTCAAGAAAATCCGGTATCAACTCTGTACAGTGGCACATGGGTCACGATATCCCGGGTATCCCCAACAAGAGAACAGGCGGTGTAGTCATCGGTTCTATCATTGCACCGATCTTCTTCAACACAGCAGAAGATTCAGGATGTCTGCCTATCCAAGCACCGGTTGACAAGCTTGAGACCGGTGATGTGATCACCATTAAGCCTTATGAGGGTGTGATTGAAAAAGATGGTGAAGTTGTCTCTACCTTCGAACTCTCTCCAAACACGCTTCCTGATGAGATGAGAGCGGGCGGACGTATCCCTCTTATCATCGGTAAAGGGCTTACAGCGAAAGCAAGAGAAGCACTCGGTATGGATGCTGGTGATATCTTCATGAAGCCTGCGCAGCCTGAGGATGACGGAAAAGGCTACACACTCGCACAAAAAATGGTTGGTAAAGCGTGTGGTATGGAGGGTGTCAAACCGGGTGTCTACTGTGAGCCTGTCTGTACAACGGTTGGTTCTCAAGATACCACAGGGCCAATGACCAGAGATGAGATCAAAGAGCTTGCGGCACTGAGCTTCGGTGCAGACTTTGTACTTCAGTCATTCTGTCACACAGCGGCCTATCC
>JALVGO010000164.1 GCA_027029065.1 Sulfurovum sp.
GGAAGTGCACCTTCATCTCACCCGGGCAGTCGGTCTTGAGATCGGCATAGATATAGCCCTGATACTGGCTGGAGTTGTCATCTTCATCCGTGATGTCCGGCGGCGTGAAGTCGATATGGATATGCTGGTATTTTTTGATCCGGGCGATCTTGACCGAAGCGTTGCCCTCCATCGCCGTGGTGGTGTCGATCACCGGATAGTCCGGCGCATCGAGGGCGCCATTCGCTTCGTCAAGTTCCCTGCGTTCCCACCCGAAATAGATCGGCTCCGCCCCAAGTCCCAGCTCAAAAGAGCCGTTCTGGATGCGGTTGGGCAGCTTGTGGTCGAAGTCGATGATGTCGTCGATCGCAAGAACAGGAGGGGTCGTCTGCGCAGCCTTTTTGACCGGTACCACAATGACCAATCCATCGTACAGGATTGTTGTATACTGACCGGTATTTTTTGCAAACAATATAGTAGTTAATAGTACTGATACAATCGATGAATACATAAACTTTTTAAAATGTTGAATAGATAACATCATAAATAACCTTTTGTTTAAATAATAACATAAAATTGAAGAAAAGATAAAGAAGAGTGCACTATTTTGCAACAGAACTATTGCGGCTTTACTATAGGCAACCCGGCTATCTTTCTATTCCAAGACCCGTGGCTTTCCGTCCCTACCTCACGATAGGTTTGGCAAATATGATAAAAGTATATCGTATAAAAAATTGAATTAGCCTAAATTTTGGGAATAGGTTGCTTATACAATCGCCAATAATTGTATTTAATAGGCAAGGTAAAGGTAGAGTAGAACTAAATATGGTTGTAGTTTATAATATGACAAGGGAAGTTCCCCCCCCTGCCAAAGACGCTGTTACAGTCTTGACTCGTATCTTCTGAGCATAAAGAGCTTCTTGAGGATCTTTTTGCGTGTAGCGATCTTCTCTTTCTTTCTCTTCTCAGTCTTTGTCTCGTAGTACTGTCTTGCTCTCGCTTCAGTTACGATAAGGTTTCTGTCACACTGTCTTTTGAACTTTCTGTACGCGTCGTCAAAAGAGTCACGTGGTGTAAGTTTGATTCCTGGCATTCGACTCACCCCCTTCCTTATCAAGATTTTTCGGTTTTGCACCAAAAGCGATAAAATATAGAAACGAATTCTATCGAAATAAGTTTAAATTATGCTAAGATTAAAAAAGCAATCTTTGTAATATGCAGGAGAGAATGATGCAAAAGGTATTTCAGTCATGCGATGTGCTGGACAGACACTGCTATGAAGCCTATGGGCTGACAGAAGATATTCTTATGGAGCATGCGGCAGCGGGGATGGCATCGTATATCCGGTCGCATTTCCCCCAAGGCAGCCGTGTACTGATCGTCAGCGGTCCGGGTAACAACGGTGCGGATGGTATCGTACTGGCACGGCAGCTGTTTGGGACGTACGATGTGCAGCTCTGTGTTCCTCTCGGGGTGCGCTCAGAGATGGCGATCCTTCAGCTGGAGCGGGCACGGAAGGTGGGTATTGTACCTTTCGAAGCAGCAGAGAGTATGGAAGATGCGGATGTGGTGGTCGATGCACTGTTTGGTGCAGGGCTAAACCGTATGCTCAACGAGACGGTACAGCAGCTGCTTCACCGGCTCAATGCCCTCAAAGGCTTCAAGCTTGCCTGTGACATCCCTACCGGCATAGGAAGCGATGGCAGGCTGATGCCTTTTGCTTTTGAGGCGGATGTAACGGTAACCATGGGTGCGTTCAAAGAGGCACTTTTCCTCGACGCTGCCAAAGATGCTGTAGGCGAAGTCGTATGTGTCGATCTTGGTGTGAGCCGGCAGATGTATGAGCACAAGAGCAACACTTTTGTACTGGAGAACAGAGACCTTAAACTGCCCACACGCAACAGAAAAACGACCCACAAAGGCAGCTTTGGGCATGCTGTACTTTTGTGTGGGGAGAAAGAGGGGGCAGGTATCATTGCAGCAACGGCAGCAAGCCGTTTTGGTGCAGGACTGACCACGCTGGTGGTGCATGAAAAGGTTGCCGTACCCCCGTATCTGATGCATGCCACTGTGGTTCCTGCCAATGCAACGGCACTGGCGGCAGGTATGGGACTTGGCGGGCATTTCGATGCCGATTTTCTCCAAAAGCATGTCATAGAGAGTCATTTGCCAATCGTGCTGGATGCCGATGCATTCTACCATGAGGGGCTGCTTGCGATACTGGAGCAGAAAACACGTGAGATTGTCATTACCCCGCACCCCAAAGAGTTTGCCGCACTGTGGGAACATATCACCAAAGAGCAGCTGAGTGTGGCGCAGATACAGCAGGCGCGTTTTGAAGTAGTACGTCGTTTCAACGCATTGTATCCGCATGTGACACTGCTGCTCAAAGGTGCCAATATGCTCATTGCACAGGAGGAGCAGCTTTACATTAACCCGCTGGGAAGTCCGGTGCTTAGCAAAGGAGGCAGCGGAGATGTCCTTTCGGGTCTGATTGTATCGCTGCTGGCACAGGGTTGTACCGGTCTGGAGGCTACCATACAGGGCTCTTTGGCACTGGCTGCGGCAGCGGAGTGTTATGAGGGGGCAACTTACGCAATGCTGCCGACTGACCTTGTTGAACTGCTTGCAAAGTTGGAGTAGGGTACAATACCGCCATGAAAAAGATAGCGGTACTCTTTAGCGGCAAAGGAACAAACTTTGCCTATATTGTCGAACATATGCACCGTAAGGATGTCGAGGTGGCAGTTGCACTGACCAACAACCCTGAGGCAGAAGGAAGAGCGATTGCCGACATGCACGGCATCCCTCTGGAGATCGTTGACTCCAAACGTTTTGATGCGCGGGAAAAGTTCGATGCCGAGGTGGTCAGACGCTTAAACCTTTACAAGCCTGACCTGACAGTGCTTGCAGGGTTTATGCGTATTTTGACTCCGGTTTTCACCGAACAGATCAGGGCGATCAACCTGCACCCCTCTCTGCTGCCACGTCACAAAGGGCTGCATGCGATTGAGAAGAGCTTTCATGATCCGTTCCCCGAAGGCGGGGTCTCTGTCCACTGGGTAACTTCCGAGCTTGACGGCGGTGAAGTCATTGTGCAGAAGAAAATTGCCAAAGCGGGGCATGATCTGGAGAGCTATACTGGCATGGTAAGGCGTGTAGAAAAAGAGGCACTCAGGGAAGCGATAGAGAAGGCATGCATAGAAGCATAAAAGGTTGAAAGATGCAATATTACAACGATGAAAGCAACCAAAAGGGCAGCTATCTGATATTTGTGGCGCTGCAGGTTGTTCTGTTGTTGGTGGTATACAGTTTTGTCTACACCGCTTTGGTGGCGGTCAAACTGGCGATCGCCAAATACCATTTGACAGCTATGGCGTATCTGCCTGTTGTCTTCGCAATGTTTATCTATCCGGTGGTGCTCTACAAGACGCGTATGATGTTCCGAAAGAAACGGCCGCTTCGTGCTGTTGCATGGATGCTTGGCTGGGCAGCACTGCTGATTGTCATGATGTATGCATTTCTGGCACAGCTTGTCGGTGTGTAAAATTTTAGAAAAAGGCTGTTATTGATACGCTATTTCCCCCTGACGCACCAAAAGATTTTGCGCCTCTCCATTCCGGCGGCGATCAACTCACTGCTTGATATGCTGCAGGTGATCACCGATCTGGTGATGGTTGGACGCATCTCTGCATTTGCCGTAGCTGCAGTAGGGCTTGGGCTTCAGTCGCTCATGTTTATATTTGCCGTTTTGACACTGCTCAATGTCGGTACATCGGCACTTTTGTCACGTTTTGTCGGTGCACAGCGCATAAGACGGGCATCGATGGGGCTTTCGACACTGTTGCGGTTTGCCCTGATGCTGAGTATCCCGGCAATGGCATTGTGGTACATCTTTGCTTCTTCTGTCTTTATCTGGTTCGATACCGCACCCCAGGTTGCAAAACTGGGATCGGCATATGTGCAGATGCTGACATGGATGATGCCGTTTGTGTTCATGAAGCTGGTTTTTGTGTCGGCACTCAATGCTGCTGGTGATACCAAGACACCGATGTATGTCAAGGGTGCCTCTATTCTTCTCAATATCGTTTTGAACTATCTGCTTATTTTCGGGAAGTACGGATTTCCAGAGCTGGGAGTGCTTGGGGCAGCTGTGGGTACGGTTGTGGTGAACATTGTGGAGTTTTTGGTATATGTCTGGCTTTATGTTGGCAGAAAAACCTTTTATGCACCATTGTGGTACTACTCTTCACGGCTTTTGAAGCGGGCTGTCAGGGTTGGTCTTCCTGCCTCTGTCGAGCGGGCACTGACCTTTGGCAGTTTTATGCTGTTTACGGCGATTATCGCCAAGTTCGGTACCGCGGCACTGGCAGGCTATCAGGTGGGATTGCGTGTAGAGGGGCTTGCCTTTATGCCGGGTATCGGATTTACCGTAGCGGCTATGGCACTGATGGGACAGGGGCTGGGTGCCAAAAAACCAGAACAGTCCAAAGCCGATGTGCTGCTGGTGCTTAAATATGCTTCGGGATTGATGTTTATCCTCTCTTTCTTTATGATCTTTGTGCCTGAAAAGATTGTCTGGATATTTACAGATGATGCAGATACCATCAGGGAAGCAAGCCTCTATCTGCGTATTGTCGGTATCTCCCAAATCCCGTTGGCGTTTAACTTCGTCCTCTCCGGAGCCCTCAGAGGAGCAGGAGATACCAAACGCACCCTCAAAATCAACCTGATATCACTCTGGTTTGTCCGGATTATTCCCGCTTTTGTATTGAGCTGGTACTTTGAAGATATCCTTTTTGTCTATCTTGCCATGATATCTGATACATTCGTAAAAGCCTTTTGGCTCTGGAGAGCTTTTGACCAGGGGGCGTGGCAGAAGGTGAAAGTCTGAGAAATAACTGTATGAAAGCGATGATTTTTCAGAGCTGTCCATATGTAAGTTTTGTGTGATGATCTTCCGGTAGTATCTTTCTATGCGAATGATATCAGGAGGGAAGATATATCAGCACCAAGACCGGTTCCAAATGGGAAAGAGATCAAACTGAATCCGAAGCGATATATTGTCAGCAAAACCGATGTTTCCGGAAAGATTGTCTACAGCAATCAGTATTTTTCTGAAATTTCAGGTTATACGGAGAGTGAACTTGTCGGTTCCCCACACAATATCGTACGTCATCCGGATATGCCAAAAGCCATCTTCTATCTTATGTGGCAACGCCTCAGAAAGGGACACAATATTATGGCGGTTGTCAAAAATCTGGCAAAGAATGGAGATTACTACTGGGTAACGACCGATTTTGAGATTAAAAAAGGCAGAATGGGGAAGGTTAGGCACTATATCGCATTCAGACAGGCTGCACCGAAACATGTCGTCAAGAGCATAGAACCGCTCTATGCACGTTTGCGCAGGATTGAAGAGGAGGAGGGAATGAGAGCTTCCATTCTCTATCTGGAGACATTTCTTGCAGAAAAAGGTATGGATTATGATCAGTTTATAGAAGAGACCGCAAAGCCCAAGGGGCTTTACGTACTCTTGTTTTCCAAGATGAAAAAACTTTTCAGATAAGCGCTCTGTAATACTTTTGTGTTCATTGGTATGGTATAATCGTTCTACCTAAACCCCAGGATGGTTAGTGGGGGATATAATAGAAGGATATAAAACATATGAGCAAAGAAGCAAAAACACTCGACAAACGTATTGAGCGTATCTACAAGATGGCAAAAGAGCACTTTGGAGAGGTACGGTTTGTAGGTATCAAACTGCATACCAAGATCGGCTGGGTTGCCAAGATCCAGTTTGACGAATTCGAATCACTGGTTGCAGAGGGTGACAATGCGGAGATGGCACTCAAAAACCTGCGTAAGCGGCTTAAGAAGATTATTGACCGTTACAATATGGTGTAGTGACTGCGTCAAATTAAAAATTAAAAGTTAAAAATTAAAATGAAAAAGAATATTATACTGATCGGATTTATGGGGGTGGGCAAGGGTACGACCGCGCGTGCCTTTGCCAAAAAGTACGGGGTGTACAATATCGATACGGATGACCTTATCGAGTCCAAAGAGAACAAAGAGGTTAAAAAGATTTTTGAGAAGAAGGGTGAAGCCTACTTTCGCAAGTGTGAACAGGAGACGGCTGACTGGATTGAAAAGTGTGTCAAGGGAACACTTGTCTCCTGCGGCGGTGGCTTTTACAAAGTAAAGAACCTCAAAAAGCTTGGTACGGTGGTACTGCTTGATGCCTCTTTCGAGTGGATTCACAACCGTCTGAAAACAGCAAAGAACAGCAAGCAGAAGCTTGCCAAACGTCCGCTTTTTCAAGATCCGAAAAAAGCAAAGAAACTTTACGAAGAGCGTGAAAAAGCCTACAAAAAAGTAGCAGATGTCATTATTGACGTAGAAAGCCTTACGCTTGATGAGCAGTTAAAAGAGATTGCTAAAAAGTGTAAGGTTTAAAGCATTCGGGTAATCACCCTTCTTTTTCATTGTTCTGTCCGTTTTTATGCTGAATCTGTGCTTCCCAGTACTCCAGCCCCTTGAAGATTCCTGTCAATATACCGAAGATCAGCATGGTGCTTCCCATGCAGTAGGGTACGAGCTCTTTAAAAGGTGCGGGGTCGTTGATGAAGATTGTTATGACATAGAGCCATATTGCCACTGTCAAAACGGCACTGATGCGTTTTAGCCATCTAATAAGCTGTAGTTGTTGTCTTGGTTCCATGTGCATATTTTATCGAAATTAGATATAATTGCACCAATCTAAAATGAAGAGCATCCATGCAGAGATTTGAAACCTATCTTTCCCATAACCTTCCCAAGGTTGCCAGCTTTCACCCTGTGTATGAAGAGGCGCTTGGGGCGATGCTGCAGGCAGGCGGAAAGCGTTTCCGCCCCATGCTGCTGCTTGGGGTTGTGGAAGCCTATGAGCCGATGCTGTTTGATTCGGCACTGCCTGTGGCACTTGCAATGGAGATGTTTCATACCTATTCGCTGATCCATGATGATCTGCCTGCCATGGATGATGCCGATCTGCGGCGCGGACATCAGACACTGCATAAGCGTTTTGACGAGGTTACGGCGATTCTGGCAGGTGATGCACTCAATACCGATGCCTTTTTGCTGATAGCCAAAGCACCGCTGCGTGAAGATGTAAAAATCAAGCTGATTACCCTTTTGGCACAGAACGGCGGCTCGCAGGGAATGGTACTCGGACAGGCGATAGACTGCTGGTTTGAGAACAAGCCGCTTACACTCGATGAGGTGAAAGTACTGCATACCAACAAAACTGCCAAACTCATTGCTGCCAGCCTGCAGATGGGTGCGGTGATTGTTGGACTGGGTTCTGACACACAAAAGGCGCTCTATGATTTCGGTATCGATCTTGGACTGCTGTTTCAGATACAGGATGACATCATTGATGAGACACAGAGTGAGGAAGAGGCAGGTAAAACCACCGGCAATGACGGCGACAAAAACAGCTTTGTCAATCTTTTGGGACTGGAGTCTGCTGTAGCGGAAGCGGATGCTCTGGCAAAAGATTTGCAAAGACGGTTTGAAGCGTTTGATGAGAAGATGCAACACGCACTCCGTCCCCTGATGGAACACTATCTATACCGACACCAATAAAGGAAACAGCATGGCAACAATGACCCCTGAGAATCAAATGCGCAAGAAGATGGCAAATACCATCCGTTTTTTAGCAGCAGATATGGTACAAAAAGCAAACTCCGGACACCCCGGTGCACCAATGGGACTGGCAGATATTGCTGTAGTGCTTAGTGAACACCTGGTACACAACCCCAGGAACCCAAAGTGGCTCAACCGTGACCGTCTGGTCTTCTCCGGAGGGCACGCTACGGGTCTGATCTACTCACTGCTGCACCTGTGGGGCTATGATGTCACTCTTGAAGATCTCAAAAACTTCAGACAGCTTGACTCCAAAACCCCGGGGCACCCCGAGTATGGTCATACAGCAGGGGTAGAGATCACCACAGGACCGCTTGGACAGGGGATCGCCAATGCGGTAGGGTTTGCCATGGCAGAAGCCTTTACCAAAGCACAGGTCAACTCCGAAACCTGTGAACTGATCGACCATAAGGTCTACTGTCTCTGCGGTGATGGTGACCTGCAGGAGGGTATCAGCTACGAAGCGTGTGCGCTTGCAGGGCACCTTGGGCTTAAAGACCTCATTCTTATCTATGACTCCAACGAGATCACCATCGAGGGTGATACCTCTATCGCATGGAGCGAAGATGTTGCCAAGCGTTTTGAGGCGCAAAACTGGAATGTACTTAAAGTCAACGGACACTGCTATGACAAGATCGATGAAGCATTGACCCAAGCCAAAAATGCCGACAAGCCGACGATCATCATCGCCAATACCATCATCGGAAAGGGTGCGGGAGAGCTTGAAGGGACACACCATACACACGGAGCACCGCTGGGTGAAGAGATCATCAAAGCCTCCAAAGCCAAAGAGGGGTTTGATCCTGAGCAGACATTTCAGATTCCCGAAGATGTACTGCTGCGTTTTAGATGTGCGGTTGAGAAGGGTGAACTGGCAGAAAAAGAGTGGATACACCGCCAAAAAGAGGCACCGCTGGTTGAGCAGAATGTGGCACTTGAAGCCCTGCTGAACCCGGATTTCTCAAAAGTAGACTATCCTGATTTCAGCAACGATGCAGAGGTGGCTACCCGTGATTCCAACGGGAAGATCCTCAATGCCATTGCCAAAGCGGTACCAAGTTTCCTTGGCGGTTCTGCAGACCTCGCACCAAGCAACAAGACAGAGCTCAAAGATATGGGCAACTTCCCTAAGGGCAAGAACCTGCACTTTGGGATCCGTGAGCACTCTATGGCTGCCATTACCAACGCGATGGCACTCTACGGTACGACCATTCCGTTCAATGCCACCTTCTTCGTCTTCTCCGACTACCTTAAGCCTGCAGCGCGTATCGCAGCACTTACAGGTATTCAAAACTTCTTTGTCTGGACACACGACAGCATCGGTGTAGGAGAAGATGGTCCGACACACGAGCCAATCGAACACCTCAGCCAGTTTAGAGCCCTGCCTAACTTCTACGTTTGGCGACCGGCAGATGCGACAGAGAATGTTGAAGCGTGGAAAACCGCACTCTCCATTAAAGCACCGCACGGGTTTGTACTCAGCCGACAAAAGCTCAAAACGCTTAAGCCAAAACGTGACTTTGGCGATGTCAGCAAAGGTGCCTACATTGTCAAAAAACGTGAAGGGGCGACCATGACTCTGATGGCAAGCGGTAGTGAATTGATGCCATGCCTGCAGGCAGCTTGCCACCTTGAAGTACTTGGGGTTAAGGCCAATGTCGTTTCCGTACCGTGTCTTGATCTCTTCAACGAGCAGGACGATGCCTACAAAGCGGCAGTCATTGATCCTGAAACCAAAGTACTTGCCGTAGAAGCGGCACGTGCTACAGAGTACTACCGGTATGCCGATGATGTACTTGGCATGGAGACGTTCGGTGCCTCTGCACCGGCAGGTCAGCTCTTTGAGAAGTTCGGCTTTACCATCCAAAACATCACCAAAAAAGGGTGTGCATTGATGGGGGTAGCTTACCGAGAAGTCGACCTTGGGAAGTGTTAGGCTTCCTCAGTCTCTCTTCTGTAATCACTTCATCTTTCGATATCATCTCTTAAAACTATGTTATAATTGGGTTCTCTGAAAAATCACCAACAGAGGTTTCAATTATCAAAAGCACAAAAGGCAAGTTTTATGTCGATCGATGAAATTAAACAATTGGATATTACCGAGCGTATTCTTCTTGTTGAGGAGATTTGGGACTCTATTGCCAAAGAGCAAGATCATCTTGGTTTGTCAGAATATGAAAAAGAAGTCTTGGATGCGCGATTGGTATCGCTGGAAGAGGACCCCAATAATCTTATCTCTTGGGATGAGATAAAAAGTAAGCTCAGAGATTAAATGTATGAACTGGTTTTTAAACCCGAAGTATATGGGGATATTAAAACTGCTTATGACTGGTATGAGTCTCAGCGTGTAGGTCTGGGCGAAGATTTTTTGTTGATGCTTGAAGCATCTTATGCCAATATAGCAAAAGCACCAAAACAGTATCAAGATATCTATAAATCAGTAAGAAGAAAACTGGTGCGCAGATTTCCTTACGGTATCTTTTTTGTTGTCAGAGGAAACAGTGTAGTTGTTTTGGCAGTTTTACATACCAAAAGAGACCCAAAATCATGGGAGAAGAGACTATAAGTATTGCAATTTAGCTTGATTATAAGAGAAATATTTTATAATCACACTCTCCAAAATGTCGGGGTGTGGCGCAGTCTGGCTAGCGCGCTACCTTGGGGTGGTAGAGGTCGCAGGTTCAAGTCCTGTCACTCCGACCATTGAAAGCCCGTATACACGGGGTTCACGCTGAACTGTCAGCGGATTTGTCAGTAAAAATCTTCAAACTTCTATCAATTTTGAGATGTTCGCCTTTAATAAATCTTCCGTAATTTTGTATAATCATTTGCACCGAGCTGTGACCTGCAAGCTGTGCAATCTCCAAGATACTTAGATCACTGTATTTGAGCATCGAAACAATGAATGTATGACGCGTAGCATAAATCTTCCTGTAAGAGA
>JALVGO010000165.1 GCA_027029065.1 Sulfurovum sp.
TCCGTTAATCTCAACTTCTTCAGACATTTTTTGTTTTATCCATTCTTTAGCATCTTCCCATGTAACATCACCTGGTTTTTCTTTTTTGAAGAAGATAAGTCCAAGTTTTCCTCTTTTACCAAAGAGCATATCAGGTTTTGCAACAAGTGGAGTTTCCTTTACCCATGGATACTCCTCAGGAATTTTGTCAAGGTCAGTTTCAGGAGTGATTAAGATTGATTTAAAGTCATACTCAAAGGCACCATCAAAATACTCTTCCCAGTTTTGGGCTAAAATTCTCTTTCCGTCATACTCTCTAATACCTCGTTGAGCCATTTATGTCCTCCTTAAATGTTTGAATTTTAAAAGAAAATTATATCAGTAAATTTGCATAAACAAAAAATAAGGGACGCTTCTCATTTTTGAGAAACGCCCCTATCAAAAAGCTTTTAGAAAATTCAGTGTTTTTCAATTAGCCTTCTAAAAGTGCATCAATTATTTTGTTTAATGTTTCAGAAGGTCTCATAGCTTTTGTAGCCTTTTCATCATCTGGATGATACCAACCACCTACATCTGTAGGCTTACCTTCTGCAGCTTTAATCTCTTCAAGGATTTTTTCTTCATTTTCTTTCAGGTCTGCGTATACTTTTGCAAATTTCTCAGCAAGCTCTTTGTCTTTGTCCTGAGCTGCTAAAGCTTCTGCCCAGTAGAGAGCAAGATAGAAGTGAGAACCTCTTGTGTCTAATTCACCAACTTTTCTCTTAGGTGTTTTGTCATTTTCAAGGTATTTTCCAACAGCCTGGTCAAGTGTTTCAGCAAGGACAAGAAGTCTTGGATTTTCTTCCTGATGTATAGCTTTTATTTGCTTGTATGCATGTCTTAATGCTTCAACAAATGCAAGGAATTCTCCAAGGGAGTCCCATCTTAAGTGTCCTTCTTTTATAAACTGCTCAACATGCTTTGGAGCAGAACCACCTGCACCTGTTTCAAACAATCCACCACCTGCAATAAGAGGAACAATAGAAAGTGACCTTGCAGATGTTCCAACCTCGATAATTGGGAACAGGTCTGTAAGGTAGTCCCTTAAAACGTTCCCTGTAACTGCAATTGTGTTTTCGCCA
>JALVGO010000166.1 GCA_027029065.1 Sulfurovum sp.
CTCTTATAGAAGAGCTTTATGATCTTTACAAAACCATTAATCCATCAAATGCTATAGAGTATTTTCACGATAGCCTTGATCATATGGAATCACTTCTGACCCTTTTTGATTTAGGTTATATAGATTTGCAAGATAGAAGCAATACAGAGATTTTAGTGCATCTGATCATCAAAAAGGCGATCGAGCTTACAAAAGATAAAGATCGCTATGAGCTTAAACGCATCCAAGATAGAGTCCAAGAGCGCTACTTGCTCAATTTCTCACTTTTTCAAAGCCTGCCAGACTTTTGGGGTCTTAAGCAGCGCTTCCCTGTTATGCCTCTTAACAAACTTGACACTCCTCCCACTAGAAGCGCATCACTTTGGGATATAACCTGCGATAGTGATGGGGAGATCGATTTTAATGTGGATTACCCACTTCTTTTACATGAAGTAGATCTCAAAAACGAAGAGTATTTCTTGGCATTCTTTTTAGTTGGAGCATACCAAGAGATTTTGGGGATGAAGCACAATCTCTTTACCCATCCAACTGAAGTGACAGTTAAATTTAACGAAAATGGTTATACGCTAGAAAATATGGTGGAGTCCCAAAGCATTCTAGATATTTTATACGATATGGATTATGATATTAATGAGATCCAAAGCAATCTCAAGCAAAATATCGCTCAGAGCCAATGCAAACAGAAAGAGAAAATTTTAGATATTCTAACAATGCTTCTTCATGAGAACAACTACCTCAAAATCTCTCCCAAAAGGGCTGAAAAATGAGCCAAATCTCCTTTTGGCAGCAAGTAAAAGAGGATTTCTCCATAGTTTGGGAGCGCGATCCTGCCATTCACTCTAAATTTGAGCTACTTACAAACTATCCAGGAGTGTGGAGTATCTTTTGGTATCGTATAGCCCATAGGCTCTATACAAAAGGCTTCAAACTTTTAGCTAGAGTCATTATGGGGATCAATCAGATCTTTACCGGTATCGATATTCATCCAGCAGCAAAAATTGGCAGGCGCGTCTTTATCGATCACGGTATTGGCGTAGTGATTGGCGAGACAGCTGAGATTGGAGATGATGTGCTTATATACCAGCAAGTAACGCTTGGAG
>JALVGO010000167.1 GCA_027029065.1 Sulfurovum sp.
ATGTCCTACATTTCAAAATCCTATCTTATTTTAAATTATTCTTAATTCTCACTTGATTTAAAAAATCAAACAGTGTTATATTTATACAAATTCAAAACATATTAAAAATTGAATATGTTATAAAAGCCAAAAAAATAAAGGAGGAATCCGCTATGGCATTTGATTTAACTGTTAAGTATGCCGGTGAAGGTGGTGAAGGTGTTATCTCAGCCGGTGATTTTACAATGAGAGCTGCTTCAAACTTAGGTTATGAAGTTGTTACTTTCAAATCTTTCCCAGCAGAAATTAAAGGTGGTTATGCACTTTCTCAGGTTAGAATGTCTGATGAGAAAATCCTCTCTCAAGGAGATGGTTTCGATATACTTGTTGCATTCAACGGTGAAGCTTACGAAGTTAACAAACCACTTCTTGGAAAAGGAAAGGTTTTAATCTGGGATGGTCCAGAAGGTGGAGACTTTGAGCCAGACTTAGAAGAATTAGAAAAAATGGGTGTTTTCACATACGCAGTTCCTATGTCAAAACTTGCAAAAGAAGAAGTTGGAGCTTACATCACTAAAAACGTTATTGCAATGGCTTCTGTCTTTGAGCTCTTCGGATTTCCAATGGAAGTTCTCAAAGAAGAGATTGTTAAAAAATTCTCTAAAAAAGGTGAAGATGTAGTTAACCTGAACTTTAAAGCAATAGAAGTTGCTCAGAACTATATAAAAGAACATATCAAAAAAATAGACCCATACAAAGTTCCAGGACCATTACCAAAGAAAGATGTTATTATCCTTGAAGGTAATGAAGCTATCGCTTTAGGAGCTGCTGTTGCAGGAGTTAAAGTTTTTGCTGCTTATCCAATTACTCCTGCTACAACAGTAGGAAACTATCTTTCTCCTATAATTCTTAAAACAGGTGGATTTGTTTATCAGTCAGAGGATGAAATTTCCTCAATGGCTGCAATTATAGGAGCTTCTTTCGCAGGTGCCAAAGCTATGACAGCAACATCTGGACCAGGTATATCCCTTATGCAAGAGCTTATTGACCTTGCGTCAATGACAGAAACACCTGTTGTTGTTGTTGATGTTCAAAGGGCAGGACCATCTACAGGTATGC
>JALVGO010000168.1 GCA_027029065.1 Sulfurovum sp.
ATATAGCGGCTGCCGATCATTTTCTGTCCGTCAGATACAACCGTACCTGTCAAAACAATACTGTCAGCATAGAGTACCGAAATGAGTAAAAATGTTACAAATAAGAGTTTTTTCATCTATACCGCTTACCACTTTCTCAAACGTACATGACATTTCATACACTGACCGATGATTTTACTGTACTCCTGAAGTGCCTGAACCGCATCACCGTCTGCAAAACGTTCTTCAAGCGTGTCAGCTTTGTTGCGGATCTTTTTTTGGATCTTATTGGTCATTTTCAGATTATTGTTCAGCCATTTTTCATAAATATCTTTATTATTAACCTCTTCATCGATCGGTCTTACCTTTATAATGGTATCTTTCAGTACACTGGTACCCGCTTTGACAATATCAAGGTTGTTGTAGAGAAGCCCGGACTGAATATCCTGCATCGCCTGTGCCATCTTCTGCATATCCATGATCCTGTCAGCCTGGGTATATCCTTTTGCCATAACGACATTCGCCCCAATCAGCAATACTGCACCAACCTGTAAAAATCTCTTTTTCATTGTGTCTCCTTATGATAGATATAAATTCATCATCAACATTGTAGCAAGTTATCATTAATAACTCAATCCGATTTATAATCATCACAATATTTGATGACAAATTTTTATAAAATTTAAGTTTTTATTTAAACTTTTGCTGATAGTATTGTGTTACCTCAAAAAAACAACAAAGGATTAAACCATGAAAAAAACGATCATTTCAGTGGTAGCAGCAGCTGCACTTATGACTTCAGCTCAGGCAGACTTCAGCTTTGGAGATATGTTCAAAGATATGAAAGAGGCTGCTATCAGCATGAGTAAAGATGCAAAAGACAGCGTTGAGTCTATGAAAGACGGTGCGGTCGAAACCAGTAAAAGTGCGGAACGTACTGTTACCAATGTAAGCCATGATGCAAAAGATACGTCTGTAAAAGTTTCTGATGACCTTAAAACGGCACAGGTCTCTACCTCTAAAGATGTCAGAGATGCAACTGTAGAAGTAGCAGAAGACACAAAAGACTCCATCACCAACACAACCAAAGATCTGAAAGACTCTACGACAATCGCATCC
>JALVGO010000169.1 GCA_027029065.1 Sulfurovum sp.
TGGTAAGGGATATAGATACGATGTAGCAAAAATGCAACTATTGCATAATAACAAAGAGATTGCACTTACAAAGCAAGAGAAGAGGATTTTGGAGCTACTTATTAAAAATCGTGGCAGTGTGGTGAGTTTGGAGCAGTTTTGTGAGGAGGTGTGGGGAGAGTATGTGGATAGCGCCAATGTGCGAGTGCATATTAATAAGCTGCGTAAAAAGCTAGATCGTGAGCTTATTCAAAACATTCATGGATTAGGATATAAGCTTGCTACTTGATGCTAAACGCTATGCTATAAAGTATGCTTTTTTTTATACTGCGATTATTGCTTTTATCCTTTTTGTGCCACTCTTTGTTTATACCTCTCTTGTTTTAGATATTAATGAAGCAAAGAACAAAAAGGAGCTGCAAAGAGTAGGGCTTAAAATTATCTCCAAGATGGAGGAGTATAATAATGAAGGAACATTTGTCTATCCAAGATTCTCACTTTATACTTCTGGGCTTTATGACGAAAATTTTAGGCCAATCTTTACGCTACTTAATTTCACACCAAAAAGCTTCAAACCCGGATACCATATTGATGGCAAAAAGCGCTATGTGATCATCCAGCTGCCAAGAGAACGCTATTTTCATGCAAGTTATTTGATCGTTGCAAAAGAGTTTGATCCTTGGCAGATTTATAGAGCTAGTATTGGGATAGGTATCGGTATTATTGCGATATTGCTGCTCTTTTCCTATGTGGTGCTCAAGAACTTTAGCACTCCATTTGAAAAGATCAACCAAGCCCTTGATAACTTCATCAAAGACTCAATGCATGAAATCAATACACCCCTTGCTATTATAAGTGTCAATGTAGATATGATTACAAGGAAAATGGGAGAGAACAAACATCTGCATCGCATCAAAGCGGCTGCCAAAACATTGGCAAATATCTACAACGATATGGACTACCTCATAAAAAAAGATAAGATCGAATACAAAAAAGAGCGCATCGATTTTAGTAGCTTTTTGCAAGAGCGGGTGGAGTATTTTCAAGAGATCGCAAATCTGCGCAATATCACTATCAAAGTCGTTATTGAGCCAGATATTTTTGTATATATGAATAG
>JALVGO010000170.1 GCA_027029065.1 Sulfurovum sp.
TCTACGGTGCAAGACCGCTCAAAAGAGCGCTCTACGAAGTGGTCGAGGACAGACTTGCCGAGCTTATCCTCGAAGACAAAGTCGTCGAGGGCAGCAGCGTCGAGTTCGATGTCCAAAACGGCGAGATTGTCGTCAATATCTCCTAATAGCTTTGAGGCAGAGATTTTTCTGCCTCTGCATACTTCTACTTTCTAAAATAAAACAACTATCTTCTGTACCGTTTTAATCCTATATCTTTTACCACAAAGAGTAATTTTTGCAGGTCTATTGATGTTATCTACATAAGGCATTTTTGTAAAGACAATACTAAGCTGGAAATCAGTTTTTTTAATGGTGAATTGCTAAAGTTTATTGATGTTTGAAGGTAAATTTTTAGGGGTTTGATTGGTTGCGGGAGGAGGATTTGAACCTCCGACCTTCGGGTTATGAGCCCGACGAGCTACCAAGCTGCTCTATCCCGCGACAGATAGAAAGAAGTCATTTTGAACCGAAGTTCAAAGTGGATGGGGTAGAGGGATTCGAACCCCCGAATGACTGGACCAAAACCAGTTGCCTTACCGCTTGGCGATACCCCAATCGGATAAGCCTCTCTGCTTATGTGGACGGCATTATAGCACCAAATGAGTTGCATGTCAAGGGGTTTTTGGAAAAAAATTTAAAATTTTGAAAGAAGCTCTTTTTTGGCTATGATTTTCAGATGAAAAAATATGTCAAAAGAGCACAACCCGTTGAGAGGATCATTGATATACTCAGGCGTCTGTATGCGTTTGAGCGTCTGTATGTCAGCAGGGAGGCAGAGCAGTACGGGGTGGACAGCCGTACGATACGAAGAGATTTGAGGAAGATCGCCGATGCAGGCATACCGCTGCTCTCCAAAAGAGGGGAGTACCGCATAGATACTTCGCAGCTTAGCCGTATGAGCCGTCTGCCCTCGGCGCTACTGCATGCGTTTGCCTCCAATGCGGGGCTGAGCATCGAGTGTCTTGGCAGCGGCAGCGGGGAGGGGATACCGCTGATCTCATTTGCCATTGCCTACAGCGGTATAGACAGGCAGATCGCCGAGGCGATCATAGAGAGCATAGAAAAGGGATGCAAGTGCCGCTTTGTCTACACCAATAACCGCAACATCACTGGCATCAAAACTGTCTCACCCGTCAAGCTCTATACTGCCAAAGGCAAATGGTACCTGCTGGCAAAAGAGGATACCACTGCACAGGTACGTCCCTTTGACTTTTTAAAGATCAGAGACTTTGCTCTCCTTCCCAATATCCCTCAAGACTTGACCCCGGAGGAGATAGAAAAAGCCAACCGCCGCGCCTCTATCTGGAGCAGTGACGATGCCAAGCCCTTTGAGGTGCGCATCTACGCTTCTGCCTACGCCACCCGCTACCTCAAAGAGGTACCCCTCCATCCTTCCCAACAACTCGACATGCCACACAGTGACGGCACCGCCGAGTTTGTCTATACCATCACCCACCCTATGGAACTTCTGCCTGAAGTGAAGAACTGGATCCCTCATCTGCACATTGTTGAGCCAAGGTCATTAAGAGATGGTTTGAGAGAGGATGTGGAGAAGTTTTTGGCTGAAATGAATCAAATGGACATATAAGTGTCCGTGCGGTTGTGGTATAATAGGGCTAACTAAATAAAAGGATGAGTGTGATTACAATAACGTCGACGCTGCCTACCGCAACACTGCCGATACGTAGGGTATTGGCTGAATTGACACAAGCGTATTTATATACGCATTTTCCCAAAAAAGAACATGAAGGGTATGCTCATGCCAATGGAAAGGTATTTAAGTCAATGAATTTTAAAGCGTTTTACAAAGATCGTATCGTAACAATACTTTTTAGTGCCGTCAATAAGTCTTATGAAAAAGAGATTGCTATGGCGGTGTTGCGCGAGGGGCTTAAGCTTGGAGAGATTCATATCGCGCAAACGGAGATTGTGTTAAACGAGAAGTATCCCAAAAGTTTGCAAAGCGGCAAGATCAAAGTCAAAGGGTATGTCGCTGCGGCGATCAAAGACGGCAATTCGAACCAAAAGATCTATCTTGAGCCAAAAACCCATAAGTTTCAAGAGATCGTTCATAAGCATACGCTTGAAAAATATGAAACATTGATGCGCAAGCCGTATCGAGGCGACCTAAACATCATACCGCTTTATCAGGCACCAAAATCTCGTACCTTTTATTATAAAAAAGCACGTATCCGTTCATGGTGCGGTGTTTATGAGATAGAGGCAAATGAGGATATGTTGAAACTAATTCTTGATACGGGACTTGGTGCACATGTAATGCAGGGACTAGGATTTGTGGAGGTTGCATAAATGAGAATGGATACCGAAAACAATACATTCTATGTTTCAAATCCCATAGGGAATAGTTCTCGATATCCATTATGCAATTCTATCGAAATTTTTTTAACTATACACTCTATTAAATATTTTAAGTTCATTATCGGTATGATTTTGTACGTAAAAGTGTTAAAAGGTTCTATTTTTATGAAAAAATATGATGAATGGAATGAAGTAAAAAAGAAAATTGACACCCAAAGAACCATATATACTAAAATAGGCGAGATTTTTTTTGCCTATCTCGGTGAAAATATTGGTTATGAACAGTGTGGAAAAGGCGAAAATTTTTTAAGACCGGTGGTAGTGTTTAAAAGATTCGGCAAAAATGCTATTTTGGCGATTCCGTTAACAACTAAACCGAAAGAGGGGAGGTATTATTTCAGTTTTTCATTCAAAAGCGACAAAGAGAGTGTTGCTTTGCTCTCACAAATCAGATTTTTGGACACACGAAGACTGTTCAAAAAAATAGGAAGAATGAAATCGGAAGAATATGAAAAACTCAAAAGAAAATTTTATGAATTGTAACGGAGGCAGGTTTGCCAAGAGACAAGCTCTTGGCGGAGCCATAGTTTCAGGCAATTTACAAACATATTATACCATAGAAAATATTATGTGTCAATGTATTATCGGCAAAAAGTTAAAGAAGGTGAATACTGATGGGTGATATCATAACTACATTTGCAAAAATCGGCTCGCATTATCTTGAAGATGAAAAGAGAGTCAAAAATAAAGCTTATGAATATAAAAGCATAAAAGTGTATCTCTTGGATATAGCAAATAAATCGATAGAACCGTCCATTAATATCCCTTATGAAGATTTGATTATCACACGTTTCGGCATAGGCTCCAATAGTGGCAACCTTTTTCCAATACTCCCTTTTCCAAATTATACTTCGGATCAAAAAAAGAATTTTGATCTTGTAGAAAAAATGATTCGAGGTATACTTAAAGCCAATAAAAATCTTTTGTCTTTTTTTAAGGAAGATGAGATTAGTGAAAATGAGATATTAACTATTCTCTCTTCTATGTATGACACTTTTTTTGATGAGTTGAAAGAACAGTTGCAAAAACTTGAAAAATATAAAGAAAAAGGCAAAGTTGCTACCTACTTATCACTCTCTTATCACAACCGACCTGTCTCTGCCTATTTTAAAGATATTTATGAACAGTACCTAAACAAAAGCGAAAAATCTACTCTGAAAGGCTTTGATATCGTCACCAATGAACAAGGGGTAGGGGGTGATGCAAATCTGGCATTTTGTTCGGTGAATGAGTTGCCGACCAAATTAAAATCTGTTAAACACAGGCTTTTACCACTTTCTCATCAAAGCGCTAAAAAAGTCAAAATCGGTTTTGATGCGATGGATAAAATGCTCTCTCATAACTTTTATGGACTTAAATTAGCTATTATGCCTACAGTTTTGAGTGATGATGAAAAATTGTATGGAGAGATATTAGAAATTTTGGAAAAGAGTGCAAAAGGAAAGATTTCTGAAGTCAAAGAGAGCGAAAGCTACATCAACTATTTCATAGAGAGTGTAGCTGAGAGTGAAAAATCTTTACCGGTGCTAAACACTATACTTTTTTATAATAAAAGCAATGCAGCAGTTGACGTATTATTGCAGATTGATGATATTTTACCATCGTTTATCACGCATATTGCCAAATCAATGGAGCAATATAATATAAAAGCTTTCAAAGAAAAAGATAGCAAAGATAGTGAAGAAACAATCTATTTACAAAATCTGTTTGATGATCGTCTGGAGATTATGAATCTCCTTCTTTCGAGTCAAAAAATAGATGTTGATGTTTTTACAGAAAAACTTTCACAACTCATTTACTGGGGAAATATCAACAAAAAATATGCCTATCCTGTTGATTGGTCAAAGTATTTTAACGGATATTATTTCCATCGAAGTATTGAAGCAATAAATCGATATGTGCAATTGTTTAGTGAAATAAATAAATTTAAAAAGAGTTTTATACTGCAAAAGGAGTGCGATGTGAGTGAAACAGAAAACAGACAAAAAATGATTGAAGAGTTAATGCAAAACAGTCCGTTTTTAGAGAATAATGTTCTGAAAAGTGCCTATCTTTTGGGTATGCTTTCAAGTGCTATTATGAATTGGCAATATGCTGTGAGTGGTACGGATAGTTACAACCGATGGCTTAATAGTAGTGGTGTTATCAACAAGGATAGTTTGCCCCGTATCTGGAAAAAAGCGGAAGAGACAGTACGAAAACTGAATGCTACTTCCGGTAAAGGAAATAAAACGCTCAATGCGATTATGGAGATGGTGATAGAACAAGCTCCACAGGCTTTTATTTCTGAGGAGATAGTGAAAAGCGCTTATGTTTCCCTGGCTTTTGCAATGGGTGGCACTGACTATACAAAACATATTAAAAATAGAAAGGATGCATAAATGAAGAAAAAAGAGATACTGTTTTTGTGGGACGGTGAAAACTGGAATCCAAACGGTGATATGTTAAGGGAAAATGCGCCAAGGGTCGATGAAGAGACAGGTGTGGCGGAAGCAACAGATGTTCGGATAAAAAGAACGATAAGAGATGAATTGATAAAAAGAGAGGGTGATTCGGTTGTTTTTATCAAAGAGTATAAACGTGATGAAAATATTCTTGACTGTAAAACCGCGATCAGAGAAAATGAAATCAATATCAAGCAAAGTAAAGCAGATCTGGAAAAAGAGATTTTAGAGCGATTTTTGGATATCAGGGCATTTGGTGGTGTTTTACCGATTTCTGACAAAGATGAAATGAAAAAAGATAAGGAGATTACAACAGCCGGTGTTCAATTTACAGGACCTGTACAGTTCCGTATGTCAAAATCGCTGCACCGTGTACATCTGCAACACATCAAAGGAACAGGTGCTTTCGCCAGCGACTACTCTGATACAGATGCCAAAAAACAGAAGCAGCAGGCAACTTTCAGAGAAGAGGATTTTCTCAGTTACGCTCTTTTTGCAACATACGGTATTATGGACAATTACAATGCCAAAAAGACAGGTTTTAGTGAAGAAGATGCCGGGAAGATTATCGACGCCCTTTGGTACGGTACAAAAAATCTCATCACCCGTTCCAAGATGGGACAAACACCGAGGTTTATGCTCATTATCACCTACAAAGATGACACTTTTGCAGGAGATTTAAACAATTCCGTCAAATTTGTCGCAAAAAAAGATGAAGAGGCGGTACGAAGTATCAACGACTATACGATAGATTTTTCCAATCTCAAAGCGAAACTACAGCGGTATAAAGATGCCATAGAAAAAGTTGAATATTTTGTGGATTATGATTTTGAGGTCAATCATAAAGAGCAATTTGAGAGTCATTGGACAAAGATAGAGCGCTGAGATGTCAGTTGTTGCATTTAAGTTAAAAGGTGATTATGCACACTTCTCGCATCCGGCTACGATCTACTCCTCATTGACTTATCCTGTGCCGCCCAAAACAGCTATTATGGGATTTTTGGGGGCTTTGATCGGGGAAGAAGAGCATTTCAGATTGCGAGATATCCTTTACAGTGTCAAAGTCAACCGGGAGATAGTCAAAAAGAGTTTTGTTTTTAACGGTATTAAATTTGCACTCTCTAAAAATATGCATATCAAAGAGGGATATCAAAATGTCAAAGAGAAGAAGCAGTTTTACAGAGAGCTTATCTGTACCCCTGAATATACCGTCTTTGTCGATCTTTCCCGGCTCACAGAGAATTATCGGCAGGCTATAAAAGATGCACTGAAAAAACATCAAACCAAATTCACCCCCTATCTTGGTATCAATTTTTGTATTGCAGATTTTGAGTGGATAGAGATTGAAAGATATGAAAAAATCGATGATGCATTATGCGAAATAGATACCTTTACCAGAAAAGAGGATTTTGAGTTTGATATGGATAATTATAACGTCAAACTTACAACGGCACATATGGCGTGTGATGTGGAGGAGGGGAGGTTTTTTAAAGGTTTTCAGGAATTTATCATCGAAATAAGCGGTCAAAAGTCTATTCGCTCTAAAAACAGAGACAATATTTATCAGATCAACGACTATAAGGTCTATTTTGTCTGAAACATTTCTCTCTCATCCTGGCAAACCCTATGAAGAGCATATCCGGCGGATGCTCGATGAGAGTGATACCAAACTGGAACAGGCTGTTAAATGCTTTCATGATATTGCCAAACTAAAACACAATTTTCAAATCTATATACGAGATACTACCCAAAACGTAAAAGATAAAAATCACTCTCTGCTTTCAGCCTATCTTTTTGTGCTCAACCACAAGTTTGATGATCTTGAGATGCTGTTTGGTTTTTTTAGTATCGTTTCTCATCACAGCAGTGTTGAAAATTTTGCACAGATAAAAGAAGCGAACAAAAATCTTGGCGAGTATTGTGAAACACTTAAAGAGCTGGACTTTTTGGAGGAGGTAATTGCACATGCAAAAATGTTAGATCTCTATCCCCATATCGAAGGGAAGAGGGAAAAACTCAAAGTATTGTCTCAAAATTTTAGAACCTATCTGATGCATCGAAAATTTAGAGATAAGTTCTCTTACGATGACTTTGTAGCATTTAAAAAACTCTATGCTTCACTTATCTATAGTGACAAGTATGAAGCAATATTTTCTCTGCCTAAAGAGAAGAAAAAGAGAGTTGATGAAAAAACAGTGGATGATTATATTGCGTCTCTGCCCTATCATGAAAAAAGAGATAATTTCAGGCGATATGTACTCAGTCATTTTGATGCTGATCAAAAACTTTTCACGTTAACGGCTCCGACAGGATACGGTAAAACACTGACAGCCTTACAGTTTGCACTAAAATTTCACAAAGAGAAGATCATCTTTGCACTTCCTTTTACCTCTATCATCGATCAGACGGAAGGTATCATATCGAACATTTTCGAGCAGAGCGATATTGACATTTTTAAGGTACATCACAAAACAATAATAGATGAAAGTGTCGATGAAGACAGGTACTCTCAGGTGAAATTTTTGATGAGTTCTTTCAGTGGTGAAATCAATATTACAACCCTTTATCAGATCATATTCGCACTCTTTGGGAACAGCAATAAAGACAATGTAAAGTTCAATCAGTTCAAAAAAGCCGTTGTGATTATTGACGAGGCACAGGCTATACCGTATCAGTTCAGACAGGACTTCATGAAAGTTTGTGAAATCATCTCCCAAAAGCTTGATACGGTCTTTATCTTTATGTCCGCAACAATGCCTGTTGTCAACGGATTTACAGAGATATCAAATCTTGAATATTTTAAACATCAAAACCGTTATATTCTCAAGTGGTTAGATTTAGAAAATGGACAAGATAGTCTGATCAAAAAGATAGAAGATGAAGCACAAAACAAACATACACTTTGTGTAGTCAATACCATCTCTAAGGCACAAGAACTTTACTTGTATTTTAAAGATAAGTTTGACTGTTTCGCCCTCAACGGCTATATGACGGATGAAGATAAACAAAGGTGTGTCAAAACAGTTGGTGAAAAATTAAAGCAAGATGAGAAAAAAGTGTTGCTGATCTCTACGCAATCTATCGAAGCAGGGATTGATCTTGATTTTGAAGTTGGGTTTCGTGAAGTGGCTCCAATAAGTTCTATCATTCAGACAGCCGGGCGGGTAAATCGCCACTTTGGAGAGAAGCAGGGAGTTCTTTATATCTTTGAAGATATTTGTGGATACAGCGATCTTATCTATGGTGATTTGCAACAGATCAGTAAAGCGATTTTTGAACTTTTCAAAAACGGCGATGTGGAAGAAAAAGAGATTTTGGAAGTGAGTGAACGCTACTTTTCAAAGATACACCACCAGCTTGAGAGAATGATGCTTGAAGAGAAGATGCAAGAGCTGGCATTTGGGGATATTAACCAGATGATAACCGAAGAGATGGATAGTGGAAATTATAAGCAGTTTATTGTCATTGAACCCTATAATGGTTTTATTCGTGAAATAGAAGATGAGATTTTAAAAATCAGAAAAGAAGTTTCTGACAAATTCAAACAAAAAGACCGGATTGAAGGGGTTGTCAAAAAACTATCAAATTACGGTGTCAATGTATCTATCAAAGATATAGAGAAATTTCAAACCAATCTGGAGAAGGTGCAATATTTGCATGAAATGCTTTATCTTCCTTTTGGGGCAGAAGAGTATGACAGTGATTATGGAATTAAGAAGTATCAGTCAGAGGCGGAAGAGGCTTTTTCATAATGCAATCTTACTTCGATCCCACCCTTATCACCGGCACGCTCGTCCACTACTACGTCACCTGCAAACGAGAAGCGTGGCTCTACAGTCGCCGTATCCACGCCGATCAGTGGGATGAAAATATTTTGATGGGCAAGGCGCTGGCGGAGATCAAAGAGGAGCAGTTGTCTCAGTTTCCCTTTTCGCATCTAAAATTCGACAAGATCGGAAAGCAGCGCGGGCACTATCTGGTGACTGAGTACAAAAAGACGCTCAAAAATCCGGAGGGTGCGAAGATACAACTTCTGTTTTATATGTGGCAGCTCAAAACCTCTCTGGGGCTCAAACAGATCAACGGTAAAGTCATCAGCGGAAAACAGGTGCTCTTTGTGGAAGGGAGCGAGGAGAATATGCAAAAAATGGCGGAGCTTGTCGAAGAGATTGCTGCATTTCTGGAGTCCGAAAAGCCGCCGCCGTTTCGCAAGATCGCATTTTGTAAAAAGTGCGGGTACAGGGATTATTGTTTTGAGGAGTAGTGATGTATGTGATTTTGTTTTATGATATCGCTGACAGAAGTCTCAAAGAGCGTGATAACAGCAGGCGTATCCGCAAAGCGGTGGAGAAGTATCTCTCCCGTGTGCAGTACTCGGTCTTTGAGGGAGAGATCCGTGAGAGCGATTTGAAAAAACTCAAAGCCTATCTGCGCAAACACGCCCAGAAGGAGCTGGACTCTATTGTCATCTACGAATCGACAAGGCTTAACTATACCGAGCGTATTGTTATCGGCGTGGATAAAAACGAAACCCTCTTTAGTTAGGAGCAGATATGCAAAAAACAGACCGAACACACTTTCTGATGAATGCCGGCAGGCTCAGACGGCAGGATAATAATCTCTATTTTGACCGATACGACGACGAAGGTGAAGTAACAGGCACGAAAATACTCCCCATCAATGCCATTGATGAAATCTACATCCTCGGCAGAGTTGATATCGACAGTTACACTATTGCATTTATTGCTGACAACAACATATTACTTCACTTTTTCAGTCCCTATCAGAGTTTTCGCGGTAATTTTTTCCCAAATACCTCCAACTCCGTCAACAAAAGTGGCTTTGTCCTGCTGCAACAGCTTCGCGCATTTGACGACGCCAAGCATAGACTTTATATCGCCAGAGAGATCACCCGCGGACATATCCAGAACGGTGCGGCAAATTGCAAGCGTTACCGCATACCGTTTGAGAGCGCCGAATACCTGAGTGCACTCGATCGGGCTGTGAGTATCGGGGAAGTAATGGCTGCAGAGGGTGCCTTCAAGAAAAACTACTATCAAGCATGGAACAGCATCATCAAAAATCAGCGCAGCTTCAAGTTCACTACCCGCTCCAAGCGCCCTCCCACCGACAAACTCAACTCCTTTATCTCCTATGTCAATACACGGGTATACAATGTCGTACTGAGTGAAATTTATAAAACCGAACTGGATCCACGTATCGGTTTTTTGCACGAACCCAATTATCGAAGCCTGAGTCTGCATCTCGATATCGCCGAGATCTTCAAACCCATCATCGGCGACAACCTGATCTTTACGATGCTCAACAAAAACGAGATTACCGCCAAAGATTTCAAAACCGACAGTGGACGTATCCGCTTTACTAATGAAGCCGTCAAAAAGATAGAGTTAAAATTTATCCAAAAACTCACCGAACAGACTACTCTTGGCAAACAAACACTCACTTGGAGACAGGTGATACGACATGAAGTGAACCGCCTAAAGAAAACCATCTGTGAATATAGTGAATACAAACCGTTCGTATTGTCTTGATAAAGCGTTTTTTAAGGTTTGGAGGAATCTGAAAAAAGGGAGTATTTCTTGATCTCATTGTGCAAATTCAGAGAAATATAAGGAAGTTTTTTGGCTTATATATTGATTGATACATCGGTTTTTAGGCATTTTTTTGCTATTATGAGA
>JALVGO010000171.1 GCA_027029065.1 Sulfurovum sp.
GTCATGGTAGCAATCTTAAAGGTAACGATTCTGAAACTTATGTTAAAATTTTCCCATGCTGATATTGATTTTCATGTCTCAAATAAACATCGAGCCGAAGTTTGCGGACAGGCTTTTTCCATATATAAAATTCGGTGAAGCATACAAAGGGACCCCTTTCCATTCATACAAGGTGGCTATTCCCAATGTGAAGATACTGGTATCCCCAGATGAATCCCCCTATGTGATTCTATCCACATACAAAATCGCCTATTTCCTGGGACAGTGGACGAAGGACTTCGGCTCCTCCGCTCAGCAGTATGCGAAAAAGCAGTTTCCGAATCTGGTCATCTTCGATAAGAACACGGATTACGACGGAAACCTCATCGTCATAGGGACCAGAAACGAACTCTTCAAAAAGTTCATAGGGAAGAATTCCGACAAACCCACCATCAGGGTAGTAAATGATGGAAACAGGAAGATAATGTTCATATACGGTCCCGAAGAGGGCATACTGAAGGCGGTGGATTATCTATCGTTCGTCAGATTGAACTTCAAGGTGGGGGCTTACGAAGGATTTTTCAACTTCGTTCGACTGCGGGGGATGATAGAGAAGGGTTATTACGATGCCGCCCTGGAGCTCATAGAGAGTCCCGATTACATAAAGAGATGCTTCAAGAATCTGGTCATAGCCGGTCCCATGATGAAGAAGATGCCCGAAGACTTCGTAAAGATGGCGAAGAAACGCAACAGTTTAATATTCAAAGAACTGCCTCCGGCACTGAAACAGGGAAATAAGGAAAAAGCGATAAAGATATGGGACGAAGCCATGCAGACATGCTATTACTGTCATCAGGAGAAGAAATACAGGAAATACAACCCCCTCCCCTCCATACACCTGCACCACAACGACATAGCCCTGTACTACTTCAACAACTGCACCGTCTGCCACAAGGGTTATACCAGGATAAGGAGCATAGGAAATATGGGACAGTAATGGTGGGCTTATGCCCACCCCGATTTAAAATTAGCCATTCTGTCTTCGGCTGTTTATATGCTTTTCCACGATTTTTATAATCTTCTCAACGCTTTCGAAACCCGCATCG
>JALVGO010000172.1:0-7772 GCA_027029065.1 Sulfurovum sp.
TACGACGTTTTGGACAACGCCGAGTACGGCACCTTGGCACTCAGCATCGGCGATACACCCTACGCCGTACCGGTCAACTTCGTACGTATAGACGATACCCTCTATTTTCACGGCGCGCTCAAAAACAAAAAGATGCAGATCATCACACAAACCCCTGCCGTTTCTTTTTCGGTTGTTGAGAACTATGCACTCATCGACTCAGACTTTTCAAGTACGGATGGGTTAGCATGCCCTGCAACACAGTTTTTCAAATCGGTCAGCATAAACGGTGTAGCGTTGGTAGTAGAAGGACGCAACGAGAAAGCCAAAGTCTTTGAAGCCCTGATGCAAAAGCTCCAACCCAAAGGTGGTTACAAACCCTTTAGTGACACTGAGTACGATGCAGCTATTAAAGCTACTGCTGTGGTGAAGATTGAGATAGAAAAGCTTACCTGTAAGTTCAAATTTGGTCAGCATTTAAGCGATAAACGGTTTGAGATGATTGTAGAGAATCTGCTCAAACGAGGAAGACCTATAGATATAGAGACTGTGAGAGTAATGCGAAAACAAAAATAGTAAAGGCTCTTAAAACGTCTTGAGCCTTCACTCCTTAACATCCATTAATTTTTCTGCAAACGGCAAGACAGACAATACTTTGATCTTCTTGCTGACAAGCCCTGCAAGCATGCTTTCAAACATCGCATCATAGTAAGTTTCATAATGCGACTCTACATCCATAAAGCCGTCTATGACAATAGATGCCAGTCCATGCAGGGATGACCAGATGACAACTGCCTGAGTGAAACTGTCTGCTTTTTTAAGCAGACCGCTCCGCTGCCCCTCCTCTATGGCTTTTTTTAAGGCACCAAAACCGCTACACTCATCCCCAAGCGTCATAATCTCTTCCCGGATATGGGCGTATTTTTTACCAAACAGTAAGCGGTAGAGACTGGGATTGGCTCTGGCGTAGTCGATGTAGGCTTTTCCACTGTCGTAAAACCGCTCGACAAGCGGTCTGCTTTGCTCAAGCAACAGTGGCGAGAGCGTGGCATCAAAATCTTCAAACCCTGCAACGATCATTGTTTCTATGAGTGCATCTTTTGATTTGAAATGCCGGTAAATTGCAGAACGTGAGGTATTGGTAGCATCCGCAAGCACTTTTAGCGTGAGTTTTTCAACATCATACTTACGAATAAACTCAAACGCAATCCTAAGTGACTCCTCTTTGAGGTTGCCATGGTGGTATTCATCTTTTTTCATAGCAAAATCATAGCATATTTTTTATGTGAACATTGTTTACATTTAAGAGACTCTATGTTAACATTGTTCACATCTACCGATAAGGAGTCTAAAATGAAACAAACAGGGATAGCGCTAATGCTCATGGGGACACTACTCATGGCACAAAGTGCTCAGGAGGTAGCCAAACGCTCATTTGAAAAAATATCGGGGTACCAAAGCAGTATTTCTGAGACAACCATGATACTGAAAAATGCACAGGGAGCCACAAACACGCGCAAAATGCGTATTTTAAAACTTGAAGGCAGTCATGGAGACAAATCGCTCATTGTATTTCTCTACCCGATGGATATTAAAGATACAAAACTTTTAAGTTATGAGCAGATCGGCAAAGATGACAAACAGTGGCTCTATTTGCCGGCACTCAAACGGGTAAAGCGCATCAGTTCGAGGAACAAATCGGGCTCTTTTATGGCAAGTGAATTCAGCTATGAAGACATTGCCTCACAAAACTACCAAAACTACCGCTATCAGGGTGAAGCAAAAAAAGTTACTATCCACGGGAAAAGCTACCTGAAAATTGTACGCACCCCCAAAGATACACACAGTGGGTACTCCAAACAGATTGTCTATATTGACCCCAAGAGCTATCTGGCACAATTTGGCGAATATTATGACAAAAACACAAGATTGCTCAAAAAGGTAACCTTCCTCAAATATAGAAAGATCAACGGCATCGACCGCATTGTCAAAATGAAGATGAGCAATGTACAAAACGGCAAAAGTACCTTGCTCGTTTGGGACAAAGACACTATACACGCACATTTGTCAGACAGTGACTTTTCAAAAAGAGTTTTACAATGAACCGGGCTGTCTTGTCGATACTGCTTTCTCTTTCGCACCTTGGGGCAGTTGAGTTAAAAAGTACGGTGAATGTAACACACACAGGCTATTCACACTCAGAAGATCAAACAGAGGTAAGCGGTGATATTGAACTGAGCCAACATGGCGGTTTTTTCGATGGACAAATGAGTCTTATTTACCTTTACAGTGATCGTTATAAAGAGAGAAGATACCTTTACCTAAATGAACTTTATGCATCAAAAAGTATGGGAGAGTACCGGTTTGAAATAGGAAAACGGATTGTCTACTGGGGTGAACTGGAAGGGTACAACATTACAGATGTATTCAACCCCAAAAACTATCTGCTTGATCCCTTTGACAAAAGTGCCAAACTTGGAAGCTGGTCAGTTGCACTCAGCCGCTATTTTGGAGATAATGTGCTTGAAGCGGGAATGAAGTTCTACGAAGAAAACCTCGCACTTTCAAACGCACATACCCCCTACTACCCTCTGCCTCTACCGTACAGCACCTCTCTAAAACTTCAGGAAGCGCGGTACACACCTACAGTGTATGTTAGCTATACCCTAAGTAGTGAGGAGGTTGTGGAGAGTGAGAGCCGTATTATTGTGTGGCACGGGTATGACAACAAACGCAACTTTGTACCGGCAACCTATGGACAGGAACTGGCACAATATGCCTACAGGGTAAACAAAGCACTCTTTTTATCCCACATTGTCTATGACGATATGCTCTTTAAAGCAGAAGCGAGCTACACGCATATCATTGACTATGATCCAATGAGCGACTATTGGCAGTTTGGTGTAGGGGCGGAGAAGAGCCTCTATGACATAGCCGGCACGGATGTTACCCTTTATGCTGAATACTACCGTTACCACTATGAGGATGGTAGCAAGGTTAAAAATGTAGATATATCGGAAATCTACAATGATGACCTCTTTCTGGCGGCAAAACTCAATTTCAACGATACCCGAAGCAGTGAAGTCAGAGCGGGCATGCTTTATGATATCGGCAACCGTGAAAAAGTCTTTAAAATCGAAGCAAAAACAAGGCTGCTGGATCGTTTTGTGCTGCATGCCCAGTGGTTGCATATAGTGCCGGCAAACCATACACTCTTGTCTACATTTAAAGACCATACCCGGATGCAGTTCGGGGTACGTTATACATTTTAGGAGACTCTATGCAAAGCTATATCAATTTTTTAGACAGAAACAAATACAGGCTGATATGGGCAGTTATCCTTGTAACACTTCTGCTCTCCTATTCACTGAAAAATATCGCCTATGAGGGGAGTTACCGCATCTGGTTCGATGCCGACTCCAAGATCATTACCTCTTACGATGCATTTAGAGACACCTTTGGAGGAGACGACACCTTTGTCGTCGCCTTTGAAGATAAAGAGGGTATCTTTAGACCAAAACCGATTCAGACCATATTGAAACTAACACGTGAATTTAAAAAGATCAAAGGTGTTCAAAAGGTAGATTCACTCACAAACTACCAATATATACGCAGTGAAGAGGATGATATTATCGTAGAGGATTTCATCGAAGATACGGTTGCACTGCCGGAAAAAAAAGCGTTGGCACTAAAGGATTCGCTGATTGTCAATCACCTCATCAGCAAAAACGGGAAAACCACACTCATTGCCGTGAAACTCTCTACCCGTCAGGGAAGCAATGAGGCAGTCAATATAGCCGTGATGAAAGAACTTCAACAGATCCTGAAACAAACCCAAAAAGAGACAGGTTACCGCTTCTACCTCTCCGGTGTTCCTGCCATTACCGCCTCGCTTGTAACAGTCTCCCAGCATGATGCGTTCTTGCTGATGCCTTTGGCGGTCATCATTGTCGTACTCATGCTGTGGCTGCTGTTTAGAGATGTGATGGGGGTTATTGTACCATCCGCAGTGATTGTGTTTACATTTTTGATTGTTTTGAGTATACAGATGCTTTTGGGCTATAAGCTCAACAACTTTACCGTTAACATACCCTCTTTTATTTCGGCAATTGCCATTGCCGATGCCATGCACCTTTTTTTGGCATGGGTCTATTACAGAAAACAGGGACTTAAAAACAAAGAAGCGGTTACGGTAGCACTGCAAAAGAACTTTCTTCCTATCGCCATGACCTCTTTTACCACCGCAACAGGCTTTGCCACACTGGGGCTAAGCGCCATAGAACCCATTGCCACCCTCGGACTTGCCATCACCAGCGGTGCGCTCATCGCATTTGTACTGAGTGTTACACTGGCACCGGCAATCTTGCTGACACGCAAAGAAGAACAGTCCGTCAAACCGGTACATTTTTTGGATCTCTCCCACATAAAAGGCTATGGTACTTTCATCAAAAGGCATGATAAAAAGATCATTCTCTTTTTTACAGGGCTCTTTCTCATTGCCGGGTATGGACTGAGCCATACCAAGGTTGACAGCAACAGCATCAAATACTTTTCGCCCAATACCGTGGTACGTAGCGGAAGTGATTTCATCGAAAAGCATATCACAGGACCGATGGTGTATGAGGTAGTCATCGATTCCTCCAAAAAAGAAGGCATCAAAGATCCGATATTTCTTACACAGATCATCGCTTTTGAAAAGGCATTAAAAACACGGTATCCTACAGTGCGATTCAGTATATCCCTCAAAGATATTATTATGAGGATGCAAAAGGTTTTAAACCCCAATGCCCCTACCCTGCTGCCTGATGAGAAAAATCTTGTGGCACAATACCTGCTGCTCTACTCTATGAGCCTGCCGCAGGGTATGGAGATAAACGATCAGGTCGATACCAATGAACGCTACCTTAGACTGACACTCAACACCAATATACAAGACACTTCCAAAGATCTGGAAATGATAGCATGGATCAAACAGTGGTGGCACGCACATGCACCTTATGCAGCCGACGTACAGGGACAGACTGCCATCTTTGCCTATATGCAAAGCAGTGTAACAGACACACCGATTGTCTCCATCGCCTCCACCCTGCTCATTGTGATGGCGGCGATGTTTTTAATCTACCGAAACCTCAAGATGCTCTTGCTGTTTGTGCTGCCCAATGTCGCACCGTTGCTTCTGGTTGCCGGGGTCATGGGCTATTTAAATATCCCTATCGATATAGGCGTTGCTATTTCAGCAGCGGTTATTCTTGGTATTGCCGTCGATGATACCATACATTTTTTCAGCAAATTTTTTGATGCAATCAAAGAAAAACCTTTTGAAGAGAGCATCGACTACGTCATCAGCCACAGCGGAAATGCCATGATCCTTACCACACTCATTCTCTCATTGACTTTTGCAGTATTTGGCGTAAGCAGTTTTATCCCCAATGTCAATTTTGCCATTGTAACGGTCATAGCACTCAACATTGCACTACTGCTCGATCTTTTGCTGTTACCGGCACTGTTGAGTCTGTTTTACGGGAATAAGAGATGTTGAGATTTTTGTAGGAGCTCTATTGTAAGCATAAATAACTTAAAAATATAGTATCATACTACTAAAATATTTAGGATTATAGATGAAGTACCTCAAAAGAGCCATCAGGTCGGAGATAGAAGAGTATCTGCACTATTTCCCGGTATTACTCATCAGCGGTGCCAGACAGGTAGGCAAATCGACCTTGGCTCTGCATTTGGGTATAGAGAATTACGTAACACTTGATGACATCAACATCTATGAGATGGCAAAAAACAGCCCGAAAGAGTTTATCGAGCATTTACAGAAGCCTGTGATTATCGATGAGGTACAACGACTGCCGGAGTTGATGATCAGTCTCAAAGCCTATATTGACAAAAACCGCCTTAACGGACAGTTTGTGCTGACAGGCTCCGCTTCGCTTCAAGGCTTCAAAGATATTTCGGACTCTCTGGCGGGACGCATTGGGATTGTAGAGCTCTATCCGCTCTCTTTAAAAGAGAAATATCAAAAAACGGAAAATCTCATCGATATCCTAAGCGGTTCGTTGGATGCATATATCTTACAAACCCACAAGAGCGATATTGCCGACGATATACTCGACGGCGGATACCCGGAGATCCTCAAAATCCAAAGTCAAAAATCAAAATATCTTTGGTTTAGCTCCTATATACGCACCTATATCGAGTCCGATGCCAGAGATCTGGCACATATACGCAATCTTGACAAGTTTATCAAGATGTATCGGCTCTGCATGATACGCAGCGGCAATATCTTTCACAAAAGTGAACTGCAAAGAGAGACCGGATTGGATAACCGTACTTTCGACAGCTATTTTGCCGTCATGGAGCATACCTATCAGATAGATAAGCTGCAACCCTTTTTTAAAAACCAACTCAAACGACTGGTAAAAACCCCCAAAATCTATGCCACAGACACCGGGATTTTATGCCACCTTTTGCAAATAAACTCGACGGAAGCATTGGAAATATCGCATTATAAAGGTGCTATTATCGAAACATTTATCTACGATGAACTGCTCAAAGCCAACAGCGCTGCTTCTAAAAAAGCGGGGCTTTACTACTACAGAACCACCGACAAAAAAGAGATAGACTTTATTTTGGATTTCGGTCAAAAGGTAGTAGCCATCGAGATCAAAGCTTCCAAAAGTGTCTCCAAGAGTGATTTTAAACATATCTACCATCTACAAAAAGAGCTACAGGAAATTTTTGATAAAGGGCTTATTTTTTACGGGGGAGATACTTTCTTGAAACTGGATGACAACATGTATGCCGTGCCTTTTGGGTTTTTGAGATAAAACAACCAAACTATGCTATAGTTTTATCAAAAAGGAGACGATATATGTACTAATTTGTAGATGAAGCAAATCGATATGAAGTGCAGACAGCATATTGGGACTTTCTTGAAAGTGAAGAAGAGGATGTCAAAAAAGCGATCAAGGCACTCAAAAAGATAATCAAAAAAGATCCCGATTTTTTCGATCCGTATGTCACGCTTTCGGAGTATTACGAATATGCCGGTGATGATATGGAGAGTTTCAATATCCTCAAAGAGGGGTATGAGCGCGCGATGAAAATGGTCATACACAAAGGAAGATTCCCCGATGTACTAAGTTGGCTCTTTATGGAAAACAGACACATCATACGCATGATGTACAACTACGCCCTGAAAATGTGGGAGATAGGAGAGAAGGACGAAGCATTAAGGGTAATGCAACAGCTTCTTGCTTCCAATCCAAACGACAATATCGGCGCACGTTATGCTATTGTCGCCATACTGGAAGGTTATGAAGATATATACAGTTGGGAGGAGCTTTTTGAGAGCGAAGACGGATACGGGTTAGATGCCTTTGCAGTCGATGAATGGTTTGAAAAACATGCCAAAAAATACCCCGAAGAGATAGGCTGGTGGTTTGAGATGATACAAGAGGATGATTTGTAGTCGATAAATTGACTTATGCGCACGCTATGATGTATAATCTATCTACAAAGGAGCAATCATGACATCCGAAAAATTATCTTACCTCAATGGGAAAATCACCATAGATCCCGATATCTGCAATGGTAAACCGACTATTAGAGGGCAAAGAATTACAGTGCAAACCATATTGGAATTTCTAAGTGCCGGTGAAGATGAAAACGAGATACTCAAACAATATCCGACACTGACAAAAGAGGATATCCATGCCTGTCTGGTCTTTGCCACGGAACTGATGGGGCAAAAATATACACTCCAAAAGATTGCATAAAATATGAAG
>JALVGO010000172.1:7872-10480 GCA_027029065.1 Sulfurovum sp.
AGATGAAAACGAGATACTCAAACAATATCCGACACTGACAAAAGAGGATATCCATGCCTGTCTGGTCTTTGCCACGGAACTGATGGGGCAAAAATATACACTCCAAAAGATTGCATAAAATATGAAGAGATATATCATTCATATAAAATTTGGAAACATGAAAATGAAAGCGTTTCATCAAGCCGTCACTGCCATATGGGAAGATGTTTTGCATATGAGCAAAGAGTACAAACTTGTCCGTGTCTATGTCGATGAAATCGAAGGGATCGGATAAGCATAAAATGAAAAAACAACCCACCCGAGAAAAACTCCTCGACATCACCTTCGATGAAGTCTATATCCACGGCTATACCGCCACTTCGGTCGATACCATCCTCAAAAAAGCGGGTATACCCAAAGGGTCTATGTATCATCACTTCAAAGGGAAAAAAGAGCTGGTGTTGGCAATGGTGAAAGAGCGACTCTTTCCAAAGATGGATACTTTTTTTATCTTTGAACGTGAAGATGGCGAAACGGTGATGCAGCGACTGCGTGACACCTATGCGGCCATGAGCAAAAACAAGCCACTTGTTACCTACGGCTGCCCGCTCTATCGTCTCATGGTTGAGCTCTCGGCGATTGACAGTGAGTTTGATGCACTGCTTGGTAGCAGAGCGAGGCAGCTTCACAAAGAACTTGCGGCACTGCTTCAAAGCGGCATCGACGATGGTGAGTTTACCGAAAAACTTGATGCCGAAAGCTTTTCGCACTTTATGCTCAGTGCTACATGGGGCATACTCTCTATGCCACCCTCACTCTCCTCTCCCCGTCTCTTTCTTGAGCAGAGCCGCTTTATTTTAGAAAATCTCGAAGCCTACACCAAGTAAACCAACAAGATTAGACTATTTAGTCTAATCTAAGCAGATTTTCTCTATACTGCCATTAGACCATTTAGTCTAATCAAATTGAAAGGAACCGTTATGTTCATCATCTCACCAGAACCGAATAAGCACATGCAAGCACTTTTAAGAGGTGTCCGCACCAAGCTTCGTCATGTTCCGCCGCACTGGGAACTCTTTGCTTCCGTCAACCCCATCCGTTTCAAGATGTTTCTGAATGAGATCAACTACCTAAACGCGCACCAGAACATAGAAAAAGACTTCTTTACCTTTTTGCGTTATGCCATAGCCACAGACAACGGTTTTGACTACTGTATGCGCTTCAACCGGCAGCTTCTGCTCTCTACAGGCTATACACCGAAAGATTTGCATGCGGTAGAAGGTACAGACAAAAACATACCGTTTGATAAAAAACACCAAGCGCTTTTTGATGCGGCGCTCACAGCCATCTATAAGCCTGAAAACTTTACCACCGAAACCATAGCCTCCCTGCATCGTATCGGCTGGAGCGATGCCGATATCTTCGATGCCGTTGACCATGCGGCATTTTTGTTCAAGTTTGCACGTATCCTCAAAGCCTATATTGACAAGGCGGCATGATGGAGATTGTACAGATACCGTTTGTCAAGCATCTGGGCATACAACAACAGGACGATAGACTATGGCTGCACCCTGACACAGTACTGCAAAACCACATCAGTACCCTCCATGCCGGGGCGATCTACACACTGGCTGAGACAACATCGGGTATGGCACTGACAAGAGATTTTCCCAAACTTGCAGGCAACGTCACCGCCCTGCTTCGCAGCAGCGAGATACGCTACAAATCTCCTGCAAAAACCACGTTATACGCAACAGCACAGATAGACAAAACCGAGGCAGAGACATTTTTGCACCGGCTTGAGACACGGGGCAGAGCCTCCATCAACGTACATGTAACTGTGAAAACAGATGAGAATGATCTGACTGTTATGGAAGGGATATTTGGCTGGTTTGTTGCTGGCAATGTAACCGAAGATTCTGTGTAATGCTTTTAGTAACCTTTAACAAAAAGGGTTTTATATCATTTTAAAGAAAACATAACCAGACACTGTTACTTTTATTAACAATTAAGCTTTGAAAAGCTATGATTTTCGTATTGATATTTTTTCATATTAGGGGGGAAGAAGAATATGTTCAAAAAAATCATGATCTCAACGGTTGTTGCCGTTTCACTCAGCACTGCCAGTGTATCTGCAAGTACCGCTTTGGCAAATGTCGCATCCAGTCAGGAAAACCTTGCGCATATGGTGACCAAAGCATACCAGAGCAAAAACAGAACCGCTCTGCTCAACACACTTAAAAAACTTGAGGCCGGGCACTCCAAACTCGTATCCAAGATTCATGACCGTGAGCTTAAAAACCTGCTGACCTATCTCAACCTCTGTTTGAAGGATCTCGAAAAGATCTCAAAAAGTCCTTACAGCAGACAGAATGCCAAACGTGTTGCAGACCTGAGCAGTTCACTGCGTGAAGGGAATCACTACATTCTCTCATCTCTGTAAAGCGTTTCACTTATCTGCCCAAAATATTGGCTTTTGGGCATAACAGATCACTCTTTTACCGTTTTTTTACCCGCTTTGATCCAGCCGTTCTCTATGCCGCCCTGAAGTTCATAGACATGTTCAAAGCCCATCTGATCAAGCCCTTTCCCCAGTGCCTTGGAGCGGTTTGCATGTGCGCAGTAGATA
>JALVGO010000173.1 GCA_027029065.1 Sulfurovum sp.
ATAAAATATTGGCTGTCGAGCGGCTCCACCTCTATGCGTACAGGTTCATATTCGCCTTTGAAATCGGTAGCGAGGAATGCATACCACATCCCCTCTTTACGAATCGCAGCTGTACGTGGAATGACCAGTTTTGTCTTGGCTTTGGATGAGGCATATACTTTTGCATACATACCGGGCTTGAGACGTTCATCCGGATTAGTGACGACAAGCCGAAGGGTGGCAGTTGCCTCTTTGGGATCAAGCTTGGGATAGAGGAGTGACTTTTGTGCTTCAAAGCTGCCACTGATACCTTTTACTTTAAGGGTAAAACGGTCGAGTTTATCGAGCTTTGCCAAATCGTTCTGAAAGAGTTTCGCTTCCATCCATACCTCATCGATATTGACGATCTCAAAAAGGGTTTGCCCTTTTTTAAAACTGGAGCCGTTGTTGAGGTGTTTGCCAAATATCCATCCACTGACCGGTGCATAGATGGTAGTATAGGCATCGGCTCGACGCTCTTTTTCAATTTGGGTGATCTCTTTTGGGCTGACATTGAGCAGTACAAGTTTCTCTTTTGCGCCACGCAGCATGCCCGGTGCCGAGCGCTTGGCATTGTAGCGGATAGAGTTGAGGTAATCCTGTTTTGCCTTGTATACCTCCGGTGAGTAGACTTTTGCAAGTGCATCACCCTTGTTGACTTTGATGAAGCGTTTGTCTGCATGGAGTGTCTCGACAAATCCGCCAAACCATGCACTGACATCGACACGCCGTTGATCTTCTGCGACAATGTAGCCGTAGTTGACCTGCGCTTTGGCAGCCTTCATTTGTTTGACCTTGACAGTACGTACATTGAAAAGCTGTTCTATCACAGGTCTGTGCCCTTTATGGGCCTTTTTTTCTGTTATGACTGTCCGTGCTGCAACCGCTTTTTCATTTGGTTGCTTTGTGGTATCTGTTTGAGGCTTTGAGTTAGCCGTTTGTTGTGCTTTTGGAAGTGGTTTTGCTGTAACGGTTTTTCCGCTGGTGCATTTGCCTGCTTCACACTTCATCGCACCTTGTGCGGTCAGTGTCAGCAGTACAAACAGAGGGGTGATCATGTG
>JALVGO010000174.1 GCA_027029065.1 Sulfurovum sp.
CTCCAAACGTCCGCCCAGCTCACTTGCCACAGAAAGACCGTTGCTTTCAATGTCGTGTACACGGTTGGCTTCAAACACGATGTTGTAGGTATGAAGATCGGAGGCATCCGCGTAGAGTGCCGGACGGGTTGCCCCACGGATATGATGGACGTGGTTATACTTGACCGTAACATCGTGTGAGCCCTGTTTGACGTCTATCCCTTCACCGCCATTGGTGCCAGGGCCGTTGTGGTGTACCTCGTTCTCTGTTATATCCACATCGTGTGAGGTAACTATGCTTATGCACTCCTCGCCGCCGTCATTACAGGCGAGTGTCACTTCATTGTTGCAGATGTCAATATGGTCACTCTCCCATACCCCTATGCCACTGGAAAAAGTGTCATTGGTTTTGGTATTTTCTACAGTGATAGCATGGGCATTGTCCAGAAAGATCCCTGCATGTGTGGAGTGTTCTATCTGCAGACCCGATAGCAATAGGTGACTGCTGTGTGAAATCTCGAACAAACCGCCCCATGTCCCTTCCCAGTCGATTCCCGTACCATCCACCACAACTGTGTCATGCTGATAGTTTTGAATCACAATAGGGTGTGCCTCTGTAGCGTTTTTCTCTATGTAGACACGTTCATGGTATCTGCCGGCTTTGATGTAGACCGTATCGCCGGGCTGCACCCTCTCCACCGCTTCCTGAATGGTACCAAAGTCTGCCCCGCCTGAAGCAGAGACATAGTAGACTCTTGCAATAGCACTGACAGTTATAAGATACATTATCATCAGGTAGAAGATTACCTGTTTCATAAAAACTCCTATTAGTACAGTCTATCATAAATTCAGCTATAATACAAAAATGATAAAAAGGCTTTGGAAACAGTTTGGCAATGTACTCTTCTATCTTATACAGTAAGGGAATACACAAAATGACTACCATCATAAAGATAGCACTTTTAGCAGCCTTCCTGCTCATACTCACCGGCTGCACCCAGAAAGCGGAGCGTACCTTTTATGACAAAAACATCACCAGCCAGACCATTGCGTGCATGAAACTGGCAGTCACACCTCCCGACAAACAGATGGAGCA